>VMSS01000196.1 GCA_013791995.1 Desulfurivibrio sp. | reverse complement strand
GGGCGATCTGGCCGAAAAGCTCATCGCTCTGGCCCTGTCCGGCCCGCCGCCTGCGCCAGCGGGTATGGCCACGGAACTGGCCTACCTGACCACCGCCCTGAATACCACCCAGACCAAGGATGTCCGGGTGGTGGTTTTCGGCGGCGGCACCAGGCTTTCCAATCTCATCGGCGGCGACAGCCGCAACCCCCTCTGGCCCGAAAATCCCTTTCAGGGGTTGAAAGAGGTTTTTCCCCAAACCCGGGCCGTGGTCTGCATCACCGACGATGGCGGCTCCACCGGCGAACTGCTCAAGGATCTGCCCCTCATCGCCCTGGGCGATATCCGTCACGTCCTCCTGTCGTCCATCCGGCAGGCGCAGCTGCACCAGCAGTATGATCTCGACGAGCAGGAAGCGCTCCTGGCCTGCCGGGAGATCCATGCTCTGTTCAACCACCGCTTCGCCACCCGGCCTGCTTCATCCCATGATCTGCTCAGCGATGCGGGGGTGGATCTACCCTTGCTGCCCCAAGCTATGGCGCAAGGGCTTTTGCACCTGCTCGAAGCGCTGTTTTCCGAGTCCCGTTTGAGTCTGCAGCTCGACCACCCCCATTGCCTGGGCAATCTCCTCCTTGCCGCCAGTATCCTCATCCGGCATGACGAGATGGCGGGAATATCCCGGCTGGCGGAACTGATCGGCGCAAATCCCGAGGCGGTTTTTCCCTGCACCACCACCCCGGCCCGGCTCAAGGTCCTCTACACCAACGGCGTGCTGGTAAGCGGCGAGTTCAAGTCGGGCCAGGTCCGGCGCGGTTATCCGGTGGACCGGGTGTTCGTGGAGTATGCCGCTGCGCCCCAGGCCCCGCCCCAGGTATTGGCTGCCATCGGTGAGGCGGATATCATCCTCTTCGCCCCAGGCAGTCTCTTCACCAGCATCGTCCCGATCCTGCAGGTGCCGGGCATCGCCCAGGCGATCCGCGATAACCGGAAGGCGCTCAAGATGCTTGTTGCCAATCTCTGGATCCAGGCCGGGGAAACCGACATGGCCCACGACGACCAGCAAAAGCGGTTCCATGTCTCCGATCTGCTGGCTGCCTACCACCGCAATATCCCCGGCGGGGTGGCGGATCTTTTCGAGCAGATTCTCGTCCTGGGTCTGGGGGATATCCCCGGCTCCATTCTCCAGAGCTACGCCCTGGAAAACAAGGTGCCCATCTATCTTGACCGCGACAAGGTTCGGGAAATGGGTTTTGCCCCGGTGGAGGCCCGGCTGTACGATCAGGCGGATATGGCGCAGCGCCGGGTGATCCAGCATGATCCCGCCTCCCTGGCCGCGGCGGTGCGGGTCATGTGGGCAATCCGCGATTCCTTGCGGAAAACCGAACCCACGCAGCTCCCCGGCTTAGGCGGCGGGGCAGAGGTGCTTCTC
>VMSS01000011.1 GCA_013791995.1 Desulfurivibrio sp. | reverse complement strand
TTTATGAGAATAAAATGATCTATGGAGCTGTGAATAATATAGAACAGGTTGTCACTGATCCTCATTTCAACGAGCGCCAGATGTTCGTGGAAGTGCAGCATCCCCGGTTGGGGAAACTCAAAGTTGTTGGGACGCCTATGAAATTCTCTCGAACTTCATGTCAGATCGAAAAGGCCTCACCAGATTTGGGAGAACACACAGAGGAGGTACTGAGAGAAAAACTTAATTTGAACCGGGAAGAAATAAGCAACCTGAGATCTGAGGGTGTTATCTAGTTTTTCGTAAATACTGAGAATCACTACAGATCACCACGAAACTACTTCTACTCCGACATATTATCCTGCATGATTGTGAAAGATGTGATGTGCATCCTTCATGGAAAAAGAAAACGTATTTTTCGGGATAGACGACTACATGGCACTGTATGCTCCTTACATTAAGAGAGCGGAAGCCAGAGAGCTGGTGCAATGTTATGTCGTCGGGTTGATGATGGCTGGGGACAGGAAGTCTGTCGAGCCGATGTCGGAGAAGGTCCACGCCTCGGAAAGGGGGATGCAAAGGTTGTTGACAGAGGTAAAGTGTGACCGTGACGGCGCATTTGGCGAATACAGGAGACAGATGCTTGCGGAGACCGCCGATCCCCAGGGTGTGTTGGTTATCGACGATACGGGATTCCCGAAGAAAGGTCGCCATAGTGTCTGTGTGGCCAGGCAGTATTGCGGATCTCTTGGGAAGGTTGACAACTGTCAGATTGGGGTCAGCATGACCTACGTGGGTCAAGGGTTCGCTTGGCCATACGCGATGGAACTTTTTGTTCCTCAGTCCTGGGATAATCCGGATGATCCGGAATGTGTCGACATGCGAAAGAAGACCTACATGCCGGCGGATGTCCATCACCGGGCGAAGTGGCAGATGGCACTGGATCTGATTGATCAGGCCAGATCTGATGGGGCGCCGCACCGGGCGGTGGTGGCAGACGGTTGGTATGGAGACATAACGGATTTTCGCCAAGGGCTTGATGACCGGCAAGAGCGCTATGTTGTCGGCGTTTACGCGGATACGCAGGTTTTTATGGAGTCTCCAGTTTTTGTTCAACCCGATCCCCAGGAGAAGAAAAGAGGAAGAAAGAGAAAATACCCAAATCTGATCGAGACGAATCCCTTGCCGGTCAAGATCTCTGAACTGGGAAAATGTGTCGCTGAAGGAGACTGGGAGCATCTGGAGATCCGGAGAGATTGTCTGGATAAACCCCTGGTGATTGAGGCGGTATCCAGAAGGGTCTTTCCCGCTCAAGGCTATCGGCAAGGAACCGCTCATGAGGAAGTCTGGCTGCTCATCGAGAGAAGAAAGAAGGATGACAGGGAATATGAGCTCCGGTACTTCTTCAGTAATATGCCCCAGGACATGCCGACTTTGGAGATGGTTCGTCTTTTTCACGAACGGTTCTGGATCGAGCAGGGCTACCAGCAATTGAAGGAGGAGCTGGGTCTGGATCACCATGAGGGCAGAAGCTGGACCGGCTGGCGACGGCATGTGCTGCTGGTTATTCTTGCTTTCGGCTATCTGACGCTCCAGCGCATACAGGAAAAAAAACTCGAACAGCAGAACCTGTGGTACCGGAGAATGGGAAGGATACAAAGCAGTCTTTCCCAGTGAATCCATGTGCTTTGGAATCGTGGAAAGATCGCCAATGCCCCGTTCGTTCCTCGGAGCGCTGGCGGGACAGGCAAAGAGCGCTGAAACAAAAATCCTCTCTGCCCGATGTCCGGCATCAAATCGCCTTGTATCTGATGAGAATGTTGATTTAAGCATAATTAATTATATGTCGGAGTAGAATTATGAATCAGATTAAAATCATGCCTTGTCTGGACATGAAAAACAGCCGGGTCAAGGGGGACGCCTCGATTCTGCTGGCAGCTTCGGTTTTCCACTTCCGGACCTTTGCCATCCGCCAGGTGAAAGCGCACCTCCGCGGCAGGGGCCTCAATTTGTAAACGCCCCCCGCACCGTACTACAGAAAAGAGATTTGTCTGAGTTTGGTGTTGGGTGTTATGGTCATTTTAACAAGCTAACGAAAATCTAGCCAAAGATATTTGAAATTTTGATTGAATAAATTCCACCGGTTGTCTATTCCTATGATTATTTGGGTAAAGAATCAAGAAGGAGGACAACCGATGGAAAGCTTGCTTCATTTGTTTGGGCCAAG
The DNA here is from genome assembly GCA_013791995.1 of Desulfurivibrio sp. Taxonomy (GTDB): domain Bacteria; phylum Desulfobacterota; class Desulfobulbia; order Desulfobulbales; family Desulfurivibrionaceae; genus Thiovibrio. The sequence goes on along the minus strand of VMSS01000011.1, from coordinate 129 downwards.
GGTTATGTTTACATATCATTTTTTTGACCGTCTTGTCATCAACGGATATTTATCTATGCTATCCCGACCGGAGCAACTAGTCTATTTTTTCCGGCATGTCCTTGGCATCAAGGCCGTTACCAAGGATGC
>VMSS01000099.1 GCA_013791995.1 Desulfurivibrio sp. | reverse complement strand
ATGAGGAATCCATTGTCCGGGTGTTGGGGGAGATAGGGTATCCGGCGAAATCCGTGAAGGAACCGGTGAATGTAAAAGGTGGGAATACGACAACCAGGGTCTGTTCCGGTTGCGACCAGAATGGTTGCTCGGCGACGGCCGCATCCTGGCGGGAGCTTTTCAGGAAGCTGTTCGGCAGTGGTGCGCCCTGAAAAAAACGAGGAGAGGTTCGATGAAAAAAATATGTGGAGTGGTTTCGGCGGTGGCTGTGTGCGTGATGCTGGGTGGCACGGCAATTGCCGGCTTGTGGGGAGATACAGTGAAGGTTCTGGCCCCGGCCAAGGATCGCTTGGAAATTCCCCTGGCTTCAGTCAATGACGGCAAGGCCCACCATTTCAAGGTTCAGGCCACCGATGGCGTCATGGTGACCTTTTTTGTTTTGAAAAGTAAGGATGGCGTCATCCGTGCGGCCATCGATGCTTGTGATGTTTGCTACCGTGCGGGTAAGGGATATGAGCAGGACGGTGATTTCATGGTCTGCCTCAACTGCCGCATGCGGTTTGCCTCAAACAGGATCAACGAGGTGAAAGGCGGTTGCAATCCGGCTCCTTTGACCAGGAAAATTGAAGGAAACACCCTGGTGATCGCCATGGCTGATATCGATCAGAACAGCTGGTATTGCAAATATAAAAAATAAGGGGCAGCGGCAGAGATGGCGTACGATTTTGATAAATACCGGGAAAAACGGGAACGGGTTTTGGGGGTGAAGAAACGGGGGCTGGGATTCGGTCTTGTGGCGACCGCTGTCTCCCTTGTCATTCTCCTTGGGTTGGGCATGGTTGTCATTCCCAGGTCCATCGCCTTTCTGCAAAACCGCCAGCTTGAAGATGCCATTTACAAGTTGTCCGGGGAGCATACCGACGCCCAGCAGGCTCTGGCTGAACTCAAAAAACAGGACGGGGTGCGCGAGGTGGTGGTGGACAGCCATGGTTCGCGGGTTGTCGTCACCTTCAATAAGGAGGTGCTTGATACCGCAAAAATTTCAGCTTTTTTGCTGAAACAGGGAGCCCAGGCCGTGCTTCTCAATGAAGTGGGCCACAGCCAGCGGTTGCATACCATGAAAAAGGAGGCCGTAGCGACCGGCGGCCTATAGCCAGACCGAACTGCGCGGGAAAAAAACAGATGAAGCTCTATCATATCTCCTGTAACAACCTCAAACGCCGTAAGGGAAAGGTGATCTTTCTCGTTCTCGGGCTGGTGCTTGGGATCGCCACCATTGTCACCCTGTTGTCCATCACGGAAAGCATGACCCGCGATATCGAGGACAGGCTGGACCGGTTCGGCGCAAATATCGTCATGGTCCCCAGAAGCGAGAATCTGGCCTTGAGTTATGGCGGCATTACGGTGGGCGGCGTCAATTACGCGGTTCAGGAATTTGCCGAAAAAGACCTCGTCGGGATTCGAGAGATTGAAAACCGCGAGAATCTCGGCACGGTGGCCCCCAAGGTTCTCGGCGCGGCCCAGGTCATGGGGCGGCAGGTTCTTTTGATGGGGGTTGATTTTGCAGTGGAACTTCCGCTTAAAACCTGGTGGCATCTGGGTGGCGTCGCTCCTGCTGCCTCAGGAGATCTGATTGTCGGTTCCGAGGCGGCGGAAGCGTTGCATCTGGCCATTGGCGACACTCTGGAGCTTGGCAGCCGAACCTTTACGGTGACCGCGATTCTCCAGGCCACCGGGGCGGCGGAAGACGGCATGATTATCGGCGATCTCCATGCTGTCCAGGAGGTATTGGGTAAAAAGGGCATTGTTTCCCTGGTGGAGATCGCAGCTTTTTGCCGGGATTGCCCGATCTCCGAACTTGTTTTGCAGATCGCGGAAAAATTTCCCGATGCCAAGGTCACTGCGCTCAGGCAGGCGGTGATGGCCAAGATGCAGTCCATTGAGTTGTTCAAGGCCTTCAGCTACGGCGTTGCCGGACTGGTGATCTTCATCGGCTCGCTGTTGGTTTTTGTCACCATGATGGGGGCGGTGAACGAGCGCACCCGGGAAATCGGTATTTTTAGAGCCATCGGTTTCAGGCGGGGTCATGTCATGCAGATCATCTTGCTGGAGGCGATTGTGGTCGGGTTTATGGGCGGTTTTCTGGGTTTTGTCAGCGGCAATCTCATCGCTTGGGCGGTGCTGCCTCTGGTTATTCCCAACGGAACCTTTGCCGGGGTGAATATCGGTCTCGGCGGTCTGGCCATTTTGCTTTCCATTTCTCTCAGTCTGCTGGCCAGTTTTTATCCGGCCAGGAAAGGCAGTGGTCTTGATCCCAGTGTAGCCTTGCGGGCTCTGTAGGGAGACAAGCGAGCACAGGACACCGCCTCTGCATTGTCATCGACCTGTCCGCATACCTGATGTATGGCGGACAGGCCTCTTTCGCGCATCTGTGGCGCCCTGCGATCGCTTATTTTTTTGGTTACACCCTTCTGGGGCTTAACCCGTGATCAGTTACGTAAGGAGAAGTCATGCAAACAAGAGAAAGCGAAGTGCGTCATCTCATCGAGATCCGGGATATCGGTAAGGATTACCAGGCCGGAGCAACCACGGTGAGCGCCATCAGGCACATGAATTTTCACGTGGCCGACGGGGAGTTCATCAGCATCATGGGGCAATCCGGCTCCGGAAAAAGTACTCTGCTGGCTGTGCTCGGCGGGCTCAATCATCCGAGCCGCGGACAGGTTCTGGTGGATTCCCTGGATATCTATGGTCTGAGCAGCGAACAGCGGGCTGATTTCCGCAGCGAATATATCGGTATTATTTTTCAGTCTTTTCAGCTCATCCCCTATCTGACGGTGCTGGAAAACATAAAGCTGCCCATGGCCATCACCGGCATCCCCGCCAAAGAGCAAGATGGTATGGCCCGGTCGGTTCTTGAAAAGGTGGGCCTTGGTTCCAAGGCGGAACGCTTGCCGGATCAGCTTTCCGGCGGCGAGCAGGAACGGGTTGCCATTGCCAGGGCCATTGTTAACCGTCCGCCCATTCTGCTGGCAGACGAGCCCACCGGCAGCCTTGACAGCGAAACCGCCGAGGGGGTCATGGCCCTGCTCCGCCAGTTGAACACAGAAGGTTTGACCATCATCATGGTGACGCATAACCCGGAGGCCTGTCGTCACGGCAACAGAACCATCCTGGTTCGTGACGGTCTCTGCCTGACGCAGTGATTTTTATTAATTTTCTCTTTGACAGTATCTTCCTGATAATTATACAATATTTGCTACGTGGGTGTTACTACCTACCTGTTGTGCTTCCGGCCGATGGCTTTCGCCCTGTGCCGGAAGGGTCCTTGTCGTGCCTGTATGGGGTTCCGGATTATCCGGAAAAAGCATGAAACACAATACAGCAAGGAGAAGTGTAATGGGAATCAGTATGAAGAAGATCGGTATGATGTGTTTGGTCACGGTTGTGAGCGCCATGGTTGTCGCTACGGCTCAGGCGGAAATCAAGGTCGGCGTTCTGGCCTTGCGGGGCGCGCCCAAAGCCATGGAGGAATGGGCTGCAACCGGGGAGTATCTCACCGGCAAGATGGGTGAGCCGGTTACCATTATGCCCCTGGAGTTTGCCGCCATCCAGCCCATGCTGAAAGACGGTAAAATCGATTTCATGTTGGCAAACTCCTCTTTTTTCGTGGAGATGGAAAAACTTTACGGCGCCAAACCGGTCGCCATGCAGATCAACTCGGCGGGCGGCAAACCGATCAAGGAGTTTGGCGGGGTAATCATGGTTCGTAAAGACAGCCCCATCAATACTCTTGCAGACCTTAAGGGCAAGAAATTCATGGTAGTAAAAGCCTCTTCTTTTGGTGGCGCCCAGATGGCTTTGCGGCTTCTGCTCCAGAACGGCATCGATTACAAAAAAGATTTTGCCGAATTCAAGGAAGGCGGCAAGCATGACAACGTGGTTCTCGCCGTGAAAAACGGGGCCATGGATGCCGGAACCGTTCGTACCGACGTTATGGAGGCCATGGAAAAAGAAGGCAAAATCTCCATGGCGGATTTCAAAATCATCAATCAGATCAAAGACGGCTTCCCCTTTGTGCACAGCACCGAATTGTATCCCGAGTGGCCCATGGCTGCCGCAAAGCATGTTGATGACGCCAAGGCCAAAAAGTTAGGCGATGCCCTCATCGCTGTGACTGCCGATTCCCCTGCTGCCAAAAAAGCCGGGATCCTCGGTTGGGGGCCGCCTGCTGATTTTACCAGCGTCCGGGAGTGCCTGAAGGCGCTTAAGTATGGGGCTTTTGCCAATTAATACATTTTGGGAGGCAGATGGCTTTGAAAAAGAAAGGAATTGCCGCCAAGTTTATTCTTATTGTTTCAGTCTTGGCGCAGGGCTTGATGGCCGTGCTGGCGGTGGTGGCAATTTACACCGCCAGCCACTCCCAATCCAAGCAGGCGGATGAGTTTATCGGCCGACTGAAATCTGAGCAGGCAGAGCAGGAAAAGCTGTTGGCCGAAAAATTGAGGCAGAAGGGGGAGTCCATTGCTGCCCTTCTGTCTCAGACGGGCGCAGCCCTGATCCTGGGGTATGATTTTGACTCCATGACCAGGCTTGCCTCCAACGCCAAGAAAGACGCTGATATTGTCTCCGTGGTGTTTTACGGCAAGGACAAGAATGTGCTTGCCCAGGCCAAAGATCAGGAGGAAGCTAAGGAAACCTTGACCAAGGATATCCTGTTCGAGGGCGCGGCCATCGGTTTTGTCGAAGTTGGCTTGAACTTTGCCGGGGTTGAGAAAACCTCCGCCGAAGTTTCGGCCCGTATCGAGCAGCAGGTGCAAACCACGCAGGAAGAACTGACCGCCGCCTCCTGGCGGTTGGGGCTTGTCATCATTCTCGCCATTGGCGGCGTGGTGCTGGCTCTCTGTTTGACTGTGTACTGGTGTCTTTCCCGTTTTGTCATTCGCCCGGTTGGCACGATCATTTCCGGGTTGGAGGAATGCGCGGCCCAGGTGACTTCGGCCTCCGGTGAGCTTTCCGGATCGGCGCATCAATTGGCTGAAGGTGCCTCGGAAGAAGCTGCCTCCCTGGAAGAGACTTCCGCCTCTCTGGAAGAAGTTTCGACCATGGCTCGGCGCAATGCCGACAACGCCGCTGAGTGCAACACGCTCATGCGCGAGGTGAATACGGTGATGGGCAAGGCCAATCAGTCCATGGCCGCGCAAACCGTGGCCATGGGAGAAATTTCCAAGGCCAGCGAGCAGACCTCAAAGATCATCAAGACCATTGATGAGATTGCTTTTCAAACCAATTTGCTGGCTCTGAATGCTGCGGTTGAGGCGGCCCGGGCCGGCGAGGCCGGGGCCGGATTTGCCGTGGTCGCCGATGAGGTTCGGAATTTGGCTATGCGCGCTGCCGAGGCGGCCCGCAACACCGCGAATCTTATCGAGGGCACCGTACTCAAGGTGAAAGAGGGCGAGGATCTGCTGGTTCGGACCAACGAGGATTTCTGCGAGGTCGCCGAGGTGGCGGCCAAGGTGGGGAGTCTTGTTGATGAAATTGCTGTTGCTTCCAATGAGCAGACCACGGGGCTTGACCAGGTCAATTCGGCTATTACCGAGATTGATCGGGTGACCCAGCAAACCGCGGCCAGCTCGGAAGAGGCGGCCAGTGCTTCGGAGGAGTTGAGCGCTCAGGCGGAGTACATGAAAAAGTTTGTGGATGATCTGTCTGTGCTGGTCAGCGGCGGAGAAAGTTCCGGCTCCGGCACGGGAAAAACCGGGTCGGCATCAAAAACGGGCCGACCAGTGACCAGGAAATCCACCCCTGCTTTGAGTGCGCCTTCTGGTGCAAAGTCGCCGGGGAAGTCCGGTGCATCGGGAAAGAAGCCCAAGGCTATTGCTGCCCCACCGGCTTCAGGACAGAAGCGGGGGAAGGATGTTATTCCCTTTGACGAGGATGCTTTCGAGGACTTTTGAGTTGTAACGGAAGCAAAAGGACTGAATACATAATAAAGAAGGCGGGAAGCACATGCTTCCCGCCTTCTTTTGTCGTACAGCGTATTTGCCGATAAGTTCTTAGTGGTTGTATTTTTCTTCGCAGGAAAGCCGGATTTCTTTTTTGGCATCCGCCAGAACTTCTTTGGCGGCGGTTACGTCCAGGGCAATCTGTCCGGCAAGTTCTTCGGGCCCGGAAAATTTCATTTCTCCGCGCAGGAAGCGGAGCAGATTTATCTTGATGGGTTTGCCGTAGATATCCTGATTGAAGTCAAAGATATGGGTTTCTGCGGAGAGTTTTTTGCCATCAAAGGTCGGGTTGTAGCCGATGTTGAGCACGCCGCCGTAACATTTTCCGTCGTAAATCACCTGGGTGACGTACACTCCCAGGCGCGGGCAGAGATCCTCATCGGCAATGGCGAGATTGGCGGTGGGAAAACCGAGAAGCGGTCCGCCGCGTTGTTTGCCTAGTTTGACCTCGCCCCGGATCTGATAGTAGCGTCCCAGCAGTTTCTTGACATCAACCATCTTGCCCAATCCCACCAGCTCACGGATTTTGGTGCTACTGGCAAGCATTCCGTCGACATAGTACGGTTCCACCACCGAGACCGTGAATCCTTTGGCCTTCCCTTGCTCCTTGAGAAAAGGGATGTCGCCTTGGCGGCTCTTGCCAAAGGCGTAGTCGTACCCCACCACCAGATCCTGAACCCCGATGGTTTTGCACAGGACCTGATCCACAAAATCTTCGGCAGGGGTATTGGCAAATTCACGGGTAAAAGGGAGGATGATCAGCGCGTCGATATTGGCCAGGGCGATGAGCTCCTTTTTCTGTTCGGCTGTGGAGATCAACTTGAGGCCGATGTCGGGACGGACAACCTTGAGCGGGTGCGGTTCAAAGGTGACAGCCACGCTGGTGCCCTTGTTTCGATAGGCTCTGCTTACCACTTCGGAGAAAAGAATTTGGTGGCCCAGATGGACGCCGTCAAAATTGCCGATGGTGACCGTGGCCCTGGGGAAGGGGGCGGGGATGTCGCTGAGTTTCGTGTATATTTCCATGGTGATTGGAGTCCTGATTTTATGTGCCCATACAATAGGCGACAACCTTGAAAAGGTCAAGCAACTGCGCGGGGAGATTTTTTATCGCACCAGGGGGAAATTGTCTTGACAAACACCACCTCGAAAAACTATTATCGCTTTTCACGATGTGCCGAAGTGGCGGAATTGGTAGACGCGCTAGGTTCAGGGCCTAGTGGGGGTTTCCTCGTGGAAGTTCGAGTCTTCTCTTCGGCACCATCTTGAAAATTTTTGTAGAAAAATCTGGTCATGCTTCGGCGTGGCCTTTTTTTTTGCCCCGTGGGCAACGATTCACCCCGTCGTGTCGGATTGGCTTGGCGTTTTGTCCTCTCTGCGGCTTGCGCCTCTCTTTTTGTTGACCTTGCATGGGGGAACCGTGCTATAATATCGGCATTTCCCCTGGGATAACTCAACGGAGTCGCACAGCATATGGACATAGCTACCCTTATCGGCCTGGTTATGGGCTTCGGGGCCGTCATCGGCGGCCAGCTTCTTGAAGGCGGTCACATCGATGCCCTTATTCAGCCCACTGCGGCTCTTATTGTTTTGGGGGGGACGATAGGGGCAACCTTTGTCTCTTTTCCCCTCCAGGATCTGATGCGCGCCTTCCGCAGCTCCGCCACGGCTTTTTTCCCCCAGGAGGAAGATCCGGAGGATTTGATCGGCAAACTGGTCGGTTTTGCCAGCACTGCCAGGAAAAACGGACTGATAACCCTGGAGCAGGATGCACAGCGGGTCAAGGACCGCTTTCTGGGTCAGGGTCTTGAAATGGTGGTGGACGGGATGGACCCCGAGGAGGTCATGGCGGTTCTGCAGATCGAACTCTCCAATTTCGAAGAGCGCCACAAAGTCAGTGCCGAGGTGTTTGAGGCGGCGGGCGGTTTTGCCCCGACCATCGGTATTATCGGTGCGGTTCTGGGATTGATCCATGTAATGAATAATCTTTCTGATACCTCCAAGCTCGGCGCGGGGATCGCGGTGGCCTTCGTGGCCACGATCTATGGGTTGATGGTCGCCAATATTATCTGTATCCCCATCAGCACCAAACTCAAGAAAAGATTGAAAGAGCAGATTCTCCAGCGGGAAATTGTGATTGAGGGCCTTCTGGCCATCCAGAAAGGTGAGAATCCCAGAATGATCGAAAAACGGCTGCGGGGCTTTACTCTGACCAGCGGTGTCCTGATTTACAGCCGAGGTGCGGGCGGCTCATAAGCGGTTACTATTCCGCGGTTGCCGGAATTTTAGTGGTCTCGGGGAACTATTACGATGAACAGACCGAAGAGAAGGAAAGCGCATGAGAAGGAGCCGAATCTGGAACGGTGGCTTGTCTCCTATGCGGACTTCATCACCCTGCTTTTTGCCGTTTTTGTAATGCTCTATGCCATGTCCATCGTGGACCAGAAAAAAATGGAGGAGGTGCAGGCCTCCATCCAATCCTCTTTCTCCGGGTCTCAGACTTTAACCCCGGCTCTCAAGGTTATCGGCAACAAGGATTTTGGTCTGATCCCCGAAGTGGTAACGCCGCCGGTGCCACTTCAGTCCCAGGAGGAAGCCTCCGCCGCCGAAGTTCAGGAATTCACCCAGATCAAGCAAGATATCCAGGACAAGCTTCAGGAATATGGTTCTAAAAATGAGGTGCAGTTGACCATCAACGAACGTGGGTTGGTGATCAGCCTGAAGGAGGCGGGCTTCTTTCCCTCCGGCACCGCTCAGGTTCAGCCGGGCGCCCTCCCTTTGCTGGACAAGATCGCCACTTCCATCT
>VMSS01000069.1 GCA_013791995.1 Desulfurivibrio sp. | reverse complement strand
GAGAAGGCTTTCACCGAATGCCAGATTCCCAATGACGGCGTTGGTCTGGCCCGCGAGGAGTTCGTCATCAACTCCCATATCGGCATTCATCCCCTGGCTCTTTTCAACTACGAAGAGTTGAAGAACTCTTCGGATCCGGAAAAGCAGGCAGTGGTCAGGGCGATCGACAAGAAGACCACCGCCTATGCGGATAAGAAGCAGTTCTTTATCGACAAGGTTGCCGAAGGCGTGGGTCGCATCGCTGCCAGCATCTATCCCAAGGATGTTATTGTTCGGCTCTCCGACTTCAAGTCCAACGCATACGCGAATCTCACCGGCGGCACCTTTTATGAGCCGCACGAGGAGAATCCGATGATCGGCTGGCGTGGCGCTTCCCGCTATTATGATCCCAAGTATCGACCGGCCTTTGAGCTGGAGTGCAAGGGATTGCTTAAAGCCCGTAACGAGATGGGACTCACCAACATCAAACTGATGGTGCCTTTTTGCCGAACCCCTGCAGAAGGCAAGAAGGTTATCCAGGTCATGAAGGAATGCGGTCTGGTTCAGGGCGAGAATGGCCTGGAAGTCTACGTGATGTGCGAGATCCCGTCCAACGTTATCCTGGCAGATGCCTTTGCCGACGTTTTCGATGGCTTCTCCATCGGTTTCAATGATCTGACCCAGCTCACTTACGGCCTTGACCGCGACTCCGGTTTTCTTGCCGGTGTCGCCGACGAGCGCGATGATGCGGTCAAGGAAATGATCAAGATGGTCATTGCCACCGCCAAGCGGCGCGGGAAGAAGATCGGAATCTGCGGTCAGGGTCCCTCGGATTTCCCCGAGTTCGCCACCTTCCTGGTCGAGTGCGGCATCGACTCCATGAGCCTTATCCCGGATACTGCGGTCAAGACACGTTTGGCCGTTGCAGCCAAAGAGAAGGAGATGGGGATTACCCCGTAACGTTCTCTGACGTTCGAGTTATAAAAAAAGGCCCCGCATAACTGCGGGGCCTTTTTTTTTGTCTGATTAACACTCATTTCCCGTTAGTTTTTTTCCGTTATTCCGGCGAAGGCCGGAATAACGGAAAAACGGGCAACCAGATTATCTCAAATCTTTCAGCCGTTTCTGGGCCATTTCAACCTGTTCGCTCTTGGGATAATCGGCAAGGAGCTTGTTGTAGACAATCTTGGCGGTTTCCTTTTCGGAGAGCTTTTCAAATGCCTGACCTTGTTTGAAGAGGGCGGCCGAGGCTTTGTTGCTCTTGGGGTAATCGGCTATCACCTTCTGGTACTCAAGGATGGCCAACTCGAATTCTTTCTGCTGATACAAGCATTCCCCAAGCCAAAATCTGGCGTTGGGTGCGAGGGGTGCTGTTCGGTTTTTTTCCAGATAGCTTGAAAAAGCGCTGTAAGCTTCCTTGTATTTATTCGCTTTGTAGGCAGCAAGCCCTTTATTGTAGAGGATGTCGCTGGTATTCGTCTCTGCATCCTTCGTTGTCGCTTTGCCCGAGTCCGGTTTTGCGGATTCTTCCGGCTTTGACGCCTCTTCACTCTTTCCCGGTTTTTTCTTGGTTTCTTCCGGTTCTATGGTCCGATGGGTGCTGGCGGATTCGGCTTTTTGTTGCGCTTCTTCCGCAGCTTTTGCTGCCAGTGCTGCACGTTCCGCAGCCTCTCTGGCCCGGTTTTCCTGCACACGGGTGACGTCGTCAGACACGGATGCGACCTGAGCGTTGACACCGGAAAGCTTTCCGCTCATTTCCGCAATCTGGCTGCGCAGTTGCTCGATTTGGCTATTGGTATTTTGTCGTAAGGATGCTTGTTCTTGCTGGGTTTTCCTTGTTTGGACATTTTTCTCTTCAATTCGTGCTTCTAGCTGCAACAAGCGCGATTTGATCTGTTCGAGCTGATTTGCCAGTTCCGCCTGCGTGCCGCGCTGGTTTTTTATGGCAGTGAAAGCGTTGTCCATTTCCTCGACTTTTGAATCGGTGAGGCGAAGCCTCATGTCAAGTCCCCTGACATCTTTTTCCGCAGCGCATTGCATGAGCAAAGGGGAAAGGCACAGGGTGAGGACAAGATTGGTCATTGATCGTTTCATGGACTCTCTCCTAATAAAATAAAAGCTACAGGTCTTGACGCGGGGACCATTGCGGGCTGGATTGAGCGCCCTTGAGATTGAAAAGCGAGCGAAGTCCCATGCCGTTTTTAAAGATGGCGCATAGTTCCTGCTTATTGTTCCGCTTTCTTGAAAAGATAAGTTGCCGACCATCCGGAGACCAGCTGGGAGATTCATGATCTCCTGATGTCTGTGTCAACTGGACAGGGGTGCCGCCTTCGGGTTTGGTCAACAGGATATGGGTGTTGCCGTTTACCCTGCCGGTATAGGCGATCCAATCTCCCTTCGGCGACCAGCTTGGCGTGGTGTTTTCGTTGCCGAGATAGGTGATTCGCTGGACGGATTTGGTGGCAACGTCCATGACATAGATTTGCGGGGTGCCGCTGCGATCGGAAACAAAGGCCAGTTTTTTTCCGTCAGGCGACCAGGTTGGCGAGACGTTGACTCCTTCCCCATTTGTCAGGCGGCGCAATTCGTTGCCCTTGTTATCAATCAGATAAATGTCCGGGTTGGAAGATTTGCTGAGGGTCAGGGCGATGACGCTCCCGTCCGGCGACCAGGCAGGCGCCATGTTGAGCCCTTTCTGGCGGGAAATGGCGCGGGTGCTTTTGAGAACACTCAACTCGGTGATGTAGAGATTGGGATTGCCGCGATGATAAGACGTGTAGGCCAGCCATTTATTGTCCGGGGAGAATCTTGGCGAAAGAGCAATATATTCATGCTGGGTTATCTGGCGGATATTGTCGCCGAGAACGTCTGTAAGCCAGATTTCCTTGTTTCCCGTCGCCGTTGAAACAAAAGCGATCTGAGTCTGGCTGACCCCACGCTCTCCGGTGAGCAGGAGGACAATTTCATCACAGAATTTTTTAATGCTCTCCTGGCTTTTGCTGATGGGGGTCTGGTATCGGCGGCCAAGGACCATACTGCCTGATTGGATCTCGTTGAGGCGCAGTTCCAGGACAAGGCCTTCGGCAGTCATTTCATATTGGCCAAGTACCGTGAACTCGGCGCCAATGGAAGGCCAATCCCAGGTTTGGGCGCCACCGTACGCGGAAGGGGGAATAGGCTCAACAAAACCGTGAAAAGCCAGAGCCCGGCTCAGAAGATCCGCCATTTTCTTGCCGCCGTCATGGATGGAGTCCGGCCTTGTTTTATCGACAAAATAAGGGACCGCGATCTTCACCTTG
>VMSS01000226.1 GCA_013791995.1 Desulfurivibrio sp. | reverse complement strand
AGATATTTCTCCAAGCACCCCGGATCGTCATGTGGATCTTGCCGTGCAGCTCAATGCCATGGGAAACACCGAGGAAGCAAAATCCTCTTTGAGCACGGCGTTGAAGCTTTCTAAAAAGGAGGCCAATCTCCCTCATAAATATGTGGAGGCCTGCCTGGACTGCGGCATGGACACTGAGGCCGAGACGACGATGAAGCGGAACATGAATCGCGGTACGGCGGAGATTGTTCTCTTAAACCAGATGGGCATTGTCTGCAGGCGGCGCAAGGAGTTTGACCGGGCAAGGGGATATTATGAGCGTGCTTTGCAGATTGCTCCGACCGACGAATCACTCAACTACAATTATGCGGTGTTGCTTGTCGATCTCAAGGAATACGAGGGTGCCAAAGGGTATCTTAAACGTGTTCTCCGGCAAAACCCGAACTTTGAGAATGCGGAGATCCTGATGGACAAGTTGGAAAAACTTGACGCATCGCGAGGAGATTAGAAGATTAACAACGACCTGCAACACCGGTGGGTTGTTGTCTGTGGGGCATTTTTTAAACTGCGGGCAGGAAAAATCCTGCGAAAATATAGAACGTCAATTTATAGTCGGGGTGCAGCGCATACGCTGATGTGAGCTGGGCCTTGCCGTCAAAATTATTCTGGGTGTCGTCGATATCCAGTTCCTGTCTGATCCAGTCTTGAGATGATCTCAGGATTCCGCTGATTTTTCCGGACAAAAGCGAGGCGTACTGAAAAATACCTGGCAGGTCCGTGGATGACAACAATGTCCGTTCTCAGTGTGTGAGGAATTAAGGGGTTTTTCTGAAATGTCCAGGGCGCCGGCATATCTTACTCTTTATGCAAGCGGAGAGTTGCTTCGCAGGAAGGATGCGGCTCTGGAGCGGCTGTCTTCTTGCGAACTGTGTCCCCGGCGCTGCGGAGTGGATCGATCGGCCGGGGAGAAGGGTTTTTGCCGAACCGGCAGGTTGGCGGTGGTCTCGGCCGCTCACCCCCATTTCGGCGAGGAAGCCCCTCTGGTTGGCCAAGGAGGTTCGGGCACCATCTTTTTCTCCAACTGCAATCTCGGTTGCGTCTTCTGTCAGAACTACGAAATAAGTCATCACGGAGATGGGGAGGAAGTCTCGGCTGCGCAACTGGCCTCGATGATGGTGCGCCTCGAACAGCAGGGCTGCCATAACATCAATCTGGTGACGCCCAGCCATGTGGCGGCGCAGATTCTGGAGGCCTTGCCTCTTGCCGTTGAGGGCGGGCTCTCCGTGCCTTTGGTCTACAATACCAGTGGCTACGATGCGGTGGAGACCCTCCGGCTGCTGGACGGAGTAGTCGACATCTACATGCCGGATTTCAAGTTCTGGCAGAGCGCGAGTTCCCGCCGCTTTGCCAAGGCGGGTGATTACCCGGAAATAGCCCGACAGTCCATCCGCGAGATGCACCATCAGGTGGGGGATCTGGTCATCAACAGTGAAGGGTTGGCGGAGCACGGGCTCCTGGTGCGCCATCTGGTCATGCCTGGGGGCCTGGCCGAGACCCGGGAGATCATGGGGTTTTGGGCCAGGGATATTTCGCCCCGCACCTATGTTAACATCATGGATCAGTACCGCCCTTGCGGACAGGCTATGAATTTTCCGCCCCTTGATCGTATGCTCTTGCCGGAGGAATACCGTCAGGCCCTGGAGTTTGGTGTTCAGGCGGGATTGACCCGGCTGGATCAGCGGGACCTGGGCGCTATGTTACGGGCATTGGGTGTTGTCTGAGTGTGGGGTTTGGTTCGGAAATATTCGTTTTGAAAGAGCTTTGCCTGACTGCTAAAAAGTGCCGACCACCGCGGCGTCCGTGGCAAGGTCCGCAGGTTCCTGCAGGGGGCCGAGTGGGTTCTTCTTGTACACCTCTCCTTCGATGCGGGGCTGACCGTCCCAGAGTTTGTACACCACCAGATCGTCCACCAGGACAATGAAGGCGGTAAAGCGCCAGCCGGTCTGGTGCGCCTGGCGCTTGAAACGGAGAAGATCGAGGAAGAGGTTGCCCTGTCGCTGACTTTTTAATTTCTGAATCTTCATTTCATAAGCAACGCAGGAATCTGTTGCTTCCACGCAGCCCTTGAGACCGGGGGGCAGGTCGGCCATGGTGATGTTGGTGTTGGGCATGAATTTGTCGATGATGGCCAGGTAATTGAGGATCTTGATGTT
>VMSS01000003.1 GCA_013791995.1 Desulfurivibrio sp. | reverse complement strand
GGCACCAAAAACCGCACCATTGCCGGCCTGATCATGCAGCAAGCCATTGCCCTGGGGCTGATTGGCTTCGTGGTGGGCAAAATATCGGCCACCTTGTTGATGGCACCATTTTTCCCCAAATATGTGCTACTGGAACCGCTCGACTCGGTATTTGGCTTTATCGCCGTGGTTGTGATCTGCGTGTTATCGAGCATTATCGCTATCCGTGCCGCACTCAAGGTCGATCCGGCCGAGGCCATAGGAGGCTGACATGATAGGCTCAGGTATCCATATTGAAGGCTTAAAAAAACGATATGGCAGTGGAGATACCGCCGTCGATGCCTTGAAAAACGTAAACATGCAAGTGGCCCCCGGCGAGGTGGTCGGCCTGATCGGCCCATCAGGATCCGGCAAGAGTACGCTGCTTAAAGCCTTGGGGGCGGTGATCGCGCCCACCGCCGGGCGGATGATTCTCGGCGGCGAGGTGATTTATGATGACGGCTGGCTGGTTAAGGACTTGCGGGCACTGCGCCGCGACAAAATCGGCTTTGTATTCCAAGCACCGTATCTCATCCCTTTCCTCAACGTCACCGACAACGTTGCCCTGCTACCCATGCTGGCAGGAATACCTAACGCTGAGGCACGCAGCCGGGCAGTAGAATTATTTAAAGCGCTTGATGTGGAGCATCGCGCCAAGGCAATGCCATCGCAACTTTCCGGTGGCGAGCAACAGCGGGTCGCCATTGCCCGTGGTTTGGTCAATCACCCTCCGGTGATTCTTGCCGACGAGCCCACCGCGCCGCTCGACAGCGAACGTGCCCTGGCCGTAATTCGAATCCTCAACGACATGGCCCGCAAACTCGAAACCGCCATTATCGTTGTCACCCACGACGAAAAAATAATCCCGACCTTCAAGCGTATCTACCATATCCGCGATGGCGTGACCTACGAAGAAGCCGGCGAAGGACGAGAGTTCGAATGAAAAACAAACGTACTTCCCAAATAGTCTTTGCCGCCGGGGTAATCGGCACGTTGCTGGTGTCTGCAAGCTCAATGACTTGGGCCAACGGCCCCGCTGAAATCAAACCGCTCGCTCTACACACGATCATGCAAGACCTGTCCATGAATATGCAGGCTGTTACCGATGGAATTTCCCGTGAAGACTGGCCCCTGGTGGCAAAAATTGCCCCGCGCATAGCCGACCACCCACAGCCTCCGCTGGCTGAAAAGATGCGTATTTTGAGTTTTATCGGCTCCGATGCCGGAAAATTCAAGGACTATGACGAGAAAAACCACCAAGCCGGGCAGGAACTAAAACGAGCGGCCATGCGCCAAGACGGGCCGGCGGTAATTGCTGCCTTTGCAACATTGCAAAATGGTTGCCTTACCTGCCATCAGAGTTTTCGAAAATCGTTCCAGGAGCATTTTTATGGGCAACGTTAAAACGATCAGTAGTTACATCCTCTTTGTGTTCATTCTTTTCAGCCTGCTGGCCGGATGCGCGGTTGGTCCCGATTTCAAACGCCCGGAGACCCTTGGCGTGGCAACCTACACCGCCACGCCAATGCCTGAGCAAACAGCCTCCGCCCCCACAACGTTGGGAGAATCACAGCGTTTCGTCGAAGGCGGCTGGGTCAACCCGCAATGGTGGCACGAACTCGGTTCACCAAAGCTGAATGCCCTGATCAATGACGCCTTAGAATCCAGCCCCACACTGGCGCAATCCCAGGCCGTTTTGCACCAGGCCCAAGAGCTTTATGCCGCGCAGGCCGGCTCAACCCTCTATCCGCAGGTTGACGCCGATCTCGGTAGCCAGCGTCAGCGATCCAACCCCAGTACATTGGGGCAGACCGGCGACGCCCGTGAATTCAGTCTTTACAACGCCGGCGTGGGCGTGCGCTACAATCTCGATTTAGCCGGAGGCACCCGTCGCGCCCTGGAAGCACTTGCCGCCAACGTCGACTATCAACGCTACCAGCTGGAAGGCGCACGGCTGACCCTGGCAGCCAATATCGTCACAACCGCCGTCACCCAAGCCAGGCTGGCAGCACAAATTCAGGCCACAGAAGCCATCCTTGCTTCTCAGGTAGAACAGCTGAACCTGACCCAAGAACGGGTACGCCTCGGTCACGCCGCTCCTGACGAGGTGCTCGCCTTGCAAACCCCGGTGGAACAGACTCGTGCCGGAATTCCCCTGCTGCGCAATCAGCTCCAGCAGAACGACCACCTGCTGGCCGTACTTGCCGGCCAGGCACCAGGAGCGAAAGTGTTGCCGCTCTTCTCCTTGCGGGAATTCACACTTCCAACCGATCTCCCGTTGATCGTGCCCTCCGAACTGGTGCGCACTCGCCCGGATATTCAGGCTGCCGAGGCCATACTGCACTCCGCGAATGCGGAATACGGCGTGGCAATCGCCAAACTGTATCCACAGTTGAACCTGAGCGCTAATCTTGGCTCGCAAGCTTTGACTACTGGCGCGTTGTTCGGAAGCGGTTCAGCAATCTGGAGCCTGGTCGGGCAACTGACACAACCCTTGTTCAACCTCGGATTGCCGGCGGAAAAACGTGCCGCACTGGCCGCATTCGATGCGGCGGCAGCGAATTACCGAAACGTTGTGCTCGAAGCCCTGCGCAATGTTGCCGATGTGCTGCGTGCTCTTGAAAACGATGCCCAACGACTGACCGCGTTATCCGCCGCCGACGCTGCAGCGCAGGGTTCTCTGGAATCCATGCAGCGGCAATATGCGTTGGGCGCGGCCAGCTATGTCCAACTGCTCATCGCCCAACAACAATCACAGCAGACACGAATCAACCTGATCGAAGCGCAGGCACGACGCCTTGTCGATAGCGCCGCATTGTATCAGGCCATGGGCGGAGAAAGAAAAAGCGACGGTTAAACCGTCACAACCTCGCAACAGCATTACGCGCCGAATGTCTTGTGATGCTGTTTCCTGCACATGCCAATCAAATATTTCACTTGCGCTCCCTGGTATATCATGGTAAATAGGGAAATTCATTGTGTTGCCTCTGCCTGTAATCGCTATACGAACAAAAGCGCACCGCACAAAGCCTCTGCTGAGGGCGTGCGGTTTTTTTGTTTATGGGGCGTTGGGCGGCAAGGATGAATTTTTCTCCTGCACAGCAACCCTTCCCCCCACACGCCCTTCAATAAGGAACACCACCCATGAGCACCTTCGCTGACCTTGGTATCAACCCAGACATTATCTCCGGCCTTGAAGCCCTTGGCTTTACCGCGCCGACCCCTGTTCAGGAACAGATCATTCCGATCCTCCTCAAAAAACCGGTGGACATTGTCGGCCTGGCCCAGACCGGCACCGGCAAGACTGCAGCCTTCGGCATTCCCCTGGTCCAGCTTTGCAATCCGGAAAGCCGCAAGACCCAGGCCCTGGTGCTCTGCCCGACCCGAGAACTCTGCATGCAGGTGGCCCGCGACCTCAATGCCTTTGCCAAAAATCTTCCCACCATCCGGGTGTGCGCCGTTTATGGCGGCGCCAGCATCGACAACCAGATTCGCTCTTTGCGGCAGGGCGCCCCGATCATCGTGGCCACCCCCGGCAGGCTGCACGACCTGATGCGCCGCCAGGTGATCGATCTTTCCGAGATTCGCCTGGTGGTGCTGGACGAAGCCGACGAGATGCTGCAGATGGGATTCCAGGACGAGCTGAACGCTATCCTCGCCCAAACCCCGGCCGACAAACACACCCTGTTGTTTTCCGCCACCATGCCGCAAAGCGTGGCGTCCATTTCCAGAAAATACATGAAAAACCCACTGGAGATCACGGTGGGCACCCGTAATGCCGGCTCGGAAAACATCCGCCACATGTACTATATGGTCCACGCCAAGGACCGCTACCTGGCATTGCGTCGGCTGGTTGACATGAACCCGGATATGTACGCCATCATCTTCTGCCGCACCCGCCAGGAAGTGAACGATGTCGCGGACAAACTCTCCAAGGACGGCTACAACGCTGACCCCCTCCATGGCGAACTCTCCCAGAGCCAGCGCGATTATGTGATGCAGCGTTTTCGCAGCAAATCGGTGCAGCTGCTTGTGGCCACCGATGTGGCGGCCCGCGGCCTTGACGTCACCGACCTTACCCACGTGATCAACTATAATCTGCCCGATGACAGCGCCAACTACACCCATCGCAGCGGGCGTACCGGACGGGCCGGCAAGACCGGCATCTCCATTTCCATCATCCATATGCGCGAACAGTTCCGCATCAAGGAGATCGAGAGCAAGATGAAACGTCAGTTCGAACTTGGCAAAGTTCCGTCCGGACATGAGGTCTGCAAAAAACAGCTCCTCCACAAGATCGAGATCATCAAAAACATCGAGGTCAACGCGAGCCGGCTGGCCCCCTTCATGGAGACCATCACCGAAGCCCTGGCCGATCTTGACCGGGACGAACTGATCCTGCGTTTTGTTTCCCAGGAGTTTGATAACGTCTTGGCCCATTACCAGAATGCTCCGGACATCAATGTTTCCGACAAAGGCAGGGGCCGCGATGAGGGCTACAACCGTTCGGAAAGCCGATTTTCCAGGTCGGAACGGCCGGACAGCAGATATGCCAAGCCGGATCGCCCGGACAGCAAATTCGCCCTCGCCCGCCAGGACGACCGTGGCGAACGCGTTAATTTCAGCCGCTTTTACCTCAATATCGGCCAGCAAGACGGACTTTACCCGGCACGACTCATCGGCCAGATCAATGACGCCAGCGGCTCGGCCTCCATCAAGATCGGCCGGATCGAGATTCTGGAAAACACCGCCATGCTCGAAGCGGACAGCCGTTTCGCCCAGAAGATCGTCGATGTATTCCAGGGCCTCAAGGTCAATGGCAGGGACGTCGAAGTAAAGACCATGGACGCCCCCAAAGGACGCCCTCACAAACCAACCGGCGGGTATCCCGGCCGCGGCGGCAAGGGACCGACGAAATCATATAAACCCTCCAGTTCCTCTGCCAGGCCCACAGGCTCTTATAAGCCCTCAAGCTCGGCAAGGCCCTCTGCCCCGGGCAAACCATATTCTTCGGCACGACCTACAAGCTCGGCCAAACCGTCATATTCCTCGGCCAGGCCCACAACTTCGAGCAAGCCGGCGCCCTCCTCCAGACCCCCGAGCGCGGGCGTTCCCAGAAGAGGAAAGAAGAAACTTTACTCCGAATGAGTTGATGCGCTTCGCTCGTTCCCCCCGTGACCGGTTGGGGAACGAGCGACTTTATACACAAACAGTTTCCAAGTAAAAAAACATCCGCCCCAAACCCTTCCCGAAGAAATATCTACTCATCAGGAAGTGAATCATTACAATATCCTGACCCTATTCTAACAATCCCATGCTATTCTGTTGTTGTTGGCCCTATCAACTCCAACCACCACAGGGATTCGCATGCGCCACAAACGCCTTATCTGGCAGCTTTACCCAAGCCAGCTTCTTATCACCATTATCGCCCTTTTGGTTGCCGCCGGGTATGGGGCATATTCCCTCCGCGCTTTTCAGCTGGCCCAGACCGGGGCCGGTCTTGAAGCACGGGCCCGCCTGACCCAGGAAAACGTTCTTGCCCTGGTGGCGAGAAATGACCTGCGCGCGCTGCAAGGTTTCTGCACAACAGCCGGCAAAAATTCCGGAACCCGCTTGACTGTTACCTCCCCAGACGGCACAGTGCTGGCCGACTCCGACGAAGATCCGGCCCGCATGGAAAACCACGGGGACCGCCCGGAGATCCTCGCCGCCCTCGCCGGCCGCCCCACCCCCTCGCTGCGCTTCAGCCACACCCTCCAGGAAAACATGATGTATGTGGCGACTCCCCTGATTCAAGATGGAAAGACCAAGGGGGTGCTCCGCACCGCGCTCCCGGTCACCTTCATCAACAACGCGCTCAGGGAAATATTTTTAAAGATTGCTTGGGGCTGCCTGATAGTCGCCCTGATCGTGGCCATGGTCGCCTGGTTCATCTCCCAGCGCATCAGCCGCCCGCTCGAAGAGATGCGTCTGGGCGCCGAGCGTTTTGCCAACGGCGCTTTTACCAACAAGCTCAGAGAAGAAGGGGCCGAAGAGGTGGTGAGCCTGGCCAGGGCCATGAATGCCATGGCCGACCAGCTCGACGCACGGATCAAAACCATTGCCAGGCAACACAGCCAGCTTCAGGCTGTCTTTTCCAGCATGGTTGAGGGGGTTATCACCGTGGATATCGATGAACGGATCCTTGATATAAACCAGGCCGGAGCAAACCTGCTGAACATCCCCCCGGAGAAGCTGCGGGGCAAAAACGCCTTGGTGGCGATACGCAACTTACCCCTGCAACACTTCATCAGCCAAACCCTTGCCTCTGCCACCCCCATCGAAGGGGAAATCGACCTGACCGACCGGGGGGGGCAGGAAAAATACTTCTATGCCCACGGCACACGGTTCCAGGATGCCTCGGACATGACCAGCGGCGCGATCATCGTCATCAATGATGTTACCAATCTACGCCGACTGGAAAACATGCGCCGCGACTTCGTGGCCAATGTCTCCCATGAATTGAAAACCCCGATCACCTCCATCGAAGGCTTTGCCGAAACCCTGCTGGACGGTGCCCTGGAAAGCCCTGAGGACGCTCGGCGGTTTGTCGAAATAATCGCCAAACAGTCAAAACGATTGCACGCCATCATCGAAGACCTCCTTGCCCTGTCCCGGCTTGAACAGGATAAGGAACAGAGCGAATTGATACTGGCTGGAGAGAAAATCATCAATCCATTGCGCAGATCCATTGAAAACTGCGGGCTCAAGGCCGCAGAGAAAAAAATCAGCATCGAACTTACAGCAGAGGATGGTTTGACCGCGCGCCTCAACAGTCCCCTGCTCGAACAGGCCGTCACCAACCTTATTGTCAACGCCATCAAATACAGCGACGAAGGCGGCAGGGTGTTAGTCCGGGCCGGAGAGCGCCCGGAAGAAACAATTGCCATCGAGGTGCAGGATTTCGGGACCGGAGTCGCACCCCAGCACCTACCCCGCCTGTTCGAGCGCTTCTACCGCAGCGATGCGGCCCGCAACCGCAAACTTGGCGGCACCGGATTAGGCCTGGCCATCGTCAAACACATTGTCCAGGCACATGGCGGCGAGGTTGGGGTCACAAGCGAAGCAGGCAAGGGCACGACCTTCACCATCCTGCTCCATAAAGAGAAACACCATGAAAACACGAATAAAACATAACAAACCCACCTTAACCAGCGCCCTGGAAAATGCGGCCAAGCATATCTGCACTGCCAAAAGCGGACTGTGCCCCCATGCGGTTTTCCAGTATCCCTGCCCCAATGTCTGTACCTTGGATACCATGGCCTGGGAATGCTGGGTGCGATACTTCATCGATCAGGCCAAACACTCCCGCCCCCAGGAAAATGCCAGCCAGTAATCTTGCTCAGCCCTTTCCCAAAATCCCCTGAGGCTTCACAACGCTCCGCTTGTTACGAACAATGGCCGAGCCTCTTTCCTGCTTGGCAGCCCGCTTGACCTCGGAGGCAAGAAAAGCCAGCTCCGCGTATGAATTCACCGAGCACTCCTCGGTGCTGACAATACCGATGGAAAGCGAAAGCAAGGCAAACCTGCGCTGTTGCCCCTGCCGGTCGCGGGCATAATAATGCCCCTCTGCAAACTCCTGGGCGCCATGGAATTCCGGCAGCAGCC
This sequence comes from Desulfurivibrio sp., assembly GCA_013791995.1. Lineage (GTDB taxonomy): Bacteria > Desulfobacterota > Desulfobulbia > Desulfobulbales > Desulfurivibrionaceae > Thiovibrio. The sequence goes on along the minus strand of VMSS01000003.1, from coordinate 16,798 downwards.
GGGCTAGGCCATCGATGATCTGCTGGCAGATCTGCTGTGAGGCATGAGGCCGGGTAATGACGATGAAATCGTCTCCTCCGATGTGGCCTACAAACCGAAAGCGATCATTAACACCGGGCTGGACGATGTCGACGATGAGTTGGCCGACCCGCTGGATAACCATGTCCCCCTTTTCAAAACCGTAATAATCGTTGTAGGGCTTGAAGTCGTCGATATCGAGATAACAGACGTCGAAATTGACCTTGCGCTGCAGAAAGGTGGCCACAGTTCTCTGAATAAATTCGTTGCCCGGCAGCCCGGACAAGGGATTTGCTCCCTTGGCCAACTGGATGCTTTTTTGGGTGATGGCTTCGAGCAGGGCGTTGATCGCCACGGTGCCGAGATATTTGCCGTTTCTGGCCACACAGATATCGTCATAGAGATGCCTGCCCCGCCGGGCCTTGATCTTCCGTACCACTTCCTCCATGGGCGTTGCCGCCTCTACCAACAGAAACTCATCCCCCAGAACATCCTTGACAGCCCGGTGGGCGGAAAGAGCAAAACCGTAGCCATGGGGCCCGACCATCTGTTTTTCCAGAAAATGCATGCGATTCAGCATGCCCAGCACCCTCTGATCATCGACAACCGGGATTCCCTGCAGCTTGACATCATCCATGAACCTTTGGTGGGCAGTCATCAGCGACTGCTGGGGAGAAAGGGGCTCGATGTACTTGACGGTGGAGCCGATGGTGCAGGATTCTCCCGGAGCATCCGGGCAATATCCCGTATCCCCCTGGACAACCAGCGGCGCGAGATGCTGCCGGGAGAGGATGGGGCTGGGGTGTTCCAGCAGATACCCCTGAAGCAGATCAATATCAAACCGGGCAATGGTCTCCAGCTCTTCGGCCCGCTCAATCCCCTCGGCAATGATAATGATGCCGAGCTTGTGACACACAGTGGCAATGGCATCCACCAGGTTATACTTAAAGGGATCCTTATCGATATTGGTGATGAAATGCCGATCGACCTTGACGTAATCCGGTTCAAGAACCGAAAGCATCTTCAACCCGCCGTAGCCCACGCCGAAGTCGTCAATGGCAATCTTGTATCCCCTTTTCCGGTAGTACTGCACCGACTTTTTGAAAAGATCATAATTGCGGATCGCCTCCTGCTCGGTAATTTCCAGAATAATCCGTTCCTTGGGGATGCCGCATTCCTCTGCGAGCCGATCTGTCGCGCCACCCGGATGATCGGGATGCATGAGGGTGGCCGGGCAGATATTCACATACAGGTAGGCATTTCTTTCGGCAAAACCCAACTCTGCCGCTCGGCAGAAAGCATGTTCCCGGCAAACCATGTCGAGGGTCGAAATAACTCCTTCTTCCTGGGCTCTTTGAAAAAGCTGTCCGATATCAAGGAGAGGGGTCCTGGCTTCTCGCACTCTGGCCAAAGCCTCATACCCAAAAACCTCTCCGGTCCGGCGGGAAAAAACGGGCTGAAACCAGGCGGTGAGGCCATTATTATCCAGCAGGTCAAGAATCTCTCCCCGAGATATTCTGTTCAGCTGAAACTCTTTCCACCTTTCTTTTTCTTCAAGCATGATGACCTCCGCCAACTGGCTCATGCCGCCACCAAACGTGGAAGAAGCTGCCTGGATTCCTCCTGCAGCCTTTCCTCTTCCTCCAGTGCTTCCTCTTGCCCGTTGATCAGGGTAATCAACGATCCCGAGATGAGCCGCAACTCCACGGCCTGCGTTCTCAGTTCACCCGCTGTCCGGGCCGCCTCTTCCGCCTCGGCGGAAGCCGCAATGCTCACCGTATCAATCTCACCCATGGCCGCACTTACCTGCCGGATTCCGATGACCTGCTCGTCACTGGCCAGGGCGATATTCTGCACCTCCTCGTCCACCTTGGCAATCCCCTGGTGGATCTCGACAAACGCCTTGTCCAGTCGTTCACACAGCACACCGCCCTGCTTCACCTTCTCGATATTGTTCTGAATAATATCGCCGGTTTCCTTGGCCGAAGAGGCCACATTCTGGGCCAGCCTCCGGATCTCATCGGCAACCACGCCAAACCCGGCCCCGGCCTCACCGGCCCTGGCCGCCTCCACCGCCGCGTTGAGCGCCAACAGATTGGTCTGAAAGGCGATGGCGTTGATGTTTTTGATAATCTTCATCACCTCGGAAGACTGGTCTTCCATCTCCTGCATGGCCTGCAACATATTCGCCATCTGGGCGCCGGCTTCCTGCACCACCTCCTGCATGGTCTTAGAAAGAGCACTGGCCTGTCGGGCACTCTCATTGTTGGCCTGGGTCTGGCCGAGAAGCTGCTCAATGGAAGCGCCGGTCTCTTCCACCCCGGCGGCCTGTCGCCCCGCCCCTTCCGCCAAGCTCAGGCTGGACGCGGAAAGCTGAGTCGACTCCTCATAAACCTGCTCCACCACGCCCTGCAGTCTTTCCTTTATCTGCATCATAGGCCGAATCACCTTACGGCCGAGGTAATAAAGGATAAACAATAAAACGATGAGCACACCCATGCCGGAGCCAACGGTCACGAGGGCCGAACGGGTTTTCGCCTGTCGGAACAAGGCATCATTTTCGGATCGTGCGACGGCAATGGCCTCACCGGTCTGTAATCCGGTCTGTTTACCAATCTGCTCAGCCAGTTTGCGGGTCATGGCGATGGCTTCGGTTCCCTTGTCGCCGGTGTACTGATCAGCAGCACGGATACCTTCGGAATAGGTGTCATGGAACTCCATCATGCCCCGAGCTGTTCCCATCTGTCGCTTGAAACCGTCATATTCCGCACCGATCTTCTCTATCTGTTCAAGGATTGCCCCTTCCCGGGCAAATGCCAGTTTGATTGCCCCCAACATGGCGGATATCCTGACGTCGCCTTTTACCAACTCCTGTTCATACTTCTGGCGCATATCCTGAAACTGGCCGCGCACCAGAAAATTCTTCCACTGCAGCATCTGCTCCAGCAAAGCCGCCTGCAGGTCCCGGACCAGGAGGACATTATCGATACCATCCTCCCCGGAAATCTGGATGCCCTCGCTGGAATGGCGGGCTCCGGAAATAAGCTGTTCCTGAGTGTTTACCGAAATGGTATAGAGCACGCCCATCCCTACTCCGGCGGTGAGCATGATAAAAACAAAGAAAAAACCAAGCCTGTTTTTTAAATTCCAGCGCACAATATGTTCCTCCTGTGCTGATAATTGAATATTTTATGCACTTTTTTGCAGACAGAGTTGTCCGCTGATCCCCGCGGTCAGATAGCTTTCCACCTGCCGCTTGCCCATCTCGCAAGAAAAAAGATAGGCCGGGCACACGATGTGCTTACCGCACTGGCAAAATTTTTCCAGCTCATTGAGGCTGGGGACATACGGCGTGTTTTTGGCGCAACAACTGGCCACGGACCAGATGTGTGTGCTGCGGCTGTAGCGGAGAAGATGTTTGCAGTGCATGGCGTTCGCCTCCAGATGTGTTTGTAGTGATCGTTTCAATCTGGAAAGCAAAATACCGCCCCATTGTTAGAGAATAATTACGGCGCGGTTATTTTTGTTTTAGGGACTGATTCGCAAAAAAAACCCCCTGCCGATACTCTGGCAGGGGGCCAAGGAGATGAGATGTGTGATACAGGGTACTGCGGAAATATTTGCTTCAGGTTAAGCCTGTATCATTTTCTGATTACAGTAAAAAACCTTAGAACTTATAGCTTACGTCAAACTGATAGATATCTACCTGATCGACCGTATAATTGACATTATCCTCGTTTGGCTCAAAGCTCAGCCAGGTGAGGCTTGTACCCCAGTTCTTGGTGATATCGTAGCCGAGCTTCACCCGGTGTCCCTTCTTGTTGGTCTTGGACGCATTCAGCCCGTCACCGAAATCCGAGTCAGAGAGGTAGCCAAAGAGCGAATCAGCCTCAACAACCGAATAGGCGTAACCTACCTTGAAGGCCTTGTATTTGGCATCGGCCCCAAATACCCAGCCCATATCGGCATCACCCGGCTTCTTGGTGAAATCCTCTGCCTGACTCTGGCCAATTTCGCCATCAGCCCCGAAGTTCTGCCAGATCTGCCCGTAAAGCTTGAGGTTCACATCGCCGACCGGAAAAGAAACATCGCCATACAGATCGCCGATATTGAGCTCGTACTTATTTTCATCAACCCTATCCAGTTCAAAGGTGGCGTTGCCCTCATTGATCAGGGATTTACTATAGGTCTGGTATCCTGCGGCCAGAGTATATTTTGCCCCGGCCACCTTGCCTTTATAACCGGCTTGCCCTGCCACCAGGGTGGCGGTGTTATCGTCACCCACCAGCTTGGCGCCGTAGCCGCCCAAGGTAGCGAAGACACCATCCTTCTTGCCGTATTGCGCTGTCAGACCCGAAAGACGCACATCGCCATCCCAGAATACCCAGGAGCTCTCATAGGGATTTGCAGCCTGACCGAGAGTAAAGGCAAAATCGTTCCACTTGTGCTTGGCATAGGCATAATCCAAACGAATGTCCCCGGTTTCAAAGGTCTTAGTTTCACTCCAGGTATCGTTGGTGCTGGTCGGGTCATCGCTGCCCGTGGCCAACCCTGCACCGATCTGCCAATCTTCTGCCTTGTTGTCCCAGACACCGCCGACCCGAAAACGGGTCCGCCACCGGTCACGGTTGATATCGCTACCCTGCCCATCTTTATAGTCCTTGTCGCGCTTCTCGTAACGGACCCGCAGATCGCCTTTTAATGTCAGCTGATCGATGAACTCATTGGCCACCGTAACCTGGCCTTTCTGCTTTCCTTCCAGGGCCTCGATGTGCTCCTGCTGGGAGGCAACCTTGTTGCGCAGATACTCCAGATCCTTCAAGATCTGCTCATCGGTTACGCCGGCGCTCGCCATTGCGGCCGCGGGCAGGGCAAGACAAACGCCCAATGCTGCTGCCGCTGATAAAACCTTTCTCATGTTCTTCTCCTTTCTCCGTAATAATTAGTAAGCAGAGCTTCGTAACAAAGGGAAATGGAAGGAAACAGTGATCCTGCCATTGCCACATCCACAATGTTACGAAGAGGGTACCGGAGAAATATTAGAGAATGGTTAATCCGCAGTTAAAAAACCGTTAGAAAAACTTTTGATGCAATTGTGCCTTTTTAAAGAGTCATCTTCTGTTCATCTCCTAACAAAGCCCTAATCAAATTCTAACAATCAGGGAGCATAGTAGGCGCAGATTTAACGAGCATGCCACAAACAGGCATACGCCACATGTAACTTCACTATTAGGAGAGACAACCATGACGATGCACACAGGCTTTTTAAACAGAACCCTTACAAAGGCAGCCTTGGCAGGCTGCCTGGTCGCGGTCGCCGCCACATCCGCTTTTGCCAATCCCATTACCGTAGACCCGAAAACCCCCGTCTATAAAAAAGTGAGCGGGGTCTCGGGCAATCTCGACAGTATCGGCTCAGACACCTTAAACAATCTGATGACCTACTGGGCGGAAGGGTTCCGCAAGGAATACCCCAATGTCCGCATCCAGATCGAAGGCAAAGGCTCAAGCACCGCACCGCCCGCTCTCATTTCCGGCACTGCCCAGCTTGGCCCCATGTCTCGGACCATGAAAGCCGAAGAAGTTGACGCCTTTACCAAGAAATACGGCTATGCCCCGACCAAGATCGGCGTGGCCCTCGACTCTCTGGCTGTCTATGTAAATAAAGACAACCCGCTCAACGAGATGAGCCTGCAACAGGTTGACGCGATCTTCTCCAAAAACCGCAAAGGCGGCCTGGCCGAAAACATTACTACCTGGGGCCAGCTGGGCCTTACCGGCACCTGGCAGCAGACGCCCATCAGCATCTTCGGCCGTAACTCCGCCTCCGGCACCTATGGATATTTCAAGGAACACGCCCTGTTCAAGGGGGATTATAAGGATACCGTCAAGGAACAGCCCGGCTCCGCTTCGGTGGTAATGGGCGTCACCGAGGATCGCAACAGCATCGGCTACTCCGGTATCGGCTATAAAACCTCCGGGGTCAAGGCTGTCGCCCTGAGCAAGAAAAACGGAGAAAAAGCCCAGGAGGCCAACTATGAAAATGTTTTAGATGGCAGTTACCCGCTTTCCAGGACCCTGTTCATTTATGTGGCCAAGGAGCCGAACAAGCCGTTGCCCACCCAGACTGCCGAGTTCCTCAAATATGTCCTTTCCAAGGCTGGCCAGGAAATCGTCGTAAAAGATGGGTATCTGCCCCTGCCTGCCACCGTTCTTGAAAAAGAACTGGCAAAACTTAAATAATCCCTCCCCCGGCCATGGCCGGAAACACTTCACCCTCTCCCCGGCCCCCGGGAAAGGCGCCAATCGGCAGCCATTCCCGGGGGCTTCCCGGTAGAGGCCCCACACCCGGCACGATTCAGGACAGCAAGGAATACCATGCAGAAACTCGACAAGCAGTTCATCAAGAAAGTACGCAGGCAGGATCGGTTTGCCACGCGAGCCATCACCTTTGGCGGGTTGCTGGTCATTGCCAGCGTCATCGCCATTCTGGTGCTGATCGTCCGAGTGACCCTGCCGCTTTTCCAGCCGGCCAGCGCCGAGATCAGCCACCGTTTCACTCTCGGCTCAGCCCATGCCCCTGTTCTTGCCGTGGGAATGGATAATACCCAGGAGGTTGGCTTTACCCTGGACAATACCGGGCTCTTTTCTTTCTACAATCTTGCCAACGGCAAAACGTTTTTCAGCGTAGCCGCCTCAGCCGGAAAGGCAAAAATACAATCGATCGAGAGCAACAAGAACAACGTTTTCGCCCTTCTCTGGAAGGATAACAGCACCACCGTCTCTCGGGTGGATTTTCGCTCCCTGTATGCAGAAAACGGAGAACGGACCATCCAGCCGGAAGTCACCCGACTGGGCGAATATCCCCCCCGCTCGTATCCAGCCCCGATAAAGAGCATGGCGGTCCGCGCCGAGGAAGGGCGTCTGACCCAGGTGGCGCTTCTTACAGATAACCGGTTCCAGATCGACCATGAGGTTGTGACCACGGATATCTTTGACAACGAGAAGAAGGTAACGACATCTTTTCTCATCGCAGAAGAGCTGCCGGGCGAAATCACCGCCTTCACTTTGGATGAGAAAGGGGTTGCTTTGTTTGCCGGAACCGATACCGGCAGCCTGTTGCGCTGGGACCTCGCAGAAAACGATTCAGCCCGCCGCACCGACAATGTGGTAGCCGTGCCGGGAGACAAGGGCGTCACTGCCCTGGCCATGGTTTTTGGCGATATCTCCGTGGCCGTCGGCGATGCCGATGGCGGGCTTGCCACCTGGAGCCAGGTCTGGACCGGGGCAGGACAGGATCGGGTAAAAAAGCTCCGCAAAACACATACCCTGACCAGCCACCAGTCCCAAGTGGCCCGCATCATTCCCACCCGCCGCTCCAAATCCCTGATCAGCCTTGGGGCTGACGGAAGAACACATTTCGACCACATGACCAGCGAAAATCATTTGCTGAACCTTGCCCCTCCCCTTACCATGGCGGGCATTTCCGGCCAGGGCAACGGCCTGATCGGCCTTGATGCAAACAACACGCTTACTGTATGGATGATCGAGGCCTCACACCCGGAAATCAGCCTGAAAACCCTGTTCGGCAAGGTTTGGTACGAAAGCTACGACAAGCCGGAGTATGTCTGGCAGTCCTCATCCGGCTCCGATGATTTCGAAGCAAAATTCAGCCTGATACCGCTCCTGTTCGGCACCATCAAGGGCACCCTGTACGCCATGCTCTTTGCCGTGCCGCTTGCCATCTTCGGCGCGGTCTACACCAGCCAGTTCAGCAACGCCACCTTCAAAAAAACCATCAAACCGGTGGTGGAGATCTTGGCCTCGATCCCCTCGGTGGTCATCGGCTTCCTCATCGCCCTCTGGCTGGCGCCCATCGTGGAAAAAGCCATTCTCACCGTTATTCTGGGCGTGGTGCTCCTGCCGCTCATCTTTATCGGGATCATGGGTGTGCTCAGGCCTTTCTACAAAACGCCCACCCTACAAAACTTCTGCAACGGCCACGAGTTTCTGATGCTGGCCCCGGTTATCCTCCTGGCCGCGGCCATGGCCATTGGCATTGCCCCCACTGTGGAACATCTGCTCTTTGCCGGGGATTTCAAGCAATGGCTCTATAGCAATCTTGGCATGCGCTATGACCAGCGCAACTGCATCATCATCGCCTTCGGCCTCGGCATCGCGGTAATTCCCATCATCTTTTCCATCACCGAGGATGCCATCTCCAACATCCCCCCAAGCCTCACCGCAGCCTCCCTGGCTTTGGGGGCCAGCCGCTGGCAGACAATCTGGCGGGTGGTGCTGCCCTCGGCCAGCCCCGGAATCTTTGCCGCGATCATGATCGGCTTCGGCCGGGCAGTGGGGGAAACCATGATCGTGCTCATGGCCACCGGCAACACCCCCATCCTGGATTGGTCCATCTTCAACGGCATGCGGACCTTATCTGCCAACATTGCCGTGGAGATTCCGGAAGCGCCCATGGGCGGCACCCTGTACCGGGTGCTCTTTCTCTGCGCCTCCATGCTTTTCGCCCTGACCTTTCTGGTAAACACCGGCGCTGAGCTTGTCCGCGAACGGTTGCGCAAAAAATATGGCCGGTATTAAAAAATTGTTAGCCACGAACCCCACGAAAGGACACGAAAATATGCTTTTTATTACTCCGGCAATTAAATACCTAAATCGTCATTCCCGCGCAGACGTGAATCCAAGGGTGTGACTGTTCGATTAAAACATTCGGGCATGAGTTATTTATTGTTGGAACAATAATCTGAGTTCCTGGCCATTTTTCGTGATTTTCGTGGGTTTCGTGGCAAAATTCTGTTGTTTGGAGAAAACATCATGACCAAAAAGTTCTGGCGCCAAGGCGAGCCCTTTGTCTGGGCCACGGGCCTTGCCCTTTCTCTGATCCTTTTCTTGACCCTGCTGCTCTTCTATGTGGTATTGGTCAACGGCCTTACCGTTTTCTGGCCGAAAAAGGTCGCCCTGGCAACTTTGAGCGACGGCCGGTATCTCCTCGGAGAGATTGTGCAGGAAGAAATCATTCCCCACACGGAAAAGAAGCGGCTTCAGTTCAAGATCGGTAACAGGGACCTGTACGGCCTTGACTTCAAATGGGTTGATTCCAGCGAGATTGCCAGCCTCAGCTATCCGGAGAATATCCATGTGCTTGAGCGCCTTGAATTCGGCAATTTTTACGGATACCTCAGTGAACTTGAGGTCACTGGCATCTCCCCGCCGACTTCCGGCTCAAACAGTCTGACCCAGACCATTGTGGCCCTCGACGCACGAAAAAATGAGGTCAACCGCCTGGGCAAAAAAATAGCCAACCTCAACCGACGGGTGGAACTGATCGACCACCGGTTGGCCAAGGCGCGCTACGACAAGGAAGAAAACACCCCTGCCCTTGCCGCCCTCAAGGGCGAAAAACACGGGCTCAAAACCGAGTTTGAGGAACTGGTCTCCATTCTCAGCCAGAAGGCTGCGGCCCTTTCGACCAATCAGGCAATCTTCGCCGATGCCAATGGCCGGACCAAAGGTATCGCCCTCACCAATATCGTCCGCAGCTATCAGCCGAACTCCATGTCGTTTTTCGCGAAATGTTCCTATTATCTGGAGCGTCTGCGGGAGCTGTTTTTTGACGACCCACGGGAATCAAACACCGAGGGCGGCCTCTTTCCCGCCATCTTCGGCACCGTCATGCTGATCTTTCTCATGTCCATCCTCTCCTTTCCCCTGGGAGTGCTGGCCGGCATCTATCTGCGTGAATACGCCAAAGACGGCTGGCTGGTGAAGATGGTCCGCATCGCGGTCAACAACCTGGCCGGCATCCCCTCCATCGTCTACGGCATCTTCGGCCTGGGCTTCTTCGTCTACGGGATCGGCGGGGGAATCGATCAGTTGTTTTTCCCGGAACGGTTGCCCACCCCGACCTTTGGCACCGGCGGCATCCTCTGGACCAGCCTCACCTTGGGTCTGCTCACCGTGCCGGTGGTGATTGTTGCCACGGAAGAAGCCCTTGGCTCCATCCCCCCCGGCATCCGGGAAGGATCCCAGGCACTGGCCGCCACCAAACTCCAGACCCTGACCCGCATCCTGCTGCCCATGGCCTCACCCGGCATTCTGACCGGCTTCATCCTGGCCATGGCCCGAGCCGCCGGCGAGGTTGCACCCTTGATGATCACCGGGGTGGTGAAACTCGCTCCGGCCCTGCCCCTGGACGGGGTCTTCCCCTATCTGCACCTGGACCGGAAATTCATGCATCTTGGTTTTCATATATACGACATCGGCTTTCAATCCCCCAACGTGGAGGCAGCCAAACCCATGGTCTATGTGACCACCCTGCTGCTGATTCTGATCGTGCTCGTTATGACCAGCACGGCCATCTATCTGCGCAATAAAATGCGACAGCGCCACTCCGTGGTCGATGTGTAACGAAGCAACGCGGTCACAGGGCACTGCATCTCCTTCGCAGTCTCACTGTATTCGCTTAGCTGTCATCGCCCTGCCGCATACCTGGGGTATGGCGAACAGGACTCTTTCGCGGATCTGCACCACCCTGTGGCCGCTTAAGTACGTTGATACAAGCACAAAACCTGATTGTATAAGCCCGCAATCAGTTACAACGAGGAAACACAATGCAGACAATAGACACCGCCATAATCCGTATCGACAATCCCCAGGTCGAGATCGAGAATCTGAACCTCTATTACGGGGCAAGCCAGGCTCTCGACAATCTGACCTTCGGGATACCCGGCCAGCAGGTCACCGCCCTGATCGGCCCTTCCGGCTGCGGCAAATCTACCCTGCTCCGCTGCATCAATCGGATGAATGATCTGGTCGACGGGTTGCGCCTTGATGGGGTGATAAAGATCAACGGAGAAAACATCAACGACCCATCTCTTGACGTGATTGAGCTCAGACGAAAGGTGGGCATGGTCTTTCAGAAATGGAACCCCTTCCCAAAATCCATCTACGAAAACATCGTCTATGGGTTACGGATTGCCGGCCTTCAGGACAAAACCGTACTCGATGAGGCCGCGGAAAAATGCCTGAAAAAAGCGGCCCTCTGGGACGAGGTTAAGGACCGGCTGCACCAATCGGCCATGGGTCTTTCCGGTGGACAGATGCAGCGGCTCTGCATCGCCCGCGCCATTGCCGTCAGCCCGGAGATCATTCTCATGGACGAACCCTGCTCAGCCCTGGACCCGCGTTCCACCTCCCGGATTGAGGATCTCATCCGCGAGTTGCGGGGGGAATACACCATCATCATCGTCACCCACAACATGCAGCAGGCGGCGCGCATCTCCGATTACACAGCATACATGTATCTCGGGGAACTCATCTTATACGGGCCTACCCAGACCCTGTTCACCATGCCGGAGAAAAAGGAAACCGAGGATTACATTACCGGCCGATTCGGCTGAAAGTAAACATCCAGCAGCACCGCATCTGCTTCGCAGTCTCGCTATGCTCGCTTAGCTGTCATCGGCCTGCTCGCATACCGTATGTATGGCGAACAGATCTCTTTCGCGCATCTGCGGCACTACTGAACGTTTACTAAGATCACGGGGAAAAAACCAAACCAGATCAAGAAGTAAAATTTTCTCCAGCGAAGCTGGAGGCATCATGAAGTCCCTGAAAGGGACGCCGCTCTTTCCCATGGTTACGCCGCCGAGCAGCGCAGTCTTGGCCGAATGAGGTGCTTGCACTGTTTGAGGCGAAGCCGAGTTTGCAAGCGCCCGGCCAAGGCGAGCAGTACCCCTGCGGGGCATAAACTCCGGGAATCCCGCCCCGGCGGGACAAGTGACCGGGTGCCCTTTCTTTCGCCGCTTCGCTGCTGGTTCGTTTTCTTTGTACCCCTGCGGGGCATAAAGTCCAGCAAAGAAAATGAACAAACATATTTGCTTCAACCCGGATCGGGCAGACCATTCCGAATTTTCCGCTACAAGCGGTGAGTTAATGAGAAAACAAGGAGCAACATCCATGGCTAAAAATATCCAAACAGAAATCGAAAAACTCAAAAACCAGATCGTCTATCTCGGCACCGCAGTGCAGGAAAACATGCAGAAGTCCGTTAAGGCGCTGTGGGGAAAAGATCCCGATATGGCCCGTGAGGTTATTGAACGGGACAAGGATGAAATCGACAGCTTCGAGATCAATGTAGAAGAAGAATGCCTGCGGTTGCTTGCCCTGCATCAGCCCGTAGCCGGCGACCTGCGCTTCATCGTCACCGTGCTCAAGATCAATAACGATCTGGAACGCATCGGCGACCTGGCCGCCAAGATCGCCGATAAGGTGCTCCTGCTCCATGCCATTGATCCGGTCAAGTTTGCCTCCGACGCCATGCAGATTCCGGAAATGTTCAACGCCATGTTTGAAAAAACCGTCTGGATGTTCCACAACACCATGGACGCCTTTGTCAACGAAGACACCGATCTGGCCTACCGGGTATGCCTGGAGGATGACGAGGTGGATCGAGAAAAACGGACGATCCGCAACCAGATGGAAGAAATCATCATGCGCGACCCGGCCCAGCATGTCTATCTGGCCAAGCTGATCAGCGTGGCCAGGAGCCTCGAACGCATCGCCGATCACTGCACCAATATCTGCGAAGACATAATTTATATGGCGCAGGGCAAGATTGTCCGCCATCATATAACACGATAGCCTTACCGAAACTGCTCAGGAGAGAGAGATAATCGTTCGCCAGGGGGCAACCATAGCGTCCCAGAAAAATTGTAACCGTTCAGAAGTGCCGCATATGCGAGAAAGAGGCTTGTTCGCTATACACCAGGTATGCGGACAGGCCGATGACAAGGCAGATGCGGTGCTACTGGACGGTTACGGAGAGTAATAATGGCCAGAGAAACCATCCTTGTCGTGGAAGACGATGAAAACATCCAACAGCTGGTGGGCTACAATCTGGCCAAGGCCGGATTCCATGTCCTCTATGCCGATAACGGCGAGCAGGCACTCAGCGTCATCAAACGGGAAAGGCCGGAACTGATTATTCTGGACCTCATGCTCCCGGGCCTTAACGGCTTCGAGATCTGCAAGCTGGTGCGCAAGGACCCGAAGACCAAGAACCTGCCCATTGTCATGCTCACCGCCAAAAGCGAAGAAAACGATATGGCTGCGGGCCTTGATCTTGGGGCGGACGATTATATCACCAAGCCCTTCAGCCCGAAGATCCTCATCTCCCGGGTCAAAGCGGCCCTTCGCCGCAAGGAGGGCTTGAGCGAGGAAGGAGGCGAGAACAAGAAAAACACCCCGCTGACCATCCACGGGATAACCATTGACCCCAACCGCTACGAAGTGCGGGTGGGGGAGGAAACCATCACCCTGACGGTGACCGAATTTTCCATCCTGGAGCTTCTGGCCAGACGGCCGGGCTGGGTCTTCAACCGCCAGCAGATCATTGACGGGGTTCGGGGCTATGACTACGTCATCACCCCACGGGCCGTGGACGTGCAGGTTTTCGGGCTGAGGAAAAAGCTTGGGGAGTCGGGTAAATACATCGAAACCGTGCGCGGCATCGGCTACCGGATGCAGGATTAGGCTGGATCTGTCGAATTCGAAAGCACCCCTCAGACAAAAAGATCGGTCAGCTCGAATTTTTCCACGTCGAAAAGCCCCTTATCGGTGATTTTCAGGGCCGGGATCACGGGCAGGGCCAGAAAGGCCATGGTCATGAAGGGGGTCTGCAGGATGCAGCCGTTTTCCTTGACCCGCTGCTCAATCACGCTGTAATTCTTCGCCATCTCTTCGCAACTGCCCAAGCCCATGAGGCCTGCCACCGGCAGCGCCATGAGCCTTTCCTCCTCCCCTTTCACAAAACAGATGCCGCCGCCACTTTCCTGAAGCAGGTTCACGGCCCGGGCAAGATCCGTGTCATTGCAACCGACAGCGATAAGGTTATGGGAATCGTGGGCAATGGAAGAACCCATGGCTCCCTGCTGCAACCCGAATCCCCGGACAAAACCGAGGGCTGGAGGGGCAGGCGCATAGCGGTTCTGGACCAGAATCTTCAACAGGTCCGTGTGTGGGTCCGGTTCGACAAGAGGACTGCCTGCGGGTACAGGTTGACGACCGGAGCCGGTAACGATCTGGCCGTCCGTCACCGCAATAACCTTGATCTGCGGTCCTCTTGCCTGCACCTGCAGCTGATCAGGACTAATAGGGGTGGCGTTGAAATGGTTAATCGCCCTGGGCTGCGGAACCTGAAAAAGAGCCTTCCCCTTGTCGCTGACCATCTCGCCATTAATCCAGGCAGCACGTACCTCCATGCGCTCCAAGTCTTCCACCAGAATAAATCCGCCGAATCCCCCTGTTGCAGCAGCCCCACTCCGAGCCCGTAATGGCGCACCGGATTGACACAAGCGCATTGCAGGAGATCAAAGAGATCATGCCCCAACCTGAGCCCCTCTTTGACCAGCAGATTGATATGGCCCCGGGCCAGATCCGCCGGTTTCAGATCGTCGCTGCAGAGCATGCACTGTTCGGGATGGCTGGTGATGAGCGGATGCAACACCTCGAAATCGCGGGTGCTTGAGCCCTGGCGCAGCATAATTTTCATTCCCAGACCCAGCTTTTCGTAACACTCATCCAAATTGCCCGATTCATGATCGGTGGAGATTCCCGCCTGCGCGTAAGCGGCCAGGTCTGCCCCACGCAACCCCGGAGCGTGGCCATCCACCCTTTTCCCCATCTTCGCGGCGGCAGCAAGCTTGGCCATGACCTCCGGGTCTTGGGTGATAACCCCGGGGAAATTCATCATCTCGGCAAGAAAAAAGATATCCTCCCGCCTGAGCAGCGCTTCCACATCCCGGGCGTCAAGTGTGGCTCCGGAGTTTTCAAAGCCGGTGGCCGGCACGCAGGAAGGGGCGCCGAAATAAAACTTCAAGGGCACCTGGCGGCCGCTCTCGATCATAAAATCGATGCCTGGGATGCCGAGGACATTGGCGATCTCATGGGGATCGGCCACCACCGCTACGGTGCCGTGACACACCGCCTTGGCCGCAAAAGCCGCCGGGGTCAGCATGGAGCTTTCAATATGGATATGGGAATCGATCAACCCCGGCAGGATAAAGGGGCCTCTGGCCGCAGAGTCGGGGAAAATGTCAACAATCCGCCCCTGATCGATAACCAGGGTGCCAGGAAATTGTCGGCGGGCTATTGGGTCAACAATGATGCCGGATATTTTTTTCATCATTTCTCCGTCTTCCTGGCAATATACACCACATGCCTGCGCCCGCCCCGGCCCGGACGCTGCCGGTTCACCGTAAACCCGGCCGCCTGCAGCCTTTTTTCAAAAGCCTGATCCGGATCTTCAGACCAGACGGCAAACACCCCGCCCGGTTTCAAGGCAGCCCGGCTTGATGCCAGCGCCTTCTTGCCGTACAGATAATCGCCTCTGCCCTGGTCCCCCTCATAGGGGCCCTCGTAGAGGTCGAGGATGATGGCGTCAAACAGCTGCTCCTTGCCTTTTTTTGCCGCCTCAGCAATGACCTTGGCCACATCGGAAATCACCACCGTGACCCGGGGGTCATCCACCGCTCCGTTAGTAAGCTGGGCAATGGGGCCCTGGCACCAGGTAACCATGATCGGGTTCAGTTCCGCCACCACCACCTCGGCATCGCCCGGGAGATGATCCAGGGCCGCCTTGAGGGTGAAAGCCATGCCCAGGCCACCCACCAGCACCCGAGGATGCTTGATCTCCTTCAGACCCGCACAGGCCAGTTCCGACAAGACGATCTCGGACATATTGGCAGAGGAGTTCATCAGCACCCGGCTGTCGATGGTGATCAGAAAATCCTTCTCACCCCGCTGCCGCAGATCAAGGAGCCCCTCTTCGGTATCAATGCTGTCCACTACCCGCCACGGTTGCGCCATTTACAATGCTCCCATCTTTTTAACCCGCCCCACAGCCCCGCTTTCCAACCGCACCTTAATGCCATGGGGATGGGTGGGAGATTTAGTCAGGATATCTTTCACTATGCCCTCGGTGAGTTTGCCCGAGCGCTGATCCTCTTTAAGCACGATGCACACCTGCAGCCCGGCTTTGATCTCGCTGCGCGGTATAAAGCTCATGGTTTGCTTGCCCGTTGGATCAGCGCCAGCAACTGGGCAAAGGTGTCGCTGAAATAATGGGGCGTAGTCTGGCCCGGGCTGCTTGGGTTTTCCACGTTTATCCCGTAGGCCAGCCCCTGCTCAGTCAGGGCCTTGTACTTTTTCATCTTGCCGGCATATTTCGAGCTGGGCCGCTCTTTCTCCGCAAGCAAGCCGAGGGAGACCAGGATCTTGTTTGCCTTGACCGTGGAGATCTCCACCTTATTGTCTTTGAGCAGATTGGTGAGTGATTCTGTTTTTTCCACTGCTTCCTCCTTCAAGGTCTGTTCCGGAAAGAGCGATCCTTTTTCAAGGATCGGCTCCGATGGACTCTTAACAACACCCCTTCGACAGGCTCAGGGCGAACGGACTCTATCTAAACGATTGATATTCAGCTCGTGCTCAGGATGACCGGACTGCATCTGAGCGATTGATATTCAGCTCGTGCTCAGGACAACGGACTGTATCTGAGCGTATTGATACCCCGCTCGTGTTCAAGGCGACCGGACTGTATCTAGGCGATTGATATTCCGCTCGTGCTGAGCCTGTCGAAGCACCCATTGTAAGCACCGAACCGCGACCACATTTCAGCCGCCCTGTCCCAACCCGTCCGCCACAAGCAAACTCTCCAGGCAATGCTCGCGGATCCCGTAGAATTCCTTAATCTCCCGGATCT
>VMSS01000015.1 GCA_013791995.1 Desulfurivibrio sp. | reverse complement strand
TTCCTTGGTGATCATTTCAACCCGGTCACGGAGTTTCATCTCCAGAGGATAGAGAAATTTGAAATCATTCTCTTCGTTACAGGCATCGATAACCGTATCGGCGAATTCCAAAGCGCCCTCGCCGCCCAGTTCCCAATGCTTGGATTCGGCGCAACGGGCACCGGCAGCCTCGGCAATACGGCGAACGACCTTGCACTCTTCGTCGGTGTCGGAATAGAAACGGTTGATACAGACAACCGGGTTGATACCTGCTTTGCGGATGACGTTGATCAGGTGGACCATGTTCTCGCAGCCCTTCTCGACAAGACCGACATTCTCTTTGGTGTAGGCATCATCCAGAGGTTTACCAGCAACAACCTTCGGTCCGCCGCCGTGCATCTTCAGGGCCCGGATGGTTGCGGTGAGAACGGAGACATGGGGCTTGAGACCGGAGTAACGGCATTTCACGTTCCAGAATTTCTCAAAGCCGATATCGGCAGCAAAGCCGGACTCGGTGATGTTGTAATCAAAAAGTTTCAGGGCAACCCGGTCAGCGATGATGGAAGACTGACCGACAGCGATATTGGCGAAAGGTCCGGCATGGACCAGACAGGGGTTGTACTCGGCGGTGCACATCAAGGTCGGATTGATGGTGTTCCGCATGAAAGCGGCCATGGCGTTGCCGACTTCCAGGTCGCGGCAGGTAACAGGCTTGCCGCTCTTATCAAAGGCCACGGTGATGTTGTTGATCCGTTCCTTCAGGTCAGCCAGATCGGTGGCAATGGAAAGGATGGCCATAAGTTCGGAACCCACGGCAATACCGAATTTTGACTGCATGGTATACCCGTCTGTACGGCCGCCGAGACCGATGACGATATTTCTCAGCGCTTGCGCACAGAAGTCGATGATCCAGCCGAACTCCACCCGGGTGGGGTCGATGTCAAGCCGCCGCATGCCGGTCAATCTGGCCAGCTGCTCGTCATTATAATTCCGCTCATGCTGCATGCGGGCAGTCATGGCCACCATGCCCAAGTTGTGGGCGTTCATGATGTCGTTGATATCACCGGTGAGGCCCAAAGAGAACTCGGTCATCGGAATGAGCAGGGAGTTGCCGCCACCTGCCGCGGTCCCCTTGACATTCATGGTCGGGCCGCCGGAAGGTTGACGCAGAGCACCGCCGACATTCATGCCGCGCTTGCCCAAGCCTTCCATCAGGCCGCAGGAAGTGGTGCTTTTCCCTTCACCCAGAGGCGTTGGGGTAATCGCGGTAACCTCGATGTACTTGCCATCCGGCTTGTCCTTGAGACGATTCATAATTTTAAGGAAATCGAGTTTGGCCAACCTGCCCATGGGGAGAATTTCGTCTTTCTCGAGTCCTAACTTGTCTCTCCACTCCTCGGGGGTGGGCATGTTCTTTTCGGCAGCCTCGGAAATCTGCCAATCTGCCATATTCACCGCATCAAAAGCCATGTCTTTCTCCTTCTTAGATGAGTTGTTCTCGATTTCTCTGTATCAACAAAAACAAGGGGAACAGGCTCTAGCCCGCTCCCCGGATTTTCTCTCATTCCCTATTCAACCGCAAAGGAAGCATCCGAAAAAACAGTGGGGAATCTCTCCTGAAAGGCCTTGGCAAGAGGGATCATCACCTCCCGCATGGAAGGCTCGGCATTTTTGGGAGTACGAAGTCTGAAGATATGGAGCCACTCCAGCAGATTGGCAAAAACAATGATCTCGGTCTTGCAGGAGTTGGGCAACACGGTCCTGGCCGCCTGCGGTGTAGAAGTCGCCAGCAGCTTCAGATAAATTTTCTCGGTCTCCAGCATGGCTTTTTCCCAGAGCTTGTATTCGCTGCTTCCCTCGGTATAAAACATGGGGCGAATAAAAGTTATCTCGTTGCCGAACTTGTCATCGGCATACCGGCAATACCGCTGGCTTTCCTGCAAGAAAGAACAGGGCCGATGCCGGACTATCTCGTGGGTCACGGCCCGGTTGGTTATGATCCGCACCGCTACATAACGGTGCTTTGCCAGCAGATCCGCAGAAAGCGCCTCAACCTCACCAAGCGACAACCTGGTAACATGCACCCCATCTTGGGGTAGCCAGCCACGTTTCGGTGCCAAATCGATGAAAAAAAGCGGATACAAATCGGCAAGATATCCGGCAATACCCTTGATCACCTTGACCTTGCCGTAATCGCGGGCCAGTTCCCGGAAAGCCCGGATGGTGCCGGTGATGAGCAGCACCTTTTTTTCGATCCGGTCGAACTGAATGAATTTCGGGATAACACTCAAAAACTGGGTCACCAGCGATTCGCTGTCAATTTCAACCCGCACGGTCAAAGCTGCCATTTCCATAACCGAATTATGGCCGTGCTTGACAATCCCCTTTACAAATGGCTCAGCGGAATCCTCGCTGATTTTGTCCTCGGATTTATAACAGAGACGACCGCACGCCTCGATGCGAACGGCCAGGCTCTGGTTGTCGAGTTCCTCAAGTATCTGAAACGAAGCCGGTATAACTTTCATGTTGTTATCCTTATCACGTTTCTATTAGGAACAGCTGCATTCGCCGTGGACACTGCTGCACTGACTGCCGCCGACTTTGCCTTTATGCTCGCTCTGCCAGAATGGCGACATCTCGCGAAGCTGTGCAATAACCGGTGGCAATTTCTCCAGAACAAAATCTATTTCATCCTCGGTGTTGTAAACACTGAGACTCAAACGGATTGAACCGTGCGCCGCAGTAAAGGGCACGCCCATTGCCCGCATGACATGCGAAGGCTCAAGCGACCCGGAAGTACAGGCTGATCCAGAGGAGGCGCAAATCCCAAAACGATCGAGGTGCAGCAGAATCGCCTCGCCCTCCACATACTCAAAACTGATATTGGTCGTATTGGGCAACCGCATGGTCTTGTGCCCATTCAGCAGGGAGCTCGGAATGGAGGCAAGCAAGCCATTTTCAAGCTTGTCCCGCAAACCCTTCACCCTGGTATTTTCATCCTGCATCTGCTCGGCCGCCATTTCACAGGCCTTGCCCAGACCGATAATGGAAGCAACATTTTCGGTGCCTCCACGACGACCGTGCTCTTGATGTCCGCCAATGATAAAGGGGACAAAAGGCGTACCCTTGCGAACATACAGAACCCCTATTCCCTTGGGACCATGTAATTTATGCCCGGAAAGCGAAAGGAAATCAATCGGTACTTGTGACAGGTTGATGGGAATTTTTCCCACCGCCTGGACCGCATCGGTGTGAAACAAAATCCCCCGACTCTTGGCGATCTCCGCCATTTCCTTAATCGGGAAGATCACCCCGGTCTCGTTGTTTGCCCACATGGCGCTGACAATGGCGGTTTCGTCGCTGAGGCTCTCTTCGTAGAGCTTCAGATCGATGGTTCCGTCGCTGTTCACCGGCAACTGGGTGATCCGGTGCTTGTGGCCGGTGAGTTTATCCAGGCTCTCGCAGAGATTTTTCACCGCCGGATGCTCGACTCTCGTGGTGACGATGTGGCGTTTTTCCGGGAAGGATTGCAAGGCGGAGAGGATGGCGGTTGAGTCAGACTCAGTGCCGCAACTGGTAAAGATAAGTTCGTCGGGTTGG
>VMSS01000100.1 GCA_013791995.1 Desulfurivibrio sp. | reverse complement strand
TACCCTGGGTATTTTTGTTCTGAATCAGCAGGGTCTTGAGGGTGCACTTCTGCAAATGATCAATCACGGTATTACCACCGGTGCGCTCTTTTTCTGTGTGGGAATGATCTATGAGCGTACCCATAGCCGGGAACTTGATTCCGCGGCAGGACTCGGCAAGTACATGCCGGTGTATGTCAGCTTTTTGGCTTTTTTCTCGCTTTCTTCACTTGCCTTCCCGGGAACCAACAGTTTTGTCGGGGAGTTCATGATTCTGGTTGGCGGTTTTACAAGCAATAAGGTTGTTGCCGCCTGTGCCATTCCAGGAGCGATTCTGGCTGCCGCATACATGTTCCGCATGTTGCAGCGGGTGGTGTGGGGCAGGGCGGTAAATCCGGATCATACCGGGATTCTCGACCTGAATATCCGGGAAATGGTTACATTGGCACCCCTGCTTTTCTTTGTCTTCTGGATCGGGTTGTCTCCTGAGCCGTTCTTAAGGGTGATGCATGTGAGCGTTTCCCACCTCATTGAGCAGGTGGGGGGTGTCACGGGTGGCGGTGTTGTTTCTATCGCAAAGCTGATGATTCCGTAACGGAACTTTCTGTAGATTTTTAAGGAACTTACGCAAAGGATACAAAATGAAGCTCATGCTGTTTGCTCCAGAATTAGTTCTTCTGTTGGGGAGTCTGGTCCTTTTCCTGCTCAGCACCGGCAAGGTCGGCGGCACAAAGGCCCGTGCCGTGACACTGAGTCTGGCGTTGGTCAATGTTCTTGTCTGTTTGGTGTGTCTGCGTCAGGAGGGTAGCCTGTTTTTCGAGGCATACCGGATTGATTTCTTCTCACAGTTGATCAAGCTGATTATTTCCATGGGGTTTGCAGTTGTATTGCTGTTCAGTGCGGAGCTGAAAGGTATTGATGATGAGGTCCGCCCCGAGTATTACCTGTTTTTAACCTTGAGCACGCTGGGTCTTGTTATGCTGGTAAGCAGCGTTGAGTTGCTCACCATGTTTATCGCTCTTGAGCTTTCGTCCTACTCTCTCTATCTCCTGGTTCCCATGCGTGATGACCGGACTGGCTTACGGATGCAGATGGAGTCAGCCATCAAGTATATTCTTTTCGGAGTTGTCGCCACCGGAGTGATGCTGTTTGGCATGAGTTATCTCTTTGGTCTCACCGGCACCACCTATCTTGTCGAACTTCTGCCGAGACTCCATCAGATGATGGACAGTCCCGCAGCACTCATAGCCATTGCCATGGTCTTGGGCGGCTTCTTTTTCAAGTTGGCGGTATTCCCCTTTCATTCCTGGGTGCCGGATGTTTATCAGGGCGCTTCCAACGAAACAACCGCCTTTATCGCCTCGGTTCCAAAAGTCGCCGCCGTGGCCATGCTCATCCGTCTTACCGCAATGGCCACCCCCGAGGGGCAGGCTATTGTCACGCTGCTTATCGTCCTCTCGGTCTGCTCGATGTTTTACGGCAACCTTGTCGCTCTGGTTCAGACCGACATCAAAAGGATGCTCGGCTTCTCCGGCATAGCGCACGCCGGGTATGTTCTGCTTGGCCTTGTGACCATGCAGGAGGTCGGCTACGCCGCTTCGCTGTACTATATTGTCGGGTATCTGGTAATGAACCTTGCCGGCTTTCTGGTTATCTGCAAGGTGTCTGAACACGGCGAGAACCTTGCGGTTGATGATTTGAGCGGTCTGCATGCACGCTCCCCACTGCTGGCTTTGACTCTGGCGGTCAGCATGTTTGCCATGGCCGGCATTCCTCCTTTTGTGGGTTTCATGGGTAAATTCATGTTGCTTACCGGAGCCTACAAGGCCGGTCATCTTCCCCTGGTCATTCTTGCGGCCATCAATACCGCCATCTCTATCTATTATTATCTCTCCGTGGTTCGGGTAACCTATTCCGCCAGTTCGGAAAATCGTCCCGCCGTGGTTGTCGGTGGTGTCGCTAAGGCAGTAAGTGTTGCCCTGGTATTGATCATCATCGCCATGGGGATTCTTCCTGATCAGCTCCTGCAACTGGCCACGGAGGCTGTCCGCGCCGTTCTCTAGACCCGCTCCCGTGGGCTGTCATCTCTGGAATTTCCCCCGGATACGGGGAGACTCTTGACAAGTGGTAAAATAATTGTATAATCTACAGAATTATTCGGGCTTGCGGGAATAACTCAGTGGTAGAGTGTCAGCTTCCCAAGCTGAAGGTCGCGGGTTCGAATCCCGTTTCCCGCTCCAGCTTAGCTCCGGGCGTTCTGGTCCCTGCCGGAAAGAAAACGCAATGTTTTTTTAGGGGACAAGAGTACTGTCCGGGTTAGGTGGTATTGTCAGGCATTTATGAACCGGTCATTCCGATCCGGTTATTTTTAGAAAGTGGGCTTTGGCCCGCTTTTTTTATTGGTATACTGTGCTATGGAAGAGGATGCGATAGAATCACCCCTGGTGGGCCGTTTGACACAGCTTGTCCTGCCGGTGGTTGAAGATTTTGGCTATGAACTTGTCGAGCTGCAGTTCAGACGTGAGGCGCATGGGTGGGTTCTTCGGCTGCTCATCGATCATGAAAATGGTATCGGCATTGATGATTGTTCCAGGGTCAGCCGGGAGGTTGCCCATCTTCTTGAGGTGGAGGATCCCATTGAGCAATCCTACAGCCTTGAGGTCTCTTCGCCCGGTCTTGATCGGCCTTTAAAGAGGGTGAGAGATTTTTTGCGTTGCAAGGGAAAAAAGGCCAAGGTGGTTGTGAAAGAGCCCATTGACGGGCAGAACCAGTGTGTTGGCGTGATTGAAGACGTGAGCCAGGAGTCGGTAACTCTGCGCACCGACCATGGTATAATAGAAATTCCGTTTATCCGGATGAAAAAGGCCCGGCTGGTTATTGAATTTTGAAACCGCCCGGCCGGTGTTGACCATAACGGAAGCAACGCTTTCGGTGGCTGATGCTTGGGCGTAATCGCCGAAAGAGAGACAGGAGAGAACCATGCTGTCAGATTTGAAACGAATTCTTGATCAGATAAGTAGAGACAAAGGGATTGATCGGCAACTGCTGGTTGACGCCATTGAGGAAGCGGTTATGTCCGCTGCCAAGAAGAAGTTCGGTCAACGCCGGGAGTTGGAAGCCCGATATAATGATGAGATCGGTGAGGTTGAACTCTTCCAGTTCCGCAATGTCGTTCCTGCGGTTGAAGATGAGCAGACTGAAATTTCCCTGGCCGAGGCACTGATTCTCGATCCGGAAGTGCAACTCGGTGACGAACTCGGCAGTAAGATGGACAGCGTTTCCGATCTGGGTCGCATTGCCGCCCAGTCCGCCAAGCAGGTGATCATTCAGAAAATGAAGGACGCCGAATGCAATGTCATCTATGAAATGTACAAGGAACGCAAGGGCGAGGTTGTTAACGGCATTGTCCAGCGCTTCGAGCGTGGCAATATTATTGTAAATCTCGGGCGGACGGATGCCATCCTGCCGACCAAGGAACAGATGCCCCGCAAATCATACCGTCAAGGGGACCGAATCCGCGCCCTTTTGCTTGATGTACGGCAAAGCAGCAGAGATCCGCAACTGGTCTTAAGCCGCACCAATGATGATTTTCTGACCAAGCTTTTTGCCATGGAAGTTCCTGAGATTGCCGAAGGGATCGTGAAGATCATGGGGGTCTGTCGTGAGCCCGGTGCCCGCGCCAAGATTGCCGTGAGTTCCTCTGAGTCGGATGTTGATCCGGTGGGCGCCTGTGTCGGAATGAAGGGGTCCAGGGTGCAGAATGTTGTCCAGGAATTGCAGGGAGAAAAGATCGACATCGTTCCCTGGAGTCCGGACCCTGCCCGCTATGTTTCCAATGCTTTGTCGCCCGCCCAGGTTTCCTTGGTTGTGGTGGATGAAGAAAAGAAGACATTGTTGGTGGTTGTGCCTGACGACCAGCTCTCCCTGGCGATCGGACGACAGGGGCAGAATGTGCGATTGGCCGCGGTCCTCTTGGGCTGGCGGATTGATGTGAAGAGCGAGCAGAAATATGCTAAATTCATCGAAGAAGGCTTCCAGTCGCTTCTCGAAGTGCAGGGAATGGATGAGAAAACCGCGGAAGCACTCTATGATGCAGGGTTCAGTTCGGCACAGGAGTTGTCCCAGACAGAGGTCGCCACTGTAATTGCCGAGTTGGAGAACCTTGACGAGAACAGAGTTGCCCGTTTGATCGCCGCGGCCCAAAAAGTCAACACGACCCAAGGGCAAGACGATACAGAAGAAACGCCTTCATCCGAGGATGAAGAGAAGTAGGTCGTTGAGCATGGCCACTGTCTCTGAAGAAAAAGGCAGTTCGCCGATCCGGACATGTCTGGGATGCCGTCAGAGAAAAATGCAGCAGAAGCTGTGGCGGTTTGCCGTGGACACAAACGGTCGTGTAATGAAAGATTTCCGTGGGAAGCATGATGGGCGTCATGCTTACTGTTGTCAGGATAACAGTTGTCTGCAGAAGTTTTTTAAAAACAAAAAAGGATTATCCAGAGCGTTTCGCCAACAAGTGCTGGGATTTGACGAAGGGTTGAAAGATCTCTTCGGGAGTGAGCAATGACAAAAATCAGGGTTTACGAGTTAGCTAAAGAAGCTGAAATGGAAAATAAGGACTTGGTGGCGGCCCTCATTGAGATGGGCTATGCCATTAAATCCCACAGTTCCACTCTGGATGACGAGACAGCACAGGATATCCGCCAAAGGCTTGGGATAGGGCAGACCCGGACCGAAGAAAAAAGGATCCAGGGCGCTGGACGCACGACTATTATTCGTAGAAGGACCAAGACTGTACCGGTTGAAATGCCGCCCGCGGAAGAAGCGCCCAGCAAAGCGAGGCAGGCGACAGTTTCAGAAGTTGAGGACGGGGAGGCCGGACCAGCCGCCGAGGAAATATCCGTTGAAAGCGCCAAGGAAACTGCTCTGAGTGATGCCGAACCCGAGAAGGACGAGGTGGTCAAGGCGACGCTTCCGGTAGAGCCGGAGTTGTCTGCAGTGGAGCCGGAAGAAGCGGCAGAGGCAGCCTCTGTGAGCGATGTTGAAGAAACCGCCGGGGACGAAGGAGTTTCTGCGGAGAGTGCAGTTGAGGATGAATCCGATGCGCAGGAGTCCTCCTCGCAGGATAAGCACCGTAAGGGTTTTGCCAGGGTGATTAAAAGGGCGGCCATTGTTATTCCGGCTTCGGCCCCTCAGCGACCGTTTACGCCCAGACCGAAGAGGGTTGAGGCTGTTAAAGGAAAACCCGTTGTTGCAGCCCCCACTGGCGTCAAGGATGAGGGCGACAAGGGCGAAGGGCTTAAGGGGAAAAAAGGAAAACGGTTTGTAAAATTCACCACTGAGACCGCCGAGCATGATCGGGCGAAAAAAACTCCGATGCGCAGCCAGCGGCAGGCCGATATCGATATCGAGGATGTTGACGATGCCCTCGGCGGAAAAATTCCCGCCGGGCTGCGGGTCGGCCGCACTTCCCGGAGTGGCGGCAAAAAAGGCAAGCGCCAGGGTGTTACTCAGCAGGCGGCGGAAACAAAAGCGATCAAGAAACGGATTAAGGTGCTTGAGACCATTTCGGTTGGTGATCTTGCTCATCGCATGGGTTTGAAGGTCGGCGAGCTTATTGCCAAGTTGCTGGGGATGGGGGTTATGGCCACCATCAACCAGGCTCTTGATGTTGAGACCGCGACCTTGGTGGCCTCTGATTT
>VMSS01000093.1 GCA_013791995.1 Desulfurivibrio sp. | reverse complement strand
GCCGCCAGAATGTTTCCATTGGTGTTTCAGTAAACGGGATACACATCGATTTGATCCCCGGACGGGCGCAGACAGGCAGCGACTCCATTCACGAGTTGTATTGGCTCAACTCCGATTCGCTGCGGGAAACCAACGTGAATTTGCATGTGGATACTGTTGCCAAGTCACATCGCCTTCTCGAAATCCAGGCCATCAAAATATGGCGGCACATCCACCAATTTGCCTGGCCATCAGTATACCTGGAATTCTTTGTCATAAACGCCCTGACAGGAAGAAGCACGGACTCTCTCTCCCATAATGTGCTGCATGCACTGGATATGATCGGCGATACGCTTGAGACAACATGCATTGCTGACCCAGCCAACCTCGACAATGTCCTTTCCCACGAGGTGACGCCCCAAGACAAGAAGCTTATCGCAGATCAGGCAAAGAAATCAGCCGGGGAGCAGCATTGGGAGGATATCCTCTGGTAGAACCCCGCCCCTTCACCTACGCACCATCGTTTCATCTCAACCCTTCACGTTGAGGCCTCTCCTTTTTTCTCTTGATCCCTTTTTCGAAATGGTCCTATTATATCCATATCGTTAGGCGTTTATTTATCATTCTGTTACTCCTTCGAAAACATTTGCGTCAAATGATACGGGAAAAGAGGTGCATCATTTCCCCCTTTCCATTCTCCGGATTTCCCTGAAGTTATCCCGCGAGGAATCGCACCAGATGGCCAGAAAATACAAAGTCCTTATTGTCGATGACTCAACAAGCGTCCTGAAAGCCCTTGCCAGGAGTTTTGCCGAAACTCCCTATGAGATAACAACCTGCAGCGACCCCGTCAAATCCTATGAAATGATCGAAGACGAACATTTTGACATAGTCATCAGCGATATCATGATGCCCGAACTTGACGGACTTTCCCTTCTTCGCAAAATAAAAAATTACAACGGCACCATCCAGGTGATTATGATCACCGGCTACATAACCATCAGCAACACTCTCAATGCTTTCCGGTACGGAGCAAACGATATTTTCTTCAAACCGTTCAAGGACATGCAGCAGCTCATCGAGGCCGTCGACCTCGCCGCAAAAAAACTGAATCGAATCAACGAAATTCTCAAAGTGCTGGCCAGCGAGAAAGGAAACTGACATGCAGTACGACGTTGATCCTGACGCACTCCGAGGCTTTATCGATGAATCCAATGCTTCACTTCAGGAAATTGAGGCGGATTTTATCGCTCTGGAAAATGATCCGGGTAACGCCGAGATCATCAACAGAATATTTCGACCGGTGCACAGCCTCAAAGGCAATTCCGGCTTTTTCGGCCTGACCAACATCAACAAATTCTCCCATCGCCTCGAAAATCTCCTTGATGGTTGCCGCAAAGGAGAAATTCTCATCAACAAAAAAATTATCGATATTCTGCTTACAGGGGTTGAATATTTGCAAGCCATGCTTGATCGGGCCCAAAAAAACCCCACCGAAGTGACTTTTCTCCCTGAAGAAAAAACATTCCTCGCCCAGATAGAGGCTGCTCAGCCTGTTGCGGCAACCGGCTCCATCCAAAGTATCATCACCCTGGAAACTCTCCTCAACGAATTTCTTGATCTTGGACAGGACGTCCATACGCATCCACTCATTTCAGGGCTGTTGGACCAAATCGAAAAAACGAATATCGATCTTAAGTCAATTCTCGCCGACAAAAAACATACAGGGCCAGGCAACGCCTTTTCTCCAGGCAACAAATATTTTTTGGGCGATAAGGATTTCAGCAGCCAGATTGCCCAGTTCGGGTTGGTTATCGATCAACTTGAAAACAAAAAAACCCTGACCAAAGAACTGCTACTTGCCTTTGCCCAGGCCCTTACCCAGGTGAGCGAAGCCCTGCGGGACAGAGAATCAATTGCCGGTGTGCTTGACGAACTCCTTGCCATGCGAAATTTCCTCGATGACGGACTGATGGTTGCCAGCAACGAATACAATACCCTCTGTCGCAACCTCCTCAATTCGGTGATTTTTTGTTTTGAGGCCAGAGCAAAAACCGGCGGCACCCGTTTGGGAGAGATCCTGATAGAGCAGCAACTTGTCAGTGAAGCGCAGGTCTCCACAGCTCTGAGCCAGCAGAAAAAAATCGGGGAACTGCTCATCGCTCAAGGGGTTATCCAGGAAAACGACTTGAAAAAAGCGCTGGCAATCCAGGAAAAAAGAGCCCTTGACGCCCACATCAAGGAGACCAAAATCGGCGAACAGACAAAAACAATCCGCATTGATCAATCCCGACTCGACAATTTCGCCAATTCTGTGGGCGGGCTTTACATCAGCCTTGATTCCCTCAATTTTCTCAAAGAACAAATGGGAGCCACCCTGAACAGTTTCGATCTTGTCTCCAGATTCGACGGAATCACCCATGCACTCGACGAACAACTTGAAAAACTGCACGCCAATATCATGAGCATCCGCAGGATACCTATCAAATTGCTGTTCCAGCGATTCCCCAAGGTGGTTCGCCAGTTGTCGACCTCGCTTTCCAAGGATGTCCACTTCACCATCACTGGAGAGGAAACCATTATCGACAAAGACCTGCTGGAAAAAATTGAAAACCCACTTGTTCATATCCTGCGTAATTCCCTTGACCACGGACTCGAAACACCGGGCGACCGAAAAAAAGCGGGCAAGCCGGAACAGGGTAGCCTGACGCTGAATGCACGTGCAGATGAAAACAATGTCTACATTACTATCCAGGATGATGGCTCAGGCATTGATCCGCGAAAGATGAATGAAATCGCCATGGCTAAGGGGATCATGCCTCCTAAAGAACTGGAAGAATTGAGCGACCATGAACTGATCAATCTTGTTTTCAGGCCGGGATTCAGTTCCGCCGAAAAGGTCAGTGAGGTTTCCGGTCGAGGAGTGGGTATGGATGTTGTTATGTCCGGGCTCAAGGAATGCAACGGCAGCATCCAGCTCGATTCCACCGTGGGTAAAGGAACCACGGTTTCTCTTACCGTGCCGCTCACCAAAACCCTGGTCACCAAGGATGCAATGCTTGCGGAGTCAGGTGATGAAACCTATGCCATTCCTTCCGACGAGATCACCACGGTCATTGAGACAGAAAACATCATCCCGCTCCTTGCGGAAAACCATTGTATCGCATATGATGGCGCAATTCTGAGGCTTGTTGAGCTCAAGACCTTTTTTTACCCGGAAACATCCTCAGACTTGGGTAACACAAACAATAAAGTAGTTGTGGTCTGCAAGCCCCATGGGGTCGGCCTTCTGGTTGACCGTATCCTGTCCCACCAAAAAATTGTGGCCAAAGAGTTTGCTGACGGACACAAAAAATTCCAAAAAATAATTGGGATATGCGGATACACCATCATGGGCAACGATGATATTATCCTGATTGCCGATATCAAGGAAATAGCCGAACATTTCACATAACAATACGGCTTTGTTCCTGTCTCCTAAAAGTTTTACCGAGAAATTCCACTGTTTCAAGGCTGCCTTCATTATGAACACTGTATTGATTGTCGACGATGAGCCAAACTACCTGATAGTTCTCTCCGAACTACTCCGCGAAGAAGGGTTCGGTGTTTTTACTGCCGGAAATGGCGAAGATGCTCTCAAAACCCTGCGTGATACCGATATTGACCTGATTATCACCGATATGCGCATGCCGGGACTTGATGGTTTGGGGTTGCTCAAGGCAGCTAAATCCCTCAATCCTGATCTGCCCGTCATCATGGTCACCGCCTTCGGAGAGGTGGAAATGGCCGTGGCAGCCATGAAAGCCGGCGCATTCAACTATCTCACCAAACCTTTCAGCAACGATGAGCTGGTGCTGAACGCCACCAAAGCCTTGGAACATTACGCCGTGCTCCGCGAAAACATGCGGCTCCGGGAAGAAATGCGTTCCCGCACCTCCTTCGCCAGCATGGTCGGCAAGAACCAGAAGATGCAGGCCATCTTCAACCTCATCGAAAAAGTGGCCCCGACCTCGACCTCGGTCCTGATCACCGGCGAGTCCGGCACCGGCAAAGAACTGGTGGCCAGGGCCATCCACTGCAACAGTCCCCGAGAGAAAGCCCCGTTCATTTCTCTCAATTGCGCGGGACTTCCGGAAAATCTGCTGGAAAGCGAACTCTTCGGCCATGAAAAAGGCGCCTTTACCGGGGCCATTGCTCTACGCAAAGGGAGATTCGAACTGGCCGACACCGGTAGTATTTTCCTCGACGAGGTCGGCGAAATGGCCATGCCGCTTCAGTCCAAATTGCTGCGCGTTCTACAGGAGCGCTGTTTTGAACGGGTCGGAGGCAGCCAGACCCTGCGGGTTGATGTACGGATCATCGCCGCCACCAACCGGGATCTCAAGGATGAGGTGGATAAAGGGCAATTTCGGGAAGATCTCTATTACCGACTCAATGTGCTCCACATCCATCTTCCCCCCCTGCGGGAGCGCACCGATGATATTCCCATGCTGGTCGCCCATTTCGTTAGCAAATATGCAAAACAGCTCAACAAGCCCAAGCTGGAAATCTCCACTGAAACCGTTCGGTTTCTTATGACCCTGCCTTGGGAGGGCAACATCCGGGAACTGGAAAACACTATCGAACGGGCCGCCATTCTCTGCAGCAGAAATCTGATCCGACCCGAAGATGTGCAGCCCGAGACCATGACCGAACACAAGCCCTTGCAATGGCTTAATGGTTTTGACATGGAGCGGGCAATCCCTGCCAACACCCCCTTACCCGATGTGCTTGACGGCATTGAAAAAAAGATGGTTCTCTCTGCCCTGGACAAGTCCGACTATGTCCAAACGAAAGCGGCCGACGCACTGGGAATCACCAAAAGCCTGCTTCAGTACAAAATGAAAAAGCACGGCATCCAAAAACGCTGAAATCCCTCGGGATGCCGAAGGACACTCTTGCCAGCGGCATCAAGGATTACACCCAGATCACACCAGGTTCACCCCGATGAGCTTTTCCTGCAAAAACTACGACTACAATGACGACAAATGCCTGATGCTCAAACAGGAATGCATTCCCGGCCGTCCAGGGTGCGTGCTTGAAGGACGCATAGCCTTAAGCGAAACGCTCATTGAGCGGATCAAGGAACTGGAGCATAAAAAAGGTTCCGGTTCGCAAAAAAAGAAATAGCCCCATGACAGCACCGGTACAATTCCCCTCAATACTGCCAAGATGCAGCTTCAAACACCTTGTCCCATGAAGAAACCGTGTAATTCCTGTGGCGGGTCCGGCCAGATACATTTTTTCGCCGGAGTGAGCAGATTCCATTTATCGTGCGAAGAATGCCCTGACTGCGCCGGATTTGGCTTCGAACTCCCTGTCGATGAAGAAATCCCGGCAGAAAAACAAGAACCTCTTCCCGCAAAAAATATTCCCCACGCAAGAAGGGGAAGTAAGGTCTCCATGAAAGACACGAACACTGTAGTGGTGATCGGCTGCGGCCCGGCAGGTCTCATGGCGGCCACAGTCTTGAGCGAAGCAGGACTTCCGGTGGATATTTTTGACAGCAAAAGTTCTGCCGGGCGCAAATTTCTGGTTGCCGGCCGCGGCGGATTGAACCTCACCCATGCGGAAGACAGTGATCTCTTTGCAGCCCGCTACGGAAACCACGCTGAACTTTTCAGAAAACTTCTTGGTGTTTTTTCACCTGAAGACCTGCGCTCGTGGTTACGCAGTCTCGGGGTGGAGACCTTTGTCGGCACCAGCGGCCGGGTGTTCCCTAAAGATGCCACTGCCTCGGATATTTTAAAAATATGGCTTGAGTTCTTGAGCAAACGCGGGGTCGTTTTCCACTTTCGTCACCGCTGGCAGGGGTTTACCAAAACAGGCAATCCTCTCTTTCTTGCCGAAGGAGGAGAATGCCGCGAAGTCCCTGCCGACGCCGTGCTCCTCGCTCTCGGCGGGGCGAGCTGGCCCCAAACCGGATCCGATGGAAGCTGGACCGAATTTCTCGCAGCCAAGGATATCCGGATAACGCCTTTTCGCCCGGCAAACTGCGGGGTTGAGGTGGCATGGTCCGATCACTTCATAAGCCGATTCAGCGGCAAACCCCTCAAGAATCTCCATCTCCGCTGCGGCGACCATCAGGCCACAGGCGATGTGATGGTTACCGAGCATGGTCTGGAAGGCGGTCCGATCTATACCTTGAGCGCAATCATCCGCGACCGGCTTGCAGAACATAACCCGGTCGCCCTCATTGTCGACCTCAAGCGCGATCTTCCGCTGGAACGCATTCAAGAAAAACTTGCGCAGCGTCGCACCAAGGAAAGTGTGGCAAATTTCCTGCGCAAAAACTTACGCCTCAGCGGACCATCCTATTCTCTTCTCAGGGAAATATGCTCCGAGGAGGACTTTAAAGACCCATCAATCCTTGCATCGCGCATCAAAAAACTCTCAATCCCCATCACCAACACCCGGCCTCTTGCCGAAGCAATTTCCTCTGCCGGGGGCATTGCTTTTCAGGAAGTGAGCGAGGACCTTATGCTCCATAAACTGCCGGGGGTTTTCGTTGCCGGGGAAATGCTGGACTGGGAAGCGCCCACAGGGGGATATCTGCTGCAAGGCGCCTTTACAACCGGATACCGTGCCGCCCAGGGCATCTTGAACCGGCTGAAACACCGCCGCTCTTAACAAACCCTTACCCGCGGAAAACTCTAGCAGCCAGCCCTTTGCAAATATCCCGCGCGGGGCAGTTCTCCGCTTGCAATCGCAATAAATTTGTCGGACAATCCATCCTGTTACAATACGGTATCGTTATGGTATAAAGAATCACTGCCCCATACTGATTCTTCATTCCTTTGCATAAATATTTATACGGTTACGCACCATGAAAATCACCATCACTTACTGCTCGCAATGAAATTATCTGCCACGGGCTTCCAGGCTGGAAGCCGAGCTAACACAACAATTCGGGGCCGAAATTGAGCTCATTCCCGGCTCAAACGGAATCTACGAAATCATGGCCGATGGACGACTGATTTTTTCAAAACAGAAATCCGGTCGTTTTGCAGAGCCCGAAGAAATCATCCGCCTGATCCAGAGTCAAGGATAACAGGAAGGCTACCCAGCAACCATGACCGCGCCACCGAAAACCTCAGCAACCCTTACCCTGCTTGACACCCAGGAACCCGACGGCCTTAGCTGGCTGCTCGATAGCAACGCCACCTATACCATGGGCCGGGTTGCAAACACCGATATCACCCTCCCCTACTCATGGGTCTCCCGGAAACACGCCATGATCCAGCGGGAAGAAAATGGGTGTTTCAACCTGATCGACCTGGGAAGCTCCAACGGCACCTTTATCAACGGACGAAAAATCCATACGCCCATCACCCTGCAAAACGGCGACTGCATCGGCATCGGCAGCACCCGTCTTTTGTTCCATCAGGAAACACCCTCAACCCGGACACCGGCACCAGTCGGTCCTGATCTTGATGAGATGACCGTTGCCTTTGTCAAGAAACAGATCATCACCATCCTGATCTGCGACATCCATGACTTCACCAAACTGTCCGAAACCATGGGAGCCCAGTGGATCTCCCAACTTCTCCAACACTGGACCGGCAAGGTAAGCAAGCTGGTGCACAAACATGAAGGGATTGTCGATAAATTCATCGGCGACGCGGTCATGGCCTTGTGGCCAGGACCAAATCTTAAGGACAACATCCACCAGGCACTGAAAACCGCCATTGCCATCAACAATTTGACCAACAGCCTCAGTAAAAAGATTCCGGATATCCCCTGGCCTTTACAGATCGGAGCCGCCCTTAACACCGGCGAAGCCATGCTGGGAAATCTTGCTCAGGACGGTCAAAGCAACTATACCGTGGTAGGTGATGTGGTCAACGTGGCCTTTCGCCTGGAAAACATGACCAATCGGCAGGAGGATCTCGATATTGTAATGGGTTGCGATGCCGCAACGCACCTTCTTGCGCCTGAAACGTTTTTTAAAAAATACTCATTTCAGGTAAAGGGGAAACAAGAAGCGGTTGAGGCCTATGGCTGCAATTTTTCCCAGCTTTCGACCTATCTCGACCAGAACACCGGACACCAGGCGCCCAGTAAATAGCGCCCCCTGGCACCGCCGCACAACCATTATCACCCCGGAGAACCAAAAAAAAACATGATCCCAGAATCAAGAAAGTTTATCCGGATTGTCACCGACCTTCTCCTGGCAGAAGAGCGAATAATCGATTTCAACATCTACACCAAGCCCCCCAACAGCAACAAACCGCTCCTGCTGATCGCCGCAAACACCAAGGTCTCCGACGTCAAGGACACCCTTGCCAGAAAAAATCACGGACCGCTTTTCATCACCCGGGAGTCCGCCAAAAAATTTGAAAATTTCCTTGAGAACTCCTTAGACTCCATCATCAGGAATAGAGCCATTCCCCTTGAACAAAAAACCTCGGTTGTGCATGAGTGTGCTAAAAACATCATCAGGGACATATTTGATGATCCCCGGAGCGGTAAAAACATTTCCCGAGCCAAAGCCGTAACCGGCAACATCATTGATCTTACCCTGTCGGACAGACAGGCCATACGCCATCTTCTCCGTCTCGGGTCCCACGACTATTACACCTTTTCCCACTGCGTAAATGTCGCGGTTTTCGGAATTGGCCTGTGGCTGGGGATATCCAAGGGCAATGACACGGAACTCCAGGATTTCGCCCTTGGCTGCATCCTGCACGATGTGGGAAAAAGCCAGATAGTGGACAGCATCCTGCACAAACCTGGGAAACTTGACTTCGAAGAGTTCGAGATCATCAAGAAACACCCCGGGCAAGGCCACTGGCTCATGGAAAAGCACACTTCGGAGGTCACCCTTGATGTGATTATTCACCATCACGAGAAAATCAACGGCCAGGGCTATCCCCACGGATTAATGCGGGACCAGATTTCCGACAATGCCAAAATAGCCACCATCGCGGACGTGTACGATGCCCTGACAACCAACCGCCCTTACGCCGGGGCGCGCCGCCCCCTGAGCGCCCTGACCCTGATGAAGCAAGAAATGGTCGGTCATTTCGAGCAGAAACGCTTCGAAGAATTCATCCTTTTTTTAGGTGGAAGGTCGGCTTGAAAGAACCGCGAGCAATCGTTAAGAGTTTTTGTTAGTTTTAGCTGGTGGCCTTCTCCCTGAGCACCGGCGGAAAGGTCTCTTTCACCATACGGCAACAAGGAGCAGCGCAGCATGTGGTCATCAAAAGACGTGTATTACATCTCGGACAGCACCGGAATCCTGGCGACAAACCTTGGCCAGGCTCTGATCTGCCAGTTTCCGGAAATCAATTTTCACGAAGAAAAATTTCCCTTTGTCCTTAACAGGGAAGAAGCGAAAAAGATTCTTGGCTATATCCTGAAAAAATCAGCCGGCCGTAGGCCCCTTATTTTCAGCACCATTATGACCAAAGAAATCCTCGCGGTTTTCGACTCACCCGAGGTCGAGCTTTTTGACGCCTTTGAGATTTTCATGACCCGGCTTGAAGGCTGCCTTGAGGCAAAGGCCCTTGGAGTTCCTGGTTTTTCCCGTCATATCGACAACCTGACCATGGCCAAACGGGTAGAGGCCATTCACTACTGCCTGGAACATGATGACGGGGTCAACACCCATGAGCTGGATGAGGCAGAGGTCATTCTACTGGGGGTTTCCCGCTCAGGAAAAACCCCGGTCTGCGTTTACTTGGCAACACAGATGGGGTTGAAATCAGCCAATTTCCCCCTCACGGACGAATATCTCAGGGAATACACCCTGCCCGAAGAGATACTCAAGAACAAAAAACACGTCATCGGACTGACCACAACCCCTGAAGTACTCCACAATGTCCGGGAAAAACGTTACGCGGACAGCAATTACGCCAAACGCTCCACCTGCAGCGAAGAGATCCAGACCGCCGAAACCATTTTCCACAACCATCAGATTCCCATTGTCTCCACAGCGGGCAAATCCATAGAAGAAGTTGCCACCCAAGTTTCCCAGGAACTGGGCCTTTCAAGAAAACCCGCCTCGCTGAACGAACGTTTCTGATTTTCGCTGTTGCGGCAACTGTTTCCGGTCATATTTTTTCCCTGCGTTTTTTCTCATGCCCTCTGAGCGGCCATCATGGTATGGTGCGCTGAACAATAAAGCTTCTTAACTTATTGAGACCCATCTCCCTTACATCATCAGCATCCGAGGTTTTTTTTGGCAACGTTATTTTTCACCGTATTGCTGCTGCTGGGTTGCCTCCTGCCGGATAAGGCCCTGGCCTTTCAGCCCCATGCTTACTCAGGGCTCTACATCCACCAACTCGCCCATTTTTTCCTGATTGTCTCCCTTTTCTTTTTTGCCGTAAAAGCCCGCCAGACACGTCTCGCCTTCCTCAAAGGATGGCGACAGATTATCGCCGGGACCTGGGTCCTCATGCTGTGGAGTACCACCACCATGGTGGGACATTTTCTGGATTTTGACATTAGCGAAGACGCCATATTTCTGCCCCCCGGAGCAACCATCCCCTTCCTCCGCCTCAACGGCTGGCAAGAAGCCCTGTTCTACCTTCTGAAATTCGACCATCTTCTCGCCGTACCAGCCATGTTTCTCTTTTATCGGGGCCTCAAATTGCTCCGAGAGGGACAAGCAACGCCGTCTTCCCCAAGGCAGACCCAGCCATGATCACCATTTCCATGCTCCCGGTCTGGCTCCTTGATTTCGGCGGGGCCATCGCCCTCATAATCCTCTCCGGACTGTGCCTCAACCATGCCTATGCTTTTGCTCGCGCCGACAAGGAAAGCCCTCTTGCTATCTTTCTCCTCTGGTTTTGCGGGGCAATCTTCGCCCTGGCCCTCTCACGCTCCAGCGGACACATCATCAAGCACCTCCTCACCCTGTCCGGCAGGGGGGACTTCTGGCTGATACTCGCGCCATACAGCGGGTCGATCAACAGCATGGCCTTCATTGTCATCGCCTCTGTGACCCTCTTTTTCAATCGGGTTGAAACCATTATGGAGCGGATGATCCAGGACCGAGAGAAAATTGAGAAAAGCGGCAAGGAACTCTTTCGCCTGAACAAGGACATCGAGGCGGTTATCGCGGAGCGTACCAGGGCGGGCATGGCCCTGCGCATCGCCCATGAGGTGCGCAACCCGGTCACCATAATCGGCGGCATGGTACGCCGCCTGCTCAACGCCTATCCGCCGGAAGAGGAAGGCCGATTGAAACTGGTCCACATCCTCGACCAGGCCCGCAAACTTGAAAATCTGGTGAGTAAATTCGAATCGGTCCGACCGGAAGCAAGAAAAATTTTCGCGCCGCTTGACCTTAACCCCATTGTCATGGAAGCTGTGGAATCCGTAAAGGAAGAAGCCCGACATAAAGATATCAGTATTCTGCCGGCGCTCTACCCGACCCCTCTTTTTTTCCATGGCAACAGTTCGCTGATAAAGATCGCCCTTGCCCATCTTATTCGCAACTCGGTGCATGCCTGCACCAAAAATAACCAAATTGCCATCACCACGGAAATGACCGCCGCGGGCTGCCAGGTCACCATTACCGATGACGGACCGGGTATCTCCAAGGAAATGCTCGAGGTTATCTTCGATCCTTATCTGCGTTTCAACCGACAAAGCACCGGTCTGGGTCTGCCCTACGTCAAGCAGATCATCAATGAGCACATGGGAACCGTCACCGTCACCAGCGAACAGGGCATGGGCACCACCGTCCTGATTGTTCTGCCGACCCACCTCGGCGAACTCACCGGGGCTGCCGGTGGCACCTACGCCATCTGAAGATTCTTTCCCTCTTCGCAACATCTGTTAGAAATACCCGGCACAATGTGCTATGGTGTGCGATTGTTCTTTCCTTCAATTGACAATCTCAGCCTATAGCGTACACTCATGCTTGCCATCAACCAGCTTTCCATCCAGTTCGCCTCCAAACACCTTTTTAAAAATGTCTCGGTCCGCGTCCATCCCGGTGAAAAAATCGGCCTGGTCGGGGTAAACGGGGCGGGGAAATCCACTCTGCTCAAGATCATGGCCGGAGTCAAGCATGTGGATGACGGCGTACTGACCCGGTCCAAAAATATCAGCTTTGGTTATCTGCCCCAGGAAATCACTTCCTTTGCCCCGGGCCGCAGCCTGTTTGAGGAAGCGAAAACCGCCTTTGCCGAGGCCCTGGCCATACAAAAAGAGCTGGATCAGGTCAACCAGGACCTTGGCCGGGTGCCGCCGGAAGACCCCGGGTTCGCAGACCTGCTCCATCGCCAGGGAGATCTGCAGCACAGGCTGGACCAGTCCGACATCTTCACCATGGAGTCCCAAATTGAAAGAATTCTCCTTGGCTTAGGTTTTTCCCCAAGCGATTTCAACAAGGACAGCATCTCCTTTTCCGGCGGCTGGCTCATGCGCTTGATGCTGGCCAAGATTCTCCTTGCCAAGCCGGATCTCCTGTTACTGGACGAGCCGACCAACCATCTGGATATCGAATCGCTCACCTGGCTTGAGGAGTTTTTAAAAAATCACCGGGGGGCCATGGTGATGATCTCCCATGACCGCGCCTTTCTCGACAACCTCACCACCGTCACCTGGGAGATTTCCCTGGGCGATCTCACCGTCTACAAGGGCAATTACTCGAAATACCTGGTGGATAAAGCAAACCGGATGATTATCAAGCGGGCGGCCTATGAAAATCAGCAGGCCATGATCGAACAAACCATGAAATTCGTTGACCGGTTCCGCTCGAAAGCCACCAAGGCCACCCAGGTACAGAGCCGCCTCAAACAGCTGGACAAGATCGAGATGA
The DNA here is from genome assembly GCA_013791995.1 of Desulfurivibrio sp. Lineage (GTDB taxonomy): Bacteria > Desulfobacterota > Desulfobulbia > Desulfobulbales > Desulfurivibrionaceae > Thiovibrio. The sequence continues at coordinate 1,305 of VMSS01000093.1, read as the reverse complement.
TCGAGCTGGACGAAACGGAAAACACCATCGCCTTCCGCTTTCCGCCCTCCCCGGCTTCCGGCAGAACCGTGCTGGAAGTCGAGGACATGAGTAAGCAGTTCAACGGGCAGCCGGTTTTCCGCGACCTCTCCTTTTCCTTGCAACGCGGCGAGAAACTGGCCGTCCTCGGGGTCAACGGCGCAGGCAAATCCACCCTGGTAAAAATCCTGGCCGGCCTCATCACCCCGGACAGCGGAGACATCCGCTTCGGCCACAACGTGACCATCTCCTACTTTGGCCAGCATCAAGCCCAGGAGCTCGATTCCCGCTACACAGTGCTGGAAACCTTAAGCCATGTAGACAACCAACTAAGCGTCACCCAGACCCGCTCTCTGCTTGGCGCCTTTCTCTTCCGCGGCGATGACGTGGACAAGAAGGTGGGGGTGCTCTCGGGCGGCGAAAAAAGCCGGGTGGCCCTGGCCAAAATGATCGCCACTCCGGCCAACCTCCTCATTCTGGACGAACCCACCAACCATCTGGACATCCAATCCCAGGAGGTGCTCCAGGAGGCGATGCGTCAATACGACGGGTCCATCATCGTGGTTTCCCATAACCGTTATTTTGCCAATTCCTTTGTCTCCAAGGTACTGGAGATCAAAAGCGGCCACGGCACCATTTTTGACGGCAATATCGACTACTATCTCCACAAGACCCATTTAGAAGCTGCCACCTCTCCACAAAAAAAAGTTGCTGCGCCCAAAACCCAAACCGGCAGCCCACCCCCTGAGAAACAAGGGAAGAAGGGCAAGGACTCCCGAAAGCTCCAGGCAGATCTGCGCCAGCAGAAAACCCGAGAGATTGCTCCGCTCAAAAAAATCGTTGCCCAATCCGAACAAGAAATCGAACAGCTCGAAGGCAGGAAAACCCAACTGGAACAGGCCATGGCAGACCCGGAGCTGTACAAGGACCAGGACCGCTTTTCCGAACTCAGTAACGAATACAGCGGACTGGGTCGAAAACTGAAAAAAATCTATGGAGATTGGGAGCAAGCCCAGGCCAGTATGGAAGAGATCGAAGCCCGCTACGTCGATGAATGTGGAGAATAATCTCCTCCACCGAATACGAGTATCGCACTTGACCATTGCCGCATTTGCCGGTATCTTCAACGCTTGTTTGCGCCTGCCCCGACACGGCGAGACCTTTGCAAAAACAAATAGATATACATATTCCAAATTTTATATTTTCCATTCTTGCGGAGGCCCCTCAATGAAAAAAATGTACCCTGTGACACATCTTGTCTGCACCCTTGTCTGCACTGCCATGCTG
>VMSS01000150.1 GCA_013791995.1 Desulfurivibrio sp. | reverse complement strand
GCCTCCGAGAAACACGCAGAGAGCAAATTCGCCGGTTTTGGCTGGAAAGGCAACGAGATGACCAAGGTTGACAACGATATCATGGTTCTCGCCAACCCGGAAATCGCCAAGCTGCCCAACTGGGTCATCGCCTTGGTGGCAGCCGGTGGTATCGCCGCAGCACTTTCCACCGCTGCCGGCCTTCTCTTGGCTATCTCTTCCGCTATTTCCCATGACCTGCTCAAGGGTATGATCACCAAAAATATTGACGACAAGACCGAATTGCTTGCTGGTCGTATCGCCATGGCCGGCGCTATTATCGTTGCCGGCTACCTTGGCCTTAACCCTCCAGGCTTTGCTGCCCAGGTAGTAGCCCTGGCCTTTGGTCTCGCAGCTTCGTCAATTTTCCCGGCCCTCATGATGGGAATCTTTGTCAAGCGGATGAACAGTGCTGGCGCCATTTGCGGCATGCTTGCCGGCCTCTGCTCCACACTTCTGTATATTTTCTGGTACAAAGGATTCATGTTTGTCGCCTCAACCGCCATGGCCCCGGATAATGCGGCCAATTGGCTGTTTGGCATCTCCCCCGGCTCTTTCGGCGCGGTGGGTGCGCTGATCAACTTCATTGTTGCTTTTAGTGTGTCCAGCTTCACCAAACCACCGCCCGAACACATTCAGCATCTGATCGAGGATATCCGGGTTCCGTCAGGTGCGGGGGCTGCTCAGAGTCACTAAGCGTCACCTTATTCTCGCCTGCCTATGGCAGGAAAAAGGCCTCCGTAAGTCTTTACGGAGGCCTTTTTTTATTTTTATAAAAATAAAACAGCACTACTGAAGGATTCTTAGGGCTCCTTACCCTGATTAACCCATTATAATCATACAAAAAACGCGCATGACTTGAAAGCCATGCGCGTTTTTTGTTGTTTCACAGTATCCTTTTTCTGTTAAGATAAACACGTTCGCCCTTCCCGTAAGACTACCTTCAGCCTTGAGCTCTCAACATGGCCGAGATACTTGTTGTTGACGATGAACCAAGCATGCGGGAGTTTCTCAAAATCCTCCTGGATAAAAGTGGGTATTCAATCCGCACTGCAGCCAGCGGAGCAGAAGCCCTAACGCTTCTGCAGCATCACTCTTTCGATCTGATTATTTCCGACATCCGCATGCCGGATTTGACTGGACTCGCTCTCCTTGAGAACATCAAACAACAAGACCTCTCCATTCCTGTTGTGCTGATCACTGCATACGCTTCGCCGGAAGATGCGGTGCTTGCCATGAAAAACGGCGCCTACGACTACATCACCAAGCCCTTTAAGGTTGATGACATTCTTTCGGTTATCAAGTCAGCTCTGGGAAGCCGACAGGAGAAGCCCCCGAGCAAGGAGCGCGATTCTTTCACGGGAATCATCGGCAACAGCCCGGAGATGCTCAAAATTTACGACCTCATCCAGCGCATCGGCCCGACCCAGGCGAATATCCTCATCTATGGTGAATCCGGAACTGGTAAGGAATTGGTGGCGCAAGCAATTCACCAACACAGCAAAGTTGCGGCAAACGCCTTCGTCCCCATCACCTGTAGCGCAATCCCGGAAAACCTCATCGAATCGGAACTGTTTGGGCACGCCAAGGGCTCGTTTACCGGAGCGATTGCCAACAAGACCGGGTTATTCGAGTTGGCCAATAACGGCAGCGCCTTTCTTGATGAAATCGGCGAACTTTCCCCGCTCATCCAGACCAAACTCCTGCGGGTTTTACAGGAACGGGAATTCAAAAAAGTCGGCGGCACGGAGACCATCAAGGTGAAGGTCCGGATTATATCAGCCACCAACAAAAATCTTGAAGAAGAAGTTCTGGCAGGTCGCTTCCGGGAAGATCTTTTTTACCGTCTTGCCGTTGTCCCCATCCGCATGCCACCGCTTCGTGAACGCAAGGGGGATGTGCCGCTTTTGGTCGACCATTTCCTGAAGAAATACTCCGCCCTGTTCGACAAAGAGGTGCAACAGATCTCCTCTTATGCCCTGAAGGTTCTCTTGGACTATGACTTTCCAGGCAATGTCCGCGAACTAGAAAATATTGTCGAACGTGGGGTTGCCCTTGAATCTTCCAATATTATTCTACCGGAAAGCCTTACCCTTTCAGGGCACCGGTCTGGTCGTCCCCTTGGCTCCGATCTGCCCGGAGTGAATGACTCCGCGGCAACGGAGGAACTCGCTTTTGACCTCGGCCTTGAGCAATACGTGACCGATATTGAAAAAAGGCTGATCAAGACGGCCCTGACCAGGACAAACAATTCCAGGATGAAAGCGGCGGAGCTTCTGAAAATGAGTTTCCGCTCCTTCCGTTACAAGGCGAAAAAATATAACATATGAGATTCTCCTCCCTCTGCCCCCATACCGGTTCGCCTGCCGCCAATGACCATCTCAAGAAACAGATCCAGTGGCTGCTGTTTTTCAGGGTCCTCTTTCTCTCCCTGATGCTGGGGATCAGTGTCCTTCTCCAGACAAAGACGCCTTCCATTTTTCTTCCCCCAATGCACTATCTTGCCTATTTCATTGCCGGCCTCTATCTGTTCACTATTGTTTCCGCACTTGTTGTAAGAATTATACAATGTTATTCCCGCTTCGGTTATCTGCAGATCACCCTTGACACCCTTCTGGTTACGCTTCTGGTTTTTTCAACCGGTGGCAGTCAATCTGTTTTTACGGTGGTGTATTTTTTCCCCATTGTCATGGGGGCCTTCATGCTTTTTCGTAGAGGAAGCCTACTGTTTGCCACACTAAGCTCTTTGTTGTTCGGCGTTCTGCTTCTTGTGGAATATGGCGGCTATGCTTCACGTTTTGTCCAGATGTATCCTGTTCAGATATCCAACCTCCAGGCGCTTCTTCATTTATTCACCATTTACACTCTCACTTTTTTCCTGGTCGCCATCTTAAGTTCCATGCTCTCGACAAGGCTCCAGAAGACAGAGGCTGAACTGTTCCAAACCGTAAGCGACTATGACCGTTTGTCCTTTCTGTACAAACAGATATTTGACGACATTAATGCCGGCATTATCACCGTTGACGACAATAACCGGGTAACATCCTTCAACCGAGCGGCTGAACTCATAACAGGCTACAGACCAGGCGAGATTCTCGGTCAAGAAATTTCCCGCCCGTTTCCCGGGCTTGAAACGGGTCTGCTCCACGATGAGCGGCGTCACATGTCCGTTCTCCCCCGAAAAAACGGGGAGACGATCCCGGTTGGATATTCTTGCTCAAGGCTGAATGCCCCGGACGACAGCAAAAACGGTTACGTGTACACACTTCAAGATCTCAGTCAGATAAAAAAAATGGAAGCCCAGGTACAGCAGTCCGAAAAAATGGCAACCATAGGTGAAATGGCGGCAGGCATTGCCCATGAGCTCAGAAACCCCCTGGCCGCTATTTCAGGGGCAGTGCAACTGCTGGACAGGGAAACACAGGACGGTTCCATCAACAAACGTCTGTTTAGCATCATTCTGCGGGAATCAGACAGGCTTGATGCAACAATCAATGAATTTCTTCTTTTCTCAAAGCCGGTTAACCCGGAAAAGGAATGGTTCCCATTGGGGGACCTTGCGCGGGAGGCAATGGAAACCCTGGGACAGGACCCGAGTTGGAACCCCGACCTGACCATTGCTTTGGAAATCCCGCCCGACCTTGACTGCTGGGGTGATCCTCAGTTGCTCAGACAGGTGATCCTCAACCTGGCCGCAAACAGCGCCAAGGCCTGCCGGAATATGGAAAAAGGAAGGATAAAGCTCCGGGCGGATGCAATCGCAGTCATGGACAAGGAAACGCAGGAATCGGCCATTGTTCTGGAAATCAGTGACAATGGACATGGCATACCGGAAAATCTTCGGGAAAAAATATTTGAACCTTTTTTCACAACCCGAGAAACAGGAACAGGGCTTGGGCTGGCAATTGTCAGTCAGATCGTGCACAGCCATGGAGGCGAAATCTCCCTGCGCAACTCCCAACCCCAGGGCGCTATTTTTTCCGTCAGTCTACCCCTGCCTTAAAGGAGAAAGTGAAAAATGGATAATGAAAAGGGAATATCTTTACTTGTTGAATTTTCCCCTTTCAATTCTTCACCCCTCACTATCGTAAGGTGGCAACGAAAGTAAGAATCAGATAGACGGTGAGCCAACCCGCTATAAAGAGCAACGATCTTCGTCGTCCTTTGCCTTCTGTGCCCACACAAACCAAGGCGACAAGCACGGTACTGGGGAAAATTACCCCGGCCCAAAAAGGCTGAACGTACCGCAGCAATTCCTGCAATCCCAGCAGAAACCATGGCCCCTGTATATGAAACAACCCAAGGCGGGCGGGCTCCATGGGTGCAGCCAAGAAAAGGCTGAAAAGCACCGTACCGAACAGCAACAGGCTATGTTGACCAAAGCCAATCCGGTAACGGCGCAGGTGATCCCAGCAACAAACCCCCCACACAACTCCGAGGCCGATAAGATGGTTGGCGTAAACACGCTTCATGCCTTCGGCTTCAATAGCAAAGAGCAATGAGTTCAGCAACGTTCCCAGGTAAGGAATGGAAAGAGTTATGTTTTCGGCAATAACTCCCGCAGCCTCCCCGGTTGCATCCGCCCTGAGGACATAGCCGGTGAAAAGCAACAACATCGCGGCAGGGACGGAACCAACCAGGAGGAGCCATTTCCCGAACCGCAGTTGCTGATCGGTCTTTGCCAGGATAACTGCAGCAAGATGACAGAGCGATAAAAGGAAAAACATCTGACTGGAATAAAAATGGCAGGACCGGAAGAATTGACCGAACGGCGTCAGCAAATCAAGGGAACTTGCGGAAAAAAAGGGAGTGGCGGGATCGTACTGGAGTGACACCAATACCCCTGACAAGACAGAGAGATAGAGCGAGACCAAGCTCATCCCCCCCCATTTCGTCTCGATGATACGTGTGCGGAGACTCATAACCTTACAGGGTAACAAGGTACCCTTTTTCGTCCTTGTCCTCCAGCAACGCAGCCACAGGAAATCGGGGCAAATTTTTCTGAGCGGGGCCACTGAGCCGGGTGCCGTCCTTGCTGAATCGACTGTGATGGCAAGGGCAAAGGAGAACCTCCTCTTTTTCCTGATAGTTGAGGCGACAGCCCAGGTGGGTGCACTTTCTCGAAACTGCCCACGGACCGTTTTTCCCGACAAAAAGAATGAAGTCGTGTTCAAGAACAAAGCCGCCGACCGGCACGACCTTATGCACCTTCACAGAGCGCGGTTGTTTGGGGGCACGGTAGCCGAGAAAGCGGAAAACAGGATACAAAAGCAGGGTGCCGGCAGCCCAGCGCAGCAAGGACCAGGACCCAGTCAAAAATATCCGCCGGGGCAAAGGCTCGCCTTTTCGCGCCGCATCAACCATTACCTGAAACCGCCTGTCCTTTGCCGGGCAGGAGTGCTGCCGGCTAACAGGCCAAAGCAATCGCCCTTCCGGCGAGCGCCACGCACAGCCTTCGACAGCAACAAAGAAACGGTCAGGCCTCCGGCATTTATTCCGTAACACCGCCTGCTCATGGCTGCAAGTACCGATTCCGCAGTTTTTCGCAAACATGATCCGGCACCAGACCGCTCACGTCGCCGCCATATCTGGCGGCATCCTTGATAATGCTCGAGCTGATAAATATCCAGCGGAAGCCGGTCATCAGAAAAACCGTTTCCACTTCACGTTCGATCCGACGGTTCATCAGAGCAAGCTGGAACTCGTAATCAAAATCCGACACGGCCCGCAAACCACGAATGATTGCCTTGGCACCGCGCTTATAGGCAAAATCCACCAGAAGCCCGGTAACATCCTCAACCTCGATCCGGGTTTCCTCGCCGGAAAAACAATCCCGGATCATCTTCAACCTTTCTTCAAGGGAAAAAAGCGGCTGCTTGGCTGGATTACTGGCTACGGCAATAATGATTCGATCAAACAGACTCAACCCCCGATGAATGATATCGAGATGCCCATTGGTTATGGGATCAAAGGTGCCGGGATACACAGCGATTGATTCGGATGTGCTTTCAGGGACAAATGGTTCGTAGTCAGTCATTGCACCAAGCCTTACGTATGCTGATAAAGCCAGAAACCGGCCTCTCCATATCGACGGCGATCAAAACAGGCCAGCATACCGAGAGTTTCCGGGTATTGCGCTTTGGCCGCATCCTCCAAAACAATTATTGCCTTGGCACCAAGAAAAGTTCCATCCGCCAAATATTCTAACCCGCGTTGGGCAAATGTGCTCCCATAGGGCGGGTCTAGAAAAACAAGGTCAAATTCCGGCAGAGGCTGTATTGCCGTCAAAAAAGAAAGCCCCCTGGCCAAATCCCTCTGCAACACCGTGGCGCGCTCGGAAAAACCGCAGAGAGTAATATTCCTTTGGATAAGCTCGGTAACGGACCGCTGACCATCAACAAAGACAGCCAAAGACGCACCCCTGCTCAAGGCTTCAAGCCCCAAAGCGCCTGTCCCGGCAAAAAGGTCCAATACCCTGGCGCCGGCAATTTCGGCAGCCAAAATATTGAAAATCGCCTCCCTGGCCCGGTCGGAGGTAGGCCGAATCAGATCGCCAAAAAGCTGGCCCGGCGCCAGCAGCTTGCGCCCACGGGCGCTGCCGCTGATGATCCGCACTATTTCAAGTAGTCCCGGATAAGAACCTCGGCAATCTGCACAGCATTGAGCGCAGCGCCTTTAAGAATATTGTCGGACACGACCCACAGGTTGATTCCATTGGCGATGGACTCATCCTCCCGAATTCGACCCACCAGGGTCTCAAACTTGCCCGAACAATCTATGGCCATGGGATACTGCCCCAGGGTCGGCTCATCAACCAACTGAACACCAGGGGAATTCTTAAGAAGAGCCTTGACCTCTGCGGCAGTAATCTTCTTCTCGGTCTCGATATTGACAGACTCGGAATGGCCGTAAAAAACCGGCACCCGCACCGTAGTAGCGGTGACACCGATACTTTGATCTTCAAATATCTTACGGGTCTCGTTGACCATCTTCATCTCTTCCTTGGTGTAGCCGTTATCAAGGAAGCTGTCGATCTGCGGCAGACAGTTGAAGGCGATCTGATGCGGGTACACCCCATGCGTCATGGGCTTGCCCGCCGCATAATCGAGAACCTGCTGCTTGAGTTCGTCAATGGCCTTGGTGCCAGTACCGGAAACCGCCTGATAGGTGGAAACCACGATACGTTTGATCCGCACCTTGTCGTGGATGGGCTTCAGAGCCACCAGCATCTGGATGGTGGAGCAGTTCGGGTTGGCGATAATGCCCCGTTTTTTATACTGGGCAATGGCATGGGGATTCACTTCCGGAACCACCAGGGGGATTTCCGGGTCCATGCGATAGGCGCTGGAGTTGTCCACAACCACGGCTCCTGCCGCAGCCGCAGCCGGGGCAAAATCAAAAGACCGGGTGGCGCCCGCGGAAAAAAGAGCGATATCGATCCCACCAAAAGCATCCTTGCTCAACAACTGAACAGGTATCTCTTTCCCCTTGAAGGTGAGGATTTTTCCCACAGACCGTTCCGAGGCAAGCAAACGCAGCTCACCCAGCGGAAAATCCCTTCGTGCCAAAACATCGAGCATGGCGCCGCCAACAGCGCCGGTGGCGCCGGCAATCGCAACATTAAATTTCTTTTCTGCAGCAGTCATTGTTCAGATCCCTTACAGACAGCAGCCGGGGGTCACCCGGCAATTGTATAAAATATCTGTAACTGTCCTGCAGCATCACATCTGCTTTGTCATCGGCTTGCTCGTGTGCAACAGCACACTTCGCCAGTCTCTTCCGCGCATCTGCGGCGCTGCTGAACAGTTACGTTTCTTGGTTTATTTTACTTTTTCCCATCAAGCTGACAATTACAAACAAGAAGCAGCTTGGTGAAAATAGCCGGAGGCGTCAGCTTCCCTGCCGCGTGGTTTCCCTTTTTAAAAATACCAACCGGTTCAAGCCATTGAGATAGGCTTTGGCCGCAGCGGTGATGATATCCGGGTCCGCCCCCTGCCCAACGACAACCTTACCTTCATCTTCAATGCGGACCAGCACCTCACCCTGGGCATCGGTGCCGCCGGTGATTGAACTTACCGAGAAATAGAGGAGTTTACTCTTGGTTTGGGTCAACTCAGCTATGGCCCTAAAACAGGCGTCGATGGGTCCGATGCCGATACACGCCTTTTCCTGTTCCTTACCATCGATAAGCAGCCGCACCGCTGCTGTGGGAAGGCTCTTGTTGCCGCTCATCGCCCCCAGATGCACCAGGGAAAAGGTCTCGGTAATCCGCAGCACTTCGTCCATCAGGATGGCTTCGAGATCCTCGTCAAACATCTCCTTCTTGACGTCGGCCACCTCCTTGAACCGGTTAAAAACACGCTCCAATTCATCATCCTTGAGGGTATAGCCCATTGCAGCGATCCGATCCTTCAGGGCATGACGGCCTGAGTGCTTGCCCAGCACAATGTTACCGGTGGAGATCCCGATATCCACCGGGTTCATAATTTCGTAGGTGGTTCGCTCCTTGAGCACTCCATCCTGGTGAATCCCGGATTCGTGGGCAAAGGCATTGGCCCCGACAATAGCCTTGTTTGGCTGGACCGGCATCCCGGTAATAGTGGTGACCAGTCGACTCGTGGGATAGATGTGCTCGGTGACAATATCGGTATGCACCTGCATCTGATCAGAGCGGGTGCGGATGATCATGACAAGTTCTTCCATGGCCGTATTGCCTGCCCTTTCCCCAAGACCATTGATGGTTGACTCCACCTGCCGAGCCCCATGGTTAATGGCAGCCAAGGAATTGGCCACGGCCAGTCCCAGATCGTTATGACAATGGACGCTGAGAACAGCCTTATGGATATTTGGGATGTTTTCAATGAGATAACCGACCTTACGGCCAAACTCGTCCGGCAGGGCATAGCCGGTTGTATCCGGAAAATTCAGGGTCGTGGCCCCGGCTTCGATTACCGCGGCAAAAACCTTGCAGACAAAATCAAGGTCACTGCGCGAAGCATCCTCGGCGGAAAACTCCACGTTGCTCGTGTATTTCGCAGCATGGCGGACAGAGGCCACAGCCAGTTCCAGGACCTGATCCCGAGTCATCTTCAGCTTGTGTTTGAGATGGATGTCCGAGGTGGCCAGGAAGGTATGAATTCTGGGGTTTTCTGCTGCCTTGAGCGCTTCCCAGGCCCGATCTATGTCCTTGGTGTTGCAGCGGGCAAGACCGGCGATTTGCGCGCCGCGGATATGCTCCGCGATATTTCGCACGCACTCGAAATCCCCGGGCGAGGCCACGGGAAAGCCGGCTTCGATCACATCCACCTTCAGCTTGACCAGTTGTTGGGCCAGCCGGAATTTTTCCTGCATGTTCATGCTTGCGCCGGGCGACTGCTCGCCATCACGCAAGGTGGTGTCAAAAATAACTATTTTATCCGACATCGCAAATTAGCTCCTCTCACTCCGCACGGCACAAGTACAAAACCACCCGGAACCCGGCTTATACCGATTATTCCTGTTCTTCCTTGACTGTGACTTTGCGCCTCACCACCAAACGGTACGCCACTGCCAGCGGCCCTGAGAGAACATAGGTTGCCCCCAAGATAAAAAGAGTGACCTGAGGCTCTGCAGCCAGGACCATGATAAGCAAAACCATCCCAACCAGAACTTGAAATTTCTTGGCCCGATCGGTTTCAGCATGCTTGAAGCTCTGATATTTCACGGAACTGATCATGAGATAGGAAAGGCCATATACAACCCCCAACACCATAAAATTTCTCAAGGTGCCGGTGAACTCGAAAAAGGAACAGAATAAAACAGTGGCGGCGATCATGCCTCCGGCGGCAGGACACGGCAACCCTGTAAATTCGTTTTTGACCGAAATAGTATCCTGACTGTTAAATCTGGCCAGTCGCAATGCGGTGGTTGCCACATAGAGAAAGGCGGCCAGCCAACCATAACGTCCATAGGGTCGCAACACCCACTCATAAGCCAACAATGCGGGGGCCACGCCAAAGGCAACCAGATCGCAAAGAGAATCGTACTCCATGCCGAACTTACTGGTTGTACCGGTAAGGCGAGCAACCCTGCCATCAAGGCCATCAAAAATTGCGGAAACAATAATAGCCACGGCAGCATGAAAAAACTGGCCGTTGATGGCGGCAACAATGGCGTAGAATCCACTAAAAAGACTTGCCGTGGTGATAGCACTTGGCAACAGGCTGATCGTACCTTTTGAGGAAATTACATCTTTGGCGTTATGGTGCCTCTCCATGTGCTCCTCCTTCCGATATTAATTGCAGACAGCGCAATATTCGTACTTCCATTAAAGATAGTATCTTAAAAATAACTTTTCCGCATGGGAGGATCAGGGCAGATAACCGAGAACCGTCTCGCCAGCCCTTACTTTCTGACCGACAGTCACTTCCAGTTGGATCTGCTGCGGAAGATACAAGTCAACCCGTGAGCCAAAACGAATAAGGCCAAATCGTTCCCCACGCATCAATCTGTCACCCCTGCCCGCCCAACAAACAATCCGACGGGCAATAAGGCCGGCCACCTGCACCACCGCGATCTTGCGGTTGCTCTTTGTTTCAAGGGTCAGGGCGCAGGCCTCGTTTTCCAAAGCCCCGCGTTCGGTATTGGCCGAGAAAAACATGCCCGGAAAATATTGCACCTGAGTCACGGTACCAGGGCAGGGTGCCCTGTTTACATGCACATTGAAAACATTCATGAAAATGCTCACCTTGTACACGTGTTCTTTCACAAATTTATCGTCGAATATTTTCTCGATGAGGATAACCTTACCGTCTGCCGGTGATACCAGGACATCCTCATCCTCCGGAGATATCCGTTCCGGGTCACGGAAAAAATACAGGACAAAGGCCGTAGTGAACAGGGCCAGCAAGGCGCTGAAAGAATAGCCAAGGATGGCAAGGACCAAGGTCGTCAACGCCGCAAAACCGATGAACGGATACCCTTCAAGGGCCACAGGAACTTGTGGTTTTTTCATGCGTTTCCTGTCTCACTGTAAAATGGTTTTTTGAGGACCGAATTATTTCGGACCATATAAAAATGAACTGACAGACCGTAGTACCAGTCTGCCAGTTCATCTGCGAACCCTGTTCTGGCCAGAAAATGATTACGACTTTTGCGCCCGAGTCATGGCAGTGGTTCCGGAACGGACAATCTCCTGGATGCCAATGGGTCGCAGAATATCAATCACCGCCTGGAGCTTGCTTGCCTTCCCGGTAATTTCCACCACATAGCTTTTGGGCCCAACGTCAATCACCTTGCCGCGAAAAATATCTACTATCCGAAGAACCTCGGCCCTGGTGTGCGCCTCGGCCTTTACCCGGATCAGGGCCATCTCGCGTTCTACATTATCATGTTCACACATATCAGTGACCTTGATAACATCAATCAGCTTATGGAGTTGTTTGGTGATCTGCTCAATAATGGTGTCCTCGCCGGAGGTCACCAGAGTCAGACAAGAAACATCCGGCTCAAGGGTCTGGGCAACGGACAGGCTTTCGATATTGAAGCCCCGACCACTGAAAAGGCCTGTAACTCGGGAGAGAACTCCAGGTTTATTCTGCAACAGTACGGAAATGGTATGTTTCATCGCGGCTATCCTTATTAAACCAACAACATCTCTGTTGTGGCCTTACCAGCTGGAACCATGGGGTAGACACCTTCTTCCCTGGCAATGACAAAATCCATGAACACGGTATTGTTAATCTTCAAAGCCTCCTTGATAACCGGCTCGACCTCACTGGGCTTGGTCGCCCGCAGTCCTACCGCACCATAGGCCTCGGCCACCTTGACAAAATCAGGAACAACCTCCATAACCGTCGAGGAGTACTGCTTATTATAAAACAGCTCCTGCCACTGGCGAACCATGCCAAGGTAGCCATTATTCAAAATGGCTACCTTGACCGGCAGTTTTTCCTGTCTGCACGTGGCCAATTCCTGGATGTTCATCTGGATGGAACCATCACCGGCAATGTCGATAACAACCTTGTCCGGTGCGGCCATCTGGGCGCCGATAGCGGCAGGGAAGCCGTACCCCATGACACCGAGACCGCCTGAGGTGGCAAACTGGCGGGGCTTGTTGAAATGATAGAATTGGGCGGTCCACATCTGGTGCTGGCCGACCTCGGTGGTAATGATAGCATCGCCACCGGTCAATTCATTGAGCTTCTGAATAACGAACTGGGGCTTAATGATATCGGTTTCTTCGACATAGCCCAGGGGATGTTTGTTTTTCCACTCCCTAACCTGCTCATGCCAGGGCCGATTCTTTTCTACGCACTCATCGACGTTGAACTCCTTGCTCCGGCCAAACCAGGAATTGATGGCGAGAAGCGCATGCTTGCAGTCGGCCACGATGGGGATATCCACCCGAACGTTTTTGCTGATGGAGGAAGGATCAATATCAATATGAATGATCTCGGCATGGGGTGCAAAGGCGTCAACCCGACCGGTAACACGATCATCAAAACGGGCACCCACCGCAATCAACAGATCACAGTTGGCTACGGCCATGTTGGCGTAATAGGTTCCGTGCATGCCCAACATGCCCATGGACAACAAATCCGAACCAGGAAAACCGCCCAGCCCCATGAGAGTCATGGTGACGGGAATGTTCAGCTTTCTGGCAAGTTCGGTCAGCTCCACGTTGGAGTCGGAGAGAATAACGCCGCCACCCGCGTAGATCACCGGTTTTTTGGCCTTGAGCATCGCCTGGCAAGCCTTTTCTATCTGACCGGGATGCGGCTCATAGGTGGGCTTATAGGTCCGCATGCTGATGGGTTTCAGCTCGGGATAAGTAATCCGGGTGGCCAGAACGTCCTTTGGCAAGTCAACCAGCACGGGGCCGGGACGGCCGGTCTTGGCAAGATGGAAAGCCTCCCGAATAATCGGGATCAGCTGATCGGCGTCTTTCACCAGATAATTATGCTTGGTGATCGGACGGGTAATTCCAACAATATCCACCTCCTGGAAAGCATCGTTGCCAATCAGCTTGGTCGGCACCTGCCCGGTAAAAACCACCAGGGGGATGGAGTCCAGATAGGCCGAAGCAATTCCGGTAACCGCATTGGTGGCACCAGGACCGGAGGTAACCAGGGCAACCCCCACGCTTCCCTTAATCCGCCCGAAGGCATCGGCGGCATGGACCGCGGCCTGCTCATGCCGGGTTAACACGTGATGGATTTTGTCATTTTTCATCAACTCGTCATAAACATCGATGAGTGCCCCGCCGGGATAGCCGAAGATAATCTCGATCCCATGTTCTTCCAGACACTTGAGGAATGCCTGTGCTCCTGTAAGTTTCATGCTGTAGTCCTTACTTTTGAATTCAACTCGTCTTGCGATGAAGATCGAATTATATACTGGAAATATACCGTGCATACCCTCGCACTGGCAAAAACCATACACAACAGGGAACTTTGAAATATATTCTGAATATATTTCTTGTCAAGCACGTTTCTGGCTAAAGCCCGTAAAGAGCTCCAGAAAAGAGAGACTGGAATCTTCGGCTCAAGCACTATAATTCATTGCTGGTCAATGGCAGACAGGAAGAATGTTGCGGGAAAACCCCGATCTGTCGGCCTCGCGCAAGAAACCCACGAACAGCGGCGATCCCTTCCTCGCCGAGATCAAGAGAAAACGAATTCACATACAGCCCTATATGGTCCCGGACAACCTTGTCGTCAAGCTCCTGGGCATGATGCCGGATATACGACATACCCGCCTCCGGACTGGCAAAAGCGGAAGAAACACTTGCCTGAATACACCGGTCGATGGCCTGAATTTTCTCCTTACCCAGAGAACGCTTCGCCACAATGCCGCCAAGCGGAATGGGAAAGCCGGTTTCCTTCTCCCACCATGCGCCGAGGTCCTGAAGCAACAGCAAGCCATGCTCCAAAAAGGTAAAACGGCTCTCGTGGATGATCACCCCGGCATCGACCTCACCTGCCACGATAGCAGGCATGATCTCGTCAAAACGCATCACTCTGGTCGTAAGGGCCACAGAGGAATACATACGCAACAGCAAGGCCGCAGTGGTGTATCTGCCGGGAATGGCGATGGTCAGATGGGGCAACGCCGCAACAGAAAAATTTTCCCGAGCAACCAGCAGGGGGCCACAACCGCGCCCAAGAGCGCTGCCTGCCATGAGCAGGACATACTGATCAAGAACATGCCCCAAGGCATGAAACGAAAGCTTGGTTACATCAAACCGTCCGGCAAGCGCCCATTCGTTTAACGTCTCAACATCGGCAAGTGTCGGTTCACCAAAATTCGGCGCTTGGGTGCATGACTTCCCATGCACCAGGGCATGAAAAATAAAAGTATCGTTTGGGCAGGGTGAAAATCCCAGGGTGAGCCTGTTTTCTTTCAAAAGATGTGGCACGAATTTTCTGCCTGGTTCAGATGGGAACTATGCGATCAAGGAGCAGGGAAACAACCTGTCCACATTTTTGCACGGCCGCGGCGAGCTGCCAGTGACCGGGGTTGCGGTCTTCCACCATATTGCTGACACACCGCACCTCAAGACAAGGAATGGCAAATTCATCGCAGACCCTGACCACTGCCGCGCCCTCCATATTCTCACACAGGCCATTGTGGGCGGTGCGCAACATTTCGCCACGCCTGGCTGTGGCCGTGACCCCGTTGACCGTTACGAAGACACCCTTTTTGCAAGCGTACTCCTGTTTAGCGAGAATTTCCTCGGCCTGGGCAAGATACCGTGGCTCCATGGAAAAAGCAGAGCTGCCTGCCAGTTTTCCCTCAAAAGGCGCAACGCTGTCTTCGTAACAGATGCCGAAATCACCCAGAACCTCGCTTTCAGCCAGACAGATATCGAGCAAACCTGCCCCGGAGCCGACATAGGCCCCGGCCACGCCAAAATTGAGCACCAGAGAGATATCCCCGTCGCCCTCCTGACACAGCCTTCGGGTAAGCCGGACCGCTGTTTCAAGCGGCCCCACCCCCGCGACAAAAAGCTCATGGGGATGCCCGTTCTTTTTCCCGATCACGGGCAAGACTTCCATCTCTGTGGCTGCAACCAAAAGGATCATGGACGTTTATCGTAGAGTGTTCACAAAACCGGTGAAATGGGGAAACGCAACGCCAGTGGCTGCCAAAAGACCACCCAAAAAGAAAATTAACCACGGTAGGGGTGCTGTGCTTCCTCGAAATGCATCACATTCTTGATCACGTTGCCCTTGTCGAGCACAACGATTTTCGGCTTGTACTCGGCCAGTTCCTCAGGCGCATACAGGGCATAGCTCACTATAATCACCAGATCGCCGACCAATCCCTTGCGAGCAGCCGCGCCGTTGAGGCCTATCATCCCGGAACCGGGTTTGCCTTCGATCACATAGGTGTCAAACCGCTCGCCGTTGTTGATATTGTAAATATTAACCCGTTCATAAGGATACAGGCCAACGGCATCCATCAGATTCTTGTCAATCGAGAGACTGCCCTCATAGTTGAGATCCGCCTCAATCACCGTGGCCCGGTGTATCTTTGATTTTAACATGTATTGCAGCATTATCGTTCTCTCAGTGTTCCTCAAAAAGAATATCATTGTCGATCAGACGGGTCGCACCGACCTTAATGGCCATGGCCAACACCGTACTTTTTTGCAGCACAGTTTGAGGCCGCAACGTCGATTGATCAACAAAGCTTACATACTCGATAATTACAGCCTCCCGGCGCAACAGTTCCTCCACCTCGCGCTGCAGAACCGCTGTCTCCACAAGCCCGGCGCGCACCCGCCGCCTGGCATGGCCAATGGCTCGAAAGAGACAAAGAGCTGCCTTCCGCTCCGGGGCAGAAAGATAGGTGTTCCGGGAACTCATGGCCAGACCGTCGGCTTCCCGGACAATGGGATGCCTGATGATCTTCACATCCCAGTTAAGATCCGCCACCATCCTCTCTATCACCGCAAGCTGCTGAAAATCCTTTTTGCCAAAAACAGCGCAATGCGGTTTAACGATATGCAAAAGCTTGGCGACAACGGTGGTTACTCCGTTAAAATGACCAGGTCGGCTCTCGCCGCACAACCCGTCCGTCAATCCGGAAACAATCACTCGGGTAGTGGCCTCAGCCGGATACATATCCTCCACCTCCGGGGCAAAAAGTACATCCACGCCTTCGGCTTGCGCAAGCTGACGGTCATGGCTGAAATCTCGGGGATACCGGCCAAGATCTTCGTTTGCGCCAAACTGAATCGGATTGACAAACAAACTCACCACCGTACGGTCGGCCTTCTCTCCGGCCTTACGCATCAGACGCAAATGACCCTCATGAAAAAAACCCATGGTCGGGACCAAACCGATTGTCTGCCCTGCGGCTAGAACCCTGTTTGCCCAAGCCGTCATCTCAAGAGGAGTACGGATGATCTCCATTGTTCGATCTGTGTCGTGTCAACTTTTTAAGGATTAAATCGAAAACCCGGAAATTTACAGGCGATTCAACTTGACCTGCACCTCTTCCTTAACCGCAGGAGCAACGCCTTCCTCAGTCAGCACCTTGCCATACATTTCTTTTGCATGGGGTACGTCCTTCTGCAACTCATAGATTCTGCCCATAGCAAAATAAGACTCGCCGGCAAACCCCTTTATCTCCGCCAATCCTTGATACGCAGAAAGTGCATCCGGCAGGAGATTTTTATTTTCATAGGCTTGGGCAAGATTCATCAATACCAAAGGATACATAGGGCTCGACTTGGAAAGGTCGTCACGAACCCCACGATACACGGTGATAGCCTCATCATACTGTTGCGCATCAAAGGCAAGATGACCCATCTCGACCTTAGCCCACTTGGCAGATCCGGTCCGCCCATAATCATCTAAAATTTTCTGCAAGAGAATCGTGCGTTTTTCAGGTGTACCCTGCTCAACCGCCTCAGCCAGCAGGACAGCGGCCCGATCATTTTGTTTGGCAAAATAATAACTCAGCGAGGACCAGCCCAGAATTGCCAGCACGCCACACAGCAGAACGATTATTATGCTCCGATTGTTGCGCCGGATAAACTGGATAGCTTTGGGGGGCAGATTAAGCTCTTCGAGCAATCCGTGCTTCTGCAATGGCTTGTTCAGTATCTCTTGCTGTAAATAAGTGTTTTGCTCAGACATGCCTTAATCCCTCGCCGTTACACTGGGTCTGTTTTTTTTCTGAAGAAACAAAATTTGCCGATACTATACCTGTACCGCCCGAAAAAAGCATCCGTCATTTTAAACCGCTGTTCGCTCTGCCAACCAGCATAGCCACGCCAGAAGGACATGGCCAGACAACATAATACTTGTCCCTGTCATGCTGGTCGTGCTAGGTAAAGAACATGCACACCATGGCCAGCGATCAGATCCAGACAGTCAGCGAGCTTACCCAATCAATCCGGGGGGTGCTTGAGGTCTCCTTTCCTTTTGTCACCGTGGCCGGCGAGATCTCCAATCTGCGCTGTCCTTACTCAGGGCACCTCTATTTCACCCTCAAGGATGAAACAGCCCAGATAAAAGCGGTGCTCTTCAAGCCCCAGCAGCGCTATCTCGCCTGCACCCCGGCCGACGGCATGGAGGTGGTCTGCCGAGGCCGAATTTCGCTGTATGAATCCCGCGGCGAATACCAGCTTATTGTGGATGTTCTGGCGACAAAAGGCGCGGGAGCATTGCAGCTTGCCTTTGATCTGCTCAAACGCAAATTGGCAGACGAAGGGCTCTTTGCTGCGGAAAGGAAGCTCCCCCTCCCACTGCTCCCTGAAAAAATAGCCCTTATCACCTCGCCAAGCGGGGCCGCAGTGCATGATTTTCTCACCATGGCAAAAAAAAGATGCGGTGCGATCCCCATTGAGATTTTCCCGGTCCGGGTCCAGGGTGCCGGGGCTATGGACGATATCATTGAGGCCATCACCTTATGCAACCAACGAGGGGAAAACGACGTAATCGTTCTTTGCCGAGGCGGCGGCTCCCTGGAAGACCTGTGGACCTTTAACGAAGAAAAGCTCGCCCGGGCCATTGGTGATTCACGCATTCCGATTGTCTCGGCAATCGGCCATGAGGTTGATTTCACCATTGCCGACCTGGTTGCGGATTTCCGGGCTCCCACCCCTACAGCAGCCGCAGAAGCAGTTCTCCCCAGCCGCACCCAGTTGTCCGCCCATCTGCATCAACTCAGCATCCGGCTGGCAAAAACGATCATGGACAGGCTTGCTTTCTTCCGCCGCAGCATTGAGGACCAGAGAAAAGTCCTGGGCGACCCCACTACGGTC
The DNA here is from genome assembly GCA_013791995.1 of Desulfurivibrio sp. GTDB lineage: Bacteria > Desulfobacterota > Desulfobulbia > Desulfobulbales > Desulfurivibrionaceae > Thiovibrio. Next base: position 4,563 of record VMSS01000150.1, on the reverse strand, counting down.
CTTGACCAGTTCCGCCTGACAACAGACCACGCTTTAACCTCACTGCAATTCGCCTTTTCCAGCACCATCCATCGACGCCAGCTGGCTCTTGCCAGAGTCAGCCAAATCCTTGCCCGCCATAACCCGCAACAACGGTTGGGATATCAGCACCAATGGATCCATGAACTGCACCGGCGCTTGAATTTAGCCATGGTTCGCCAACTGGAGCGCAAGCGCGCTGCCTTCGGCAAAAACGCGGGCCTCCTGCATGCCATAAGTCCGCTGGCGGTTCTGGGCAGAGGATACAGTATTGTTCAGCAGAAAAACGGAGAGATCATTCGAAGCGGCGCAGAGGTGCATCTGGGGGAAACTATCAATATTACCCTTGCCCAGGGCGGGATTGACTGCGAAGTGAAAAAGGTGTGGCCCGGATGATCCTGCCCATCCGATTTAGTCAACTAATTCATCTCTCCGAAATTCCTTCTGGTTCTTTTTTTACCAGCATGATCGAACAGGGCATCTTCCTAACCAGCTCATCGTTGCTGCGATTAAAGAAAAGATCCTCTAGACGGCTCTCTTCATGGGCAAGCATAACCAGCAAGTCAATTTTTTCCATCTCGATGGTTTTTAGTATCTCCTCGGTGGGTTCCCCTTCACGGACCAATTCCTTGATGGAGACCCCTTTTACTTTCTCGGATTCGACAAGCTCGGATAGTTTCCGTCTGGTCTCTTGAAGTATATTTTCATATTCATCTGCAAGCGACAGGGTCCCAACGCTCCAACCTTTGAGACCAAAGGGATTGTAAATGGATTGAATGACATAGAGTTTCGCCTTATGTTTCTGTGCGAGTGAAACCCCGACCTGAATGGCTTTTCTGGACGACTGGATCATTCTGCTCACAACAAGAATACGTTTAAATTCGTTCATGATATTTCCTGTTTCGTTGACCTGTTTTACTCTTACCATGAGTAGTAAAAGGGGAAATTAACAGCATCTGCCAGCCCCGCATACCTGCGGTGCTTAATAAGACCAGATGTACATGTTTATGTCCCAGGAGATCAATGCCAGCAAACCTAACCTGCAACTGCGAATAAATTATACAAAGCAGGTTGCTGGATTTTCGCCAAACCCAAGCAAGGCTGCTTGATATCTTCCCTTCGCGAATGCCGCATACGTTGGCTTTTCTGTAACTTCAGAAAGCTCGACCAAGAAAGTAATGCCATGTGAGCCTCGTCTTATCATAACAAAGCCCGCCCACAGCGCTTCCCGGCGGTTATCTCCGGGAAGCGCTGTGGTAATTGTCGCAAAACAGAGTTGCTTTACTACCTACGTAACGTGCGTGTTGTTTTTAATCGAGGTCGCACTTAGCAACCCTCAATAGCCTTTTTCTTCGGCTGCTTAACCAGCATGCTATTCTTGACCGAGGTCACACCCTTGACGGTGCGTGCAACTGCCACCGCTTTGTTGATATCAGCCTGAGAATTGACAAAGCCGCTCAACTGAACCACACCCTTGAATGTTTCGACATTGATCTCGCTCGACTTCAGCGAATCATCCTTGAAAATTTCCGTCTTTACTTTGGTGGTAATGACGGAATCATCAATATATTCCCCGGTCCCCTCTTTCGTTGCCGTCGATGCACAACCAAAAAAAGAAACCAGCAGAACAACAAGGAAAAAGCTAGAGAACAGTTTGGACAGTTTCATAAGAGCTCCTTTTGAACGTGAAGTTTTTTTTGACGGACTATCTTTCCGCCCCTACTCATCAGACTAACTATTTTTCACTCTCGACGATAATGTGTCCGGTGACGGTGCCGCTTACTGCACCGCTACCCGCGCCAATTTTTGCCCCGCCCAGAGTCTTGTGTTCTGTTCGGGTCATTTTGTTGATTATTAGTGTTTCTTCATCATCCTCTTTGCCGGTTTTTTCTCCCCCATCTTCATGGGCAGTACCTTATTTGTTTTCTTGAACTGTTCGTCCGTAAAAACAGCTCGCATCCCGAGGCCCAAGGCCACGCCAACACATGATAAGCCGCACCCACCACTCGGATATATTTTTGAGCCCACTGAAATATAATACGATCCCGCAATCCATTGGGAATCCGTTTTATTTTGATACCTCCCCTTTCTGTTCAAAGAAACGGTGGGTGGTGTCCACTTGTCTCAGCCTACCTCACATTCCCCTTACTGCTATTACATCCCGGCAGTGACCATCCCAACCTCTTTATCCGTGGTTTTAAACCCCGAACTACTCAATGGCCATCCGGTTCGTTACGCTCTTTACTCCGTTTACGTCGCTGGCGAGTTTGCTGGCCAAACTCAACTCGGCGGCATTACTGGCCTTGCCATACAAGGTGACCACGCCGCGCTTTGTCTCGACCGTGGTATTGAGAGCACTGGTCGAACGGTGGGAGAGCAACATCATCTTGACCTGGGCGGTGATGGAAGCGTCATCAATCTTTTCGCCTACCGTTCGTGCCTTTTTCGTAGGCTTTGTCACGGTCATCTCATTATTTACCTCTTTAACCCCTTCGACATCCTTGGCGTATTCAGTTGTTAATTCCTTTTGTGCATCACTGGTCGCAACACCGCGCAAGGTCACGATCCCGTTTTTGACATCAACCTCGGTTGTGCCGGCGCTCACACTACGATGAAACAAGAGCGTGATTTTCACCTTGTCACGGAGCCACGCATCCGAATGTGCGCTGGCGAGTGCCCCTTTAGCTTCCAACCGGTTGTCCACACTTTTTACACCGGGGAGACCCGCAACGGTCTCCTGGGCCAAAGATTTATGGAAATGCTCGGCAACGGTCCCCGTCAAAGTGACGGCGCCGTCCTTGGACACGATCAAGATATCATCACCTTGAAGGTAGGTTTTGAACACATACGACTGCCTGGCAGAGGTTTCGATACGAGCGTCCATATTTTTAGATTGCACAGAGCTATCGATCGATCCCATAGCCATCGCGGCCACCAGTAACGCTTCGAAGCGGGTGTCCTTACCTTCAGCTTGCACAGGCTTATCGAACGCCCCCATGACCAACGCAGCCACCAGTAACGTTATGAAGCGTATCGTTTTCATAAAACGTCCTCCTCGTGTTGATTGTTGCAGTTTCATCAGCAATTTCCCAAAACCGCTTATCTTGAAGAAAATGAACAAAAAGTTAGCGCCGGCCATGACGCCGACGCCAATCAGGACACTGGAGAGAGTTACTCCGTATACAGGAGAGTGATGATCACGGTCCTGTTGAGCGATCTCCCCTCGGGCAGACTGTTGTCATAGGGCGGATTATAGGGTCCGTTGCCCGCATGGTGTATCTGTGCTCCAACCAATGTCCCGGCTTGCTGAGTGGTGTCGTATACCGATTTTGCCCGGCGTTCGGATAATGCGACATTATATTTTTCCTTACCGATGCTGTCGGTGTGACCCACGATATCCATGGCAACGGACTTAAGCTCGGCCATCCTGGCAAGCACCCTGTTGACAATGATCTGGTTGCGATCCTTCAGTTCCGTCCGATCAAAGTCAAAGAGAATCAGACCATATTTCTCCACCACCTTGTTGCCGGTTTTCTGGGCGATGCGCTCCTCGCGCTTGATAACATTAATGGCAATCGGCTCTGTGGAGACCCCAAACACATTCCCTTCCTTGTCTTTCACTTCTAGATCAGCGCTAAGCTCTCCAAGCGCGGCAAGATTGCGAGACCCCAGCGGTTCCAGTGAATAAACAATCTCAATTGGCGGATTCCCGGATCCTTCCCTGGTTGTCAGTATTGTGTCCCCGCCCAGCAATCTGAACTGCCAGTGTATAATCTCGGTCTCAGCTTCCAACGTTGAGTTGATCCGAATTTCCTTGGTGTCGGCTTGTTCCTGCACATAGGTGCTTTTGACGGTATCGAGGATGGCTGGGTGAGTGGACAGGATTTCAACCCGCTGATTTTCAACAACACCCTCCGGCACCCGGCTGGTGCTGGGCACTGCAGGAAGATTCCGGGACTTGATTTCCATCCGGGACGGATCAATGCCCCAGACAGAGCTGAGGTAAGCAGCAACCGCCTCGGCCCGGCTTTTTGACAGGACACTCTTCCCTTTTTCCACTCCGGTATTGGAGTTGCAGCCCACCAGGGTTATCCGGGCATCGGGGTTGGCTACCAGCCGTTTCCCGATCACGTTCAAGACCTGGTGGTATTTTTCCATGGTGGTCGTGAGTTTTTCTTCGGAAAATGCCCCTGTCTCCGCCGGGGTGGACAGGGCAACGTACCTTTCAGGAATGCGGCTTTTCCCCGTGTCAAAGTAGACATGATTCAATAATGGAGAGCTGTCCACTACGGTAATCTCTTCGATATTCACGGAAGAAGGCGTGATGAAAAGAGTCCCGACAGGGGGGGTGAGAAAGCGATAGGTGACCAAGTAACGATGAAAGATGGTGGTGGCAAATTTGTCGAAAATGGGCAGGAAATCATTGGCCGACTTGGCCTTGCGGATCATGCCGTTATTTTCCTGGACAAAAGAAGTCAAAAAGGGATCTAAACCAGGCTTATCCATATAATCGACGGCATAGGCAGAGAAATTGACCAAGCCCTT
>VMSS01000113.1 GCA_013791995.1 Desulfurivibrio sp. | reverse complement strand
GTCACCAAGCTGGTTCTTTCTGACTTTTTCTATGACAAGAAAGGGTTGGTTTTTTTGCATGCCTATTCGGGAAAAGAGGCACGGGAGCTTATCGCCGAACATCCCGACACCGCAATTATTTTTCTTGATGTGGTTATGGAGAAAAGTGATGCCGGACTCGCAGTGGTCCGCCATATCCGTGAGGAACTGAAAAATTCCTTTGTCCGGATCATCCTGCGCACCGGGCAGCCCGGACAGGCACCCGAAGAGAAGGTCATCATCGAGTATGACATCAACGATTACAAGGAGAAGACCGAGCTTACCGCCCAGAAACTTTTCACCACCATGGTAACCTCCCTGCGTTCCTATCGGGACATCCTCACCATCGAGGCAAACCGCAAGGGGCTGCAGAAAATCATCGAGGCGGCTACCTATATCTGCCGTCTTCGGTCGATCAAAAATCTGGCCAGCGGGGTTTTGACCCAGTTGGTTTCCATTCTGCATCTCAGTGAAAATGCCCTGTATTGTCAGACCTCGGGTATCGCGGTGTCCAATGTGGAAGGAAGCTTCAAGGTGCTTGCCGCCACCGGCGCGTATGAGTCGTACATCGATGCTGAGGTCTGCGGGCAGCTTCCTGCAAATGTCCTGGTCGATATCCGGCGGGCGGCGACGCTCAAGCGGTCCATCTGCCAGGATAACCGCTATGTCGGGTATTTCCGCAGCGAGCGCGGGGAAGAAACGGTTATATATCTCGAGGGGTGGCGGGATCTCAGCGAACTTGACCGGCGGATGATCGAGGTCTTTTGCGGCAATGTTCAGGTGGCCTACGAAAATGTGCTCCTGAATCAGGAAATTGAAGGAACCCAGAAGGAGATCATCTATACTCTGGGCGAGCTTGCCGAGATGCGTTCCCTTGAAACGGGCAATCATGTCCGGCGGGTAGCGGAATACAGTCGGCTGCTGGCTGAAAAATATGGCTTGAGCCAGCGGGAGGTGGAGGTCATCCGCCTTGCTTCTTCCATGCATGATGTGGGCAAGGTTGCCATCCCCGACGCCATTCTCAATAAAACCGGGCCGTTGGACGATGGGGAATTTGAGATTATGAAGACCCATACC
>VMSS01000238.1 GCA_013791995.1 Desulfurivibrio sp. | reverse complement strand
TGGCGGTGAGCAGGGCCAGCACCGGCAGCTTGGCCCCGCAGTTCATGAAGGAAACGGTGAGCAGGGTGGCTAATCGTTCGCGGGGGGAGCGGAGGGTGCGCGCTGCCATGACCCCGGGCACGGCGCAGCCCCCGGCAATGCCGCCGGAAACGATGTAGGCCATGACCGAACTCCCATGCAGTCCGAAGATGCGGAAGACCCGGTCCATCATGAAGGCAACCCTGGCCAGATAGCCTGAGTCCTCGAGGATGGCGATGCCGAAAAACATGAACATAATCAGCGGCACAAAGCCAAGCACCCCGCCCATTCCGTCGATGACTCCGGAGATGAGCATGGATTTCAGGTGCCCATCCGGCAACAAGGCGCTCAGGTTGCCGCTCAGCCAGCCAAAAAAGGTCTCAAGCCAGGCAACGGGGAGTTCGCTGTAGGTGAAGGTGAATTTATAGAGGCCCAGAAGAACCGCCAGCATGATGAGCGGCCCTAGGAATCGGTTGGTCAGGACTTTGTCGATCCGGTCGGAGGCATAGAGCCGGTCAATGTCAAATTTATGGGTAATTACCTCCTGGCGCAGCACGGACTTGATAAAGCCGTATCGGTGGTCGGCAATGATGGCCTCCGGATAGGTTTCCATGGTTTTGTGCAGGTGGTCGCCGACTTTTGTCACGATTTCCTGGAGTTCCGTATCAACCGCAGGGTTGTTCTGTCGCCCCTTTTCACGGATTTGGCTGTCTCCCTCCAGGTATTTGAGAGCCAGCCAGCGCGGAGTATACTTGTCTGTCATGAATTCAGCGGCAGTGATGCGTTGTCCTATGGTCTGTAAGGCGAGGTCAACGTCTTCGCCGTAAGAGATGTGCAGAGGATTCCAGGGTTCGTTTTTTTTGGCCAGTTCAAGGGCTGCGGCCATCAATTCGGTGGTGCCTTTGCCGGATCTGGCAATGATGGGAATAATCGGCACCTTGATGAGCGCGGAAAGCTTCTCCGCATCAAGGCTGATGCCGCGGTCTTGCGCCACATCGATCATATTGAGGGCGATGATCATGGGTACGCCAAGCTCAAGAAACTGGGTGGAAAGATAGAGATTGCGTTCCAGGTTGGAGGCGTCGGTGATATTGATGACCACATCGGGTTTTTCCTGCACCAGATAATCCCGGGCTACAACCTCTTCCACCGAATAGGCGGTGAGGGAATAGGTGCCGGGCAGATCGATGATCGTGGCTTGCTCGCCCGTGGGGAAAATGTATGCCCCTTCTTTTTTTTCCACCGTAACGCCGGGGTAGTTGCCCACATGCTGGCGGGCGCCGGTCAGGGTGTTGAACAGGGTGGTCTTGCCTGCGTTTGGATTGCCGGCCAGGGCTATGGTGATGGCTGTTGACATGCTCGTGTCTCCTTGCGGGAAATCAGGCGATTTCCACCTGGATATGGTCTGCTTCATTGTTGTGCAGGGTCAGGGTACCGCCCATGATTCGAATCGCCACCGGATCGTACAGGGGGGCCCGGCCCATAATGGTGATGCGAGTGCCGGGGACAATGCCCATGTCGCGGATGCGTCGGCCAAGTTCGCCGCCGACCTTGACCGCGGTAATGGTGCCTGTCTGGTCTTTCTGCATTTCGCGGAGCAGAATTGTTGGCATGTGCTTTCTCCATGGTGCGAGTGGTGATTGATGCTGCTGAGGGGCAATAATAAAAACCTGTGGTTAAGAAGTCAATAGTTTTTTTAGGTCGTAGAATAAAATTATACAACCCGAACTTTTTAGCCTATGGGTTCGTCTCAGGGCGGAAGGGGGGGCAGGGGGCTGAGTTGAAGGCGGGGACAGTCAGAACAGCTGCGCCCCACTTCCAGAGATACGAAAGTGGGGCGCAGAATACCGCAGAAATCAAGAATTGCCCGGCAACCGGTATATTGTTGGTTGTCGGGTGTGGCTACTCTCGGGTGTTGCGCATCATGCCCAGAGAGTTGGGGTGGTGCATTTCCATGTCCATGTCCATGGTATGGCAGACCTTGCAGTTGCGGTTGGCTCCCAGGGGGTATGGGTTGCCCTGATACTGGCGGGGGCCGAAGTTGTCCCGCTCCTTTTCGTAGGGATTGGTTGTCGGATAGATGGCGTGCGGGCTGCCATGGCAAGCAGCGCAATGGATGCTGCCCGAATCATCGTGCCGGTTGCGGTACAACTCCTTCCCATCCTTGGTCCAGACATTAAAGGCGTTGACTGTTTCCGGCGGGGAAAAATTGACATGGCAGGTGAGGCAGTCCGGTTCATTCAGCCATGGGGTGCGTGGCTTGATATCGTCAAGGCTTGATGCCATTCTGGGTTTTAAGTGCTTCATCAGTCTGTCCGCCCCGGTTTTGCCAGCCTTTTTTTCGGCCAGGAGCAGGGAGAGGGCATGATCCTCCAGAGTACCGTGGCAGTTGGTGCAGTCAAGCCCGATATCATTATGTACGCCGCGCAGGAAGAGGGTGTTGCCCTGGGGATTGTTCGGGTGACACAGGGCGCAGGCCTCAGCGCCCCGGCCGGTAAGGAAGTTGGCATGCCAGCCGTGAATCGAGGCGGACAGGTTGAGCAGCTTCGGATTGCCTGGGGCATTAAGAGCCGGGTCGGGATGACAGCTCTGGCAGAGCAGCGGTTTTCCCGCTTTGGCCGCGGCCAGGAGGCTGGTTTTGTTGAACCGGTCATGGACAGTGAGGAAATCCTCGGTCGCCCCCTTTGAAATACCGGCAACCTCCTTGCTCCAGCCGCCGCCATGGCAAGTTTTGCAACCCATTTCCGTGGAAACAGGCCCAATCATCCGGGTGGAAGCAAGTAAGGCATTGGTTGTCTTATCCCTCGCCTCAATGGTGAAGGAGGGGTAGGGCATATAGCCGCCTGCGGCCGGATACGGCACCACCGGTACCTTGTCGGCGACAAAGGCCCTGCTTTCCGGGTTGGGACTCATGGTGCCGGCAATGGTGTTGTCGCTGAGGCCGATATTGTCGGGTTTGCTGGTGCCGTAGAGGGAAGGCAGGTATTTCCAGAACTCCACCTTGTCGGCGGGTTTTTCATAGCCAGGCTCCACCTGATAGGTGAGAACCACGCCATCGGTGACAACCTCCGGAGTCGGGCCGCGCTTGATCAGTTGCGCATGGAGGTCGTTTCCCGGGGGCAGAAAGCTGAAATAGCTATCCGCATCGGTCATGCTGTGCATGCCCAGACTGTTCCAGGCGAGCAGGACATACTCGGAGGCTTCCGGGTCAAAGGGCAGAGGCGCCAGAGGCGGTGCGACGAGCTTGGGTGCGGCTGCAGGCTGTTTTTTCCCATGCAGTCCTTCCACCAGAAAGGTGGCCAAGGCGTTGCGTTCGGCGAGCGTGCCGGGAAAGGGCGGCATGCAGCCGATGAGCTTGCCCTGGCCGCTGATCTCGCCCTCCATTACATACACGGAGGTATACTTGGCGCTCAATTTTTTGATGTCGCGAATGGGGCCGCCGATGGAATGGCAGGAACCGCAGAAGATGTTGTAGATCTGCCTGCCGACAACAAGGCGGTTTTCGTCGGTGATTTCCTTGCTGACCCATTTGGCCGATGCGAGCACCCCTTTTTGGGATACCGCGTCAAGATCCTTGACCAGAATGGAGTTGGCGTAAATATGGCCGTAGATGGTAAAGGGTCTGCGGCTGCCCTCCCGGATGTATTCAAAAGAGCCCATGTAGGCAATGCCGAGCAGAAGCAGGAAAACAGCCAGTGCCCGTTTTGCGGTCTGGGGCAGCCTGATCACCATGAGCAGGCCCCCGAGAAAAAGAATGGGCGAGCCCCACATGAAAAAGGAGAGATAGGGAGCCAGGGTGGGGTCGAGGTTGAGTACCCAGTTTTTGGGGCCTTCCGGCAGGCTTTGCGCATACCACCAGGCCGAGGCCAAAAAGAGCAGGAAGGGGGCGAGCAGCCAGGCGGCGCAGTAGCGAACCATGGTGTGGCGCAGTTCCTGCTCCTTGATGGCGGTGGAGGTCAGGAAGCCATAAAGCCCGGCAAGCATCAGGCAAAGAAAGGTGCGGAAAAAAAGAGCGGGCCAGAAAGTGGGGTTGAAGATGCCGTCCCAGAAATTGCCGGTATTGAGCCACTCGCCCGGGGTGAGCATGACCCCGATGATCCCGTTGATGGCAAAGAGGGAGAGCCAGGCAAAGATAAAATAGAGCCAGCCGAGGATCAGGTGGCTGCGGCGCTCCATGCGACCGAAGGTCTGGTAATAGATAAGGATGGAAACGATTTCGACGAGGAAGAATACCCATTCGATGGCCCAGCCGAAAACAAAATTATGGATAAGAATCGAGGTGGCGGCCGGAGCGATCAGAGCGATGGTGAACCAGATGCCCACTCCGGTAATAGCGCCCAGCACCAGGGTGAGGAGCAGGAAAAATTTGGTGTGTTTTCGGGTGTAATCGAGAATGGGCTGCGAGCCCTCCCGGTAGCCCTTCATCTCGGTGAGCACGAGAAAAAGGCCGCCGCCGATGGCAAAATGGGAGATGTACACATGCAGGATGGCAATGAGGGCGATGAGCAGCCCGCCGCCGGAAAAATCCAACTGCCAGACCGGATAATTCATCAGCGCACCTCCTCAGGAACCCGGGCCGCAAGCCTGAGCATGTACACAACGACTGCAACACCGATCACCAGGATTACCAGGAAAAGGAACAGCGGCGACCATTGCGGGATGACCTCCAGATCGGAGGGATGAAAGTATTTTGCAAGATAGGCCTGTCTGGCCAGATCTCTCACCAGAACCATGAGGAAAATGGTTGCCGCCATGGCGAAGGTGGCCGGCCAGACTTTTTCCTTGTTTCCATAGTAGAGACAGAAAAAAGCCGTAATCAGGGAAACAAGGAAAAAGGTGGTGTGCGGAAGTGCGCCGCCCACAAAGAGCTGGTGCACTTCTTTGGGCATGGAAAAAAGAAAGGGGATGCCGGTGCCGATTTGAACCACCGTTGCGTAAGTAAACCATTGCATCCCCGCCCTCAGCTGCTTGGCGGCCCCGGGATCGCCTTTTTTCTGCCGGAAAGAGGCGAGAATAGCCAGGAAAAGCCCACCCGTCGCCACAGAGGCCACGACAAAATGCAGGTAGCGCGAGAGGAGGGTTGGGTCGGCAAGGTTGAGGAAGGTGCCGTCCGGTCTGTTGAAATAAACGGGCCAGATATGCGGTGTCTGCATCAGAGTGATGTTGTTGACAAAAAGAAAGGCAATGGTCAGCAGGAGTACAAGGCTCGTGCCCAGGGCCCGTTTTCTGGTGATGGGGGGCAGGTCGGTAGCCATTTTATAAAGATAGGCGCTGTAATAGGCGAGGATGAGCAGGCCGATGATGGAAAGCCAGTACACTCCCATGAGAATGGAGCTGGTATAGATGAAATGGCCGTAGAGCACCTGAAGAAAAAGAAGGGGAGCCACCCCGAAGTTTACGGCAAAGGCGATGGTGTATGGCAGTGTGTTGGCAATATCCCGGCAAGGCGGGGGATCGTTGGGTTGGCCCCGCATTTCCCTGACCAGGGCGATCATGGCGGTGCCGAGCATGGCGTTCATAAAGAGCAGGTGAACGAAAAAAGTCAGGAGAAGGAGGGCCTCGAAAAACCACCAGGGTGCCGGAATGGTATCGGGGGAGGGGATAAGGCTGGCTGGGTCCATGCGTGGTCTCCTTGTGGATAAAATTTGTTTAAGTATAGCATAAAAATTATTTACGGTAAAAAATCCGACAGAACAGGGGCATGCCGGGACCAGGGAAAAAGGGCAGAAGTTGCAAAGAAGATAAAATGAGATAATAGGAGTAATAGTGAGCTATGGAGAGAAAAGCCTAAAGTTTAGTGGTTAATGAAATGATAGTTTCCTTTCGTGTTTCGTGTGTAACCTCATGGAATTTTGCGCTTTTTGTGGCGGAGTAGAAAAGAGGCGAAATATCCAGTTTATAGAGGGTTTGTGGGTAATTTATGCCCGATTGCGTGGGGTTGTGGGCTGTTGAAAACTTGGGCGGCATCGGGGGGGAAATTGCGTGAGAACGGTTTTGACAGGAAGCAAGGTTTTCCATTAAAAAAACGGGCAGAAATTATCTCAGCGGTCTCAATTCGCTTTAATCGGTTGTTTTTTCATGACTGGACCAGGGGAAAAAGATGCTTTGGCAGCGAGTTAAGAGTGTTTTGTCACAAAAAATATCAGACAGTGATTTCAAGCTGTGGATCGAACCCTTACAATGCGTGCAAGATGATGCGCAGAGCGTGGAGCTGGCAGGGCCAGACCCGTACTTCTGCTCCTGGGTCAGGAACAACTATCTGACCGATATTCAGGCGGCCTTGCAGGATGTTGGCTTTACAGGAAAGCCGGTACGGCTTTCGGTGAGTGCGGTCAGGGACGCGCAGCAGCTTTTGCCGGAACCGGAAAAGAAACAGAGCCAGCTTCGGTTGCCCAGCATGCCTGTGGCGCGCTCCACGGTACGAGCGCTGCATCCGCGTTATACCTTCCCCGAATTTATGGTTGGTGAAAGCAACGCCCTGGCCTATTCGGCTTGCGAGGCAATGGCCAACGGCGACTCGGCCTTGAGTCCCTGTCTGTTTATCGAAGCGGGCACCGGCCTGGGAAAGAGCCATCTGACCCACGCGGTGGCCCATCATATCACCAGTCATTCTCCCGGAACCCGGCTGCATTATGTCACCTCTCAGCAACTGACTTCCGAAATGGTGCGCAGCATCAAAAACAACACCATGGAGCAATTCAAGGAAAAATATCACAACCAGTGTGATGTACTGCTGATGGAAGATGTTCAGTCGCTGGCCGGTCGGACCAAGACCCAGACCGAGCTGGCTGAGGCCCTTGATGTCCTGATGGATTGCGGGAAAAGAGTCATTTTTACCGGTGCTGTTTCCCCGCGCAAGATTCCTGATATTCATGACGGCATTCGTTCTCGTCTTTCCTCCGGGCTGATTACCACCATCAATCCTCCGGATCGGCAGACCCGTTGCCTGATCATCGAGCGCAAAGCCCGCAACAACAAGATGGAGCTTTCCGATGAGATCATTGAGTTCCTGGCCGACAGGGTCCAAGGTGACATCCGGCGGGTGGAAAGCGCCATCATCGGCCTGAAGGCCCAGGCATCACTGCATAAAACCGTGCCGGACCTTGATATGGTCAAGGAGATTATTGCCGGAATTATCGGGCAGCGACAGGAATTATCCGCTGTGCTGATCCGTAACTTCGTGGCCGGTCAGTTCAATGTTTCCATCGAGGACATGCAGTCAAAGGCCAGGAAAAGAGTGATCGCTTTTCCGCGGCAGGTCTCCATGTATCTGGCCAGAAAACTCACCGAGGAAGCCCTGTCTGAGATAGGCAAGGCGTTTAATCGGGATCATTCAACGGTGGTGCATTCCATCCGGGTTATTACCGAAGCCATTGTCCGCAGCGGCAGCGTTCGTGGGCAAGTGGAGCATCTGGTTGAACGTTTGAAAAATCAGGGTTGAGGGTGTTTGGATTCCGTGGGGGCGGCATCTGAAATAGACGCAAGAGGGGGAATTATGCGTACTGTCTGCTGTGTGTGTCGTCGGGTAAAGTGCAAAGGGGACTGGCTCGAGGAGATGGTTGAGGCCGAGGTTCGGGTGTCGCATGGTTTCTGTCCGGAATGTTTTGACAAAACCATGGCGCAGTTTTCCATTGCCTGGTCAGCGAAACGGGTGGTGCAGCCCCGCACTGAAGCTGTTGGCGCAAAGTAAGGCAGGGCTCTGGATGGCCAAAACGGTATAGCGTACCGCAGAAGTGTTAGCGATGATAAAAAAATTAGACCGCACAGAGTATCTCGTAACGGTTCTTAAAAATAAACAGGTTTGATTTCAGGCTTGTGTCGTTCTCCTCCAACCCGCAGCAGTATCCTGTCGGCCACCGTCTTGGCCGTTTGCATCATGTCGTTCATCCCGATTCCTTCCCAGCCAAACCCGCAAATATGGAGCCCGTCGAGGCGTTGTTCCAGGGATTCCTTCCAGTTCAGCAGCGCAGGGTAGCCCATTTCCAGTTGAGGGATACTGCCGTCGCCGCGGAGTACTCGGCTGAAACAGGGGGGGGCGGGCAAGGGGATCAGCTGCTTGAGATCATCGTAGATGCGGCTGATCAGTTCTTCGTCTGACAATTCCAACCGTTCCGGGTGGCGGCGTCCTCCGACCAGAGCTTCCAACAGCACCGAGCCTTGGGGGGCGCGACCGGGAAACATGTGGGTGGAAAAAAGCGCACCCATGGCAAAGCGGTTTTCCCGTTCGGGAGCCAGATAGCCGAAGCCGAAAGGCACCTGCGCCTTGTCCGTGAAGCCCAGCGCCACGGTGGCGATGCGCGCTGTTGGGATGGTGGTCACGGGCGGGGCATGGTCGGCCAGCAGCCCCAGGGCGCGGTTAACCGGCAAGGCCAGAATAACGGTGGTGGCCCGATAGGTTTCGGCCTCGGTGTGGATCTCCCAGGCGTTGTTTTCGCGGCCGATTGATCGCACCGGGCTGTGATAGAGAATATTCGGTTCTGTCGCCAGGGTGGTGATGAGCTGTTCCATCCCCAAAGGAAAGCTGGTCATGGCCGGCAGTATCCCCGCGCCCGCCCCTTTCTTTTTCTTGAGTAATCCCTTAAGGACCGAACCAGCTTCCTTTTCCAAGGCCCGCACTCCCGGCATCACCGCATCGATACTGAGACGTTCATAATCCCCGGCAAAAGTGCCGGTGATCGCTGCATCCACCAATGGTAAAATTTCGGAACCGAAGCGGTATGCAGCCCACTGACCGACGCTTTGTTCTTCGATTCGCGGCTTTTTAAATAGATCCCCCAGCAGCCGTAATTTTCCCAGGGGGGATAAGAGCGGGGTCGCGAGCAGGGCGGTTGGTTTCTGAGGCAACTGCACCAGGCGGCCGTCATGGCAGACAAAGCGGACAAAGCTGCCCAGAGGGGCCTTCTGGGCAATGCGGTCCAACCCTGTTTCTCTGAGCAGGGCGCGGCTGGCCGGGTTGTTGTCCAGAAAGCCGTGCGGCCCCCATTCGGCCAGATAGCCTTGATCTGTAAAAGAACGTACCGCGCCGCCAGGGCGGTCATCCTGCTCAAGAATGAGGATGTCCAGGTCAGGCGTGTTGTGGCGCAGGAAATGGGCAACGCTCAAACCGGAAAGCCCGGCGCCGACAATGATTATCTCGTGTGTTTCAGGCATGGATCGTACATCCTGAGTTGAAGGAGCAGGCGGGGACGCGGCGAATCGTATGTTCGTCGTGTGTTGTGGCAGGTTTCCCTCTTCAGGGTTGCCATTATATATGGTATAAGAATGGTACCCGATATTGTCCGGGGCCGGAATGAAAAAAGTATATTCGCAAGTCCGGGGTCGGTGTAAGAATCCCCGGTGTTTCCCTTAAAGGTGCCTTGAAAAAGAATGCAGCCCGATGATTCCCGACCGATGAAGGTTCTTATTCTCTATTATTCGTTCAGCGCCCAGACCAGCGGCCTTGTGCATCGGTTTGGCGCCGGCCTTGAGGCGCAGGGAGTGCATCTGGTCTGTGAGCGGATCCAGCCCCTTGCGCCCCGCCATTTTCCCATCGGCACCGTGCCGGCCACCCTGCTCATGATGTTTACCACCTTTTTGCGGAGGAGGATTGCCATCCAGCCGCTGCCTCCCAGTTGTTGGGAGCGGTATGATCTGATTGTCCTGGCCGGTCCCACCTGGTCTTATAACCCCAGCGGTCCGGTTCTGTCCCTGCTTGATCGGGACGGGGCAAGGCTTTTTGCCGGCCAGCAGGTTTTGCCGTTGATTTCCTGCCGGGGCTACTGGCGGATGCACTGGCTGAGCCTGCGCTGGCAGCTTGAGCATTTGGGTGCCACGGTGGTCAACAAGATGGTTTTTGCCCATCCCTGCACGGAGCCCTGGCGGACCATCGGGGTATTTTTGAAACTCGCCGGTCGGGTGCCGGAGCGATCCAAATGGCTTGGCCGATATTATCCGCGCTACGGTCACAGCCGGGAGCAGCAGGAGGAGGCTTTTGCCTTTGGCACGGCCATCGGTCGGTCCCTTCAGCGTGGAAATTCCCTGGCGGACCTCACTCTTGTTTCTGAGCGGACCGGTTCGGACGATTCATAGTTAGTGCGCCCGGCTCCCAAGACGTTGGAATCTTAATAACAACAGGTATTGCCGCTTCGCGGTAATTCTTTGAATGCGTGCGGTTCTGTTTATTCCCCGTTGCGAAACCATCAGAATTCAATGCCCTTCTGGGCCGTGACGCCTTTCTGAAAGGGATGCTTTATGGCACGCATCTCGGTGACCAAATCCGCGTACTCGATGAGTCCCTGAGTGGCATCGCGGCCAGTGATAATCAGGTGCAACCGTTGTGGCCGCTCCCGGAACAGGTCAAGGATCTCTTCTTCCGGAACCAGATCCAAGGTGATCAGGTAGGTGAGTTCGTCAAGAACAATCAGGTCGTAGACGTTGCTCAAGATTTTTTCCCGGGCAAGTTGCCAGCCTTCCAGGGCCGCCGCTTTAACGATTTCCCTGTCCTGTTTCCAGGTAAAGCCGGTTCCGGCGAGATGCAATGCAACCTGTCCGGGAAAGGCAGCGGTGACGGCGAGAGCTTCTCCGCTTTTGCCCTCACCCTTAATAAATTGAATGATGCAAACCTGCAATCCCTGGCCAACCGCGCGGAGAGCCTGCCCAAAAGCCGCCGTTGTCTTTCCCTTGCCGTGTCCCGTATTGATGATAACCAAGCCCTGTGTCGTTGCCATCTGGTCCTTTAAGGCGAGCTGGAGGTTTGCTCCGCTTCCGGGAAGCGGGTGGAGGATGAATACCGGGTCGTGCGGAATTTTTCCATCTGGTTGCGGTAAAAGCCCTTGTGCGTCACTGCCCTGGCAATGGCTTCCTCCTCAATAGCCAGCGCCTCTTCCAGGCGGCCGTTTGCCCAGTACGCCGTGGCCAGGGTGTCGAGCATATGCGGATTTTTTTCCGTCGTCGCTTTTTGAGCGAGGAGCAGGGCTCTTGCCGGAGCGCGCAAGGACGGGTCCTGTGCGGAAAGGAGAAGCCAGGCCAGGTTGTTTAAGGCTTCCGCGTTGTCCGGGGCCAGACGGATCGCCTGTTCATAGGAGTTGTGTGCATCCTCTTCCTGATTCAGGCTGTATTGCAGGTCCCCCAGAAGTTGGAGCCAGAGTCCATTGTCCGGTTGTTCCTGTATTTTTTGTCGGATGAGGGCCTCGGCGAATCGGGCTTTCGGTGCTTCGCCCAAAAGGTCTTGGGGCATCTGCCACGCAGCAAAACCTCCGGCCACAATAACTGCAGTGTACAGGATCAAGGCCAGGTGGACCTTGCGGTGATGGCGAGTGATCCAGGCCGGGTCGGTTTCGCAGCGGCGCAGATAATCGATGCGCTGCCCCAGTCCAAAATGGTGCCAGCTTGGCAGATCCCTGATATTTCCGCTGAGGAGTGCGATTTTTTCAAAGACCCGGATCAGGGGAGAGGCATACCCCATGGCGGACAAGGCATACAGGTCCGCCTGCCGTTCAAAGTTGCGCATGAAAAAACCAAAAACGAAACGAAAATAGCCGAGCATCAGGGCAAAAAGAATGAAGGCGCTGGCCAGAGTGAGAATCGTGTCCGGAGATTTCCCGGTCAGTGCGATCAACTGGTAAAAAAAGTCCGAGCTGAGCAGAAGCATAAGCAACGGGGCGCCGCTTATCTGGGTCAGCAGGCCAAAACCGAGAAAAAGGAAAAGGTAGAGCTGGAGATGATAGCGTTTTACATGTCCCAGTTCATGGGCCATGACCGCTTCGATTTCTTCCGGTGTCGTGGCTTCGAGCAGGGCAGGGGTTACAAGGAGGTAGCGGAAGCGGCGGGTGAGGCCCATGACCCCTGCAGTCAGCATGCGGCCTTCGAAGAGCGGCCAGACTAAAATGTCGGTAAATCGCAACCGCTGCCCGCGGCAGAAGTCTTCGATGCGGGCTCTTGCCGGTCCGGGCGGAAGCGGAGTACAGCCCCAGAGGCGGACAATGGCCAGGGGGAGAAAAAAAATCAGCCCGAAAAGAGAGAGCAGCACCAGAAGGGGTTCGCCCCAAGGTGAGGCAAGAAAGTTTTTTACCTGGGGAAAAGGAGCAAGCTGCACAAGGTCAAAAAGAAAGGAAATGATGAGCCAGGGCAGAAGAATGGCGAGATTGATTTTGATGTTTGCCGCGACAAATGAGCGGGCGGAAAGGGTTCTGGCGAAAATGCGCTGATAGCTGGGGCGGGCTGCCAGCCAGATGAGACAGAGATAACAAAAAAAGACGATGATTCCTGTCAGATGGGCAAGAACTGGGATTTCTTGGGCAAGTGGTACCCTGTTCAGGTAGAAGCGACCCTCCAGAAGGAAAATATCCACAGCCAGAAAAACAATGGCCAAGATGGAGAGGTGCTGTTCAGCGGCAAAATAACGGGCCGCAGTGTTGTCGGAATTGCGCCGGAAGTAATAGAGGGCCAACTGGTTGAAGAGCACCCCCTTGGCGCAAAAGAGCACCAGGGTGGCAGCCCATGGGATCTGAGGCTGTTCCGGGATGGACCCGGTGGTAAGAATAAGGATGACTACCAGGAGATAAATGAGGTTATTGTACATATTGTGGTCGATCTAGGGCCTGAGGGTAATGAGCGGGCTCGGGGGCGCCGGACTGGTGTGTGGCGTCATTGCGGAAGAAATGTCCGGAAGAACAGCATCAGCGTCGGAAAGCAGATCCGTTCATTTGTCCGGAAATTCTGGCGTTGTGTTCCTGGTACTGGTGAAGCAGGGCGCGCAACTCACTGGGTTCGAGAAGCTCTTTTTCAAGAAAAAATTCGCCGAATTTTTTTTGCAGCCGCTTCTGGTGGGCAACGAGCATTTGGAGCTGTGGCTGGGAAAGCAGGCCGAGGTCCATGGCGGTCTGGCCAAAGGGCTGCAATATCGGGCGGTTGCGGAGAATATGCACCACATCCGCCTCGTTGAGCAGACCGAAACGTTGACCGATTTCCCCCAGGCGAGGGCGTTCGGTGCGTTGCCAGATGAGGGCCTGGATGATGGTTCGCCAGTTGATCAGGCCGGAATAGTAGAGGAAATGGCCAAGAAGCAGGCGGCGATTCGGCAGGGGCCCCTGGTAGAGGCTTTCCGTATCCCAGAAAACAGAAGGTTGGCCGGAGGTACTCCGGCAATTGGCTTTTGTCTGGGTTCCGGTCCTGCCTTGCTGGTGGAATTCGGAAGTGGTATGGCTCGGTTTTGCCTGACGCGGCTTTTGGGGCTTGGGTGGTGGTTGGCGGCGGGGTTGGGGCTGGGTTCGCGGCTGCGCCTGGCGAACAGGGGGGGGCAGGCAATAGCCTTTTTCCTTGGCGTCAAGAAAAGTGATCAGATTTTCGTAGGCCTCCTGCACGGCATGGAACAGCCCGGGGCGTTGGTGTTGTCCCCGGGCATTTTCCAGGGCAGCCCTGTCCGGGTGGGTTTCCATGGCCCGCTTGCGGTAGGCGCTTTTGATGCCGGAGTGCTGGAGGTAGTCGAGAAATTCGCGGGAGATGGTGAGTTCCGGACCAAAAATGATCTCGCAGTAGCGAAAGAGTTCCTTTTCAGCGGCAACTGTTTCCATGGTGTGCCTCGTGCTCCCCTGGAGGGTATTCCATTGCTAGGTCAAGGGGTAACTCGCCACTCTCGGCTGCGTTGCCCACAGGAAAAAAATATGCTGCCGTGTAAGTCCTATGCAGCGATATGGCCCGTTTATGATAAGATACTTTTCCAAGAGGCCCGCAAACATCGGATATAAGTAATTAACATTATTATATAGCAGATAACATCTTATTTTTTAACATTTTTTATTCGTATATCCATGAAATTCTGAGGTGAATGGGGATTTTTTTATGGAACAGCCAGCCGGAACCGGTGAACAACGCGATGTGGTGTCTTGTTTTTCTCGTGATTTTAACAAGATGACAGCTTTTGAAGAGCTCGGTGCGCTTGCCCGTGCTCCCTACGACTTAACCGCATCCGGCGCCTTATCTCCGGAAAGAATCCGCAGCTACCGGACCCATGCCGCCGGGTTTGATCTGCTGTACGCAACTCAGCGGGTGGACGACACGGTGCTTGCGGCTTTGCAGAAGCTTGCCGAGGAAAGCGGGGCCGTGTCCCAGTTCATGCTGATGAAAAAGGGTGCGGTGCTGAACCGGATCGAAGGCTACCCCAGCGAGGAGCGGCAAGTGCTCCACACCGCCTGCCGCGATATCTTTGCGCCGGACAGTCTTGCGCCCGAGGCGACGGGTCAGGCCAAGGCTGAGTTGGACAAGCTGGCAGATTTTTTAGCAGCCCTTGAGGCGGGGGGTATTGTCAATGGCGCAGGGGATTCATTCACCGATCTGGTCCAGGTGGGGATCGGCGGGTCCGACCTCGGTCCTCGGGCCTTGTATCTGGCCCTGGCCGCCTATAAAATCCCCGGACGACGGGTGCACTTCATCAGCAATGTGGACCCTGACGATGCCGCAGCCATCCTGAACGGGCTTGATCTTGCCAGAACCCTGGTCAATGTGGTGTCGAAAAGCGGTTCCACCCTTGAAACCCTGACCAACGAAGAACTGGTGCGCAAGGCCTTTGCCGAAGCAGGGCTGGAGCCAAATCGTCATTTTCTCGCGGTTACCGGCAAGGGCTCGCCCATGGACAATCCCGCCCGGTATCTGCGTTCTTTTTACATGTTCGACTCCATCGGCGGGCGTTACAGCGCCACCTCCATGGTCGGTGCGGTGATGCTCGGTTTTGGTCTGGGATATGCGCATCTTGAGGAAATCCTTCGCGGGGCCAATGCCATGGACTTGGCTGCGGAAGTGCCGGATATCCGCCGCAACCCCCCGCTGCTTCTGGCCCTGCTGGGCATCTGGAATCATAATTTCCTCGGGAGCGAAACCCTTGCCATCCTGCCGTACAGCCAGGCGCTTGTGCGTTTTACCGCCCATCTCCAGCAATGCGACATGGAAAGCAACGGAAAATCCGTAACCAGGCAGGGCAAGTCTCTTGCCTGGAAAAGCGGTCCCATTATCTGGGGCGAACCAGGCACCAATGGTCAGCATGCCTTTTACCAGCTGATCCACCAGGGAACCGCCATTGTCCCCGCCGAATTCATCGGCTTTCGCGCGAGTCAGTATGGGCAAGACCTGCTCATTGAGCAGACCACCTCCCAGGAAAAACTGGTGGCAAATCTGTTGGCCCAAGCCCTTGCCCTGGCCACCGGTCAGCCCCATGAAAATCCCAACCGCTGTTTCGCTGGAAACCGTCCCAGCGTTGTGCTTCTGGCTGACCGTTTAACGCCTTACTCCATGGGCGCCCTGTTGGCCCTCTATGAAGCCAAGGTGGTGTTCCAGGGATTTATCTGGAACATCAATTCTTTTGACCAGGAAGGCGTGCAGTTGGGAAAAAAGCTGGCAACCCGGCTGCTGGCCCATTATGCTGGCCGGAGAAAAAATTCCGGGTACAACGGGGAAGTGTCTGATGATTCCGGCTGGGCCCTGCTTGTCGCGGCGGGGATACTTGCCAAGTGAGAGATAAAATGAGAAAGGCATCGGCAATCCGTTAGCCTTCATACTGTTCACTTTCCCCCTATTCGTGTATGGAGAGAACACAAGCATGCCCCGACTGAGACAATGGAAAGCCACCCTGGCAGTGCTGGGGACGATTCTCTGCCTTGCCGGGGTATTTTTGTTTTGGGGAATAAAGATCCGCCACAATGATTTCAAAACCATGCTGGTTGCCCAGCAGCAGCATATTCATACCCTTTTTGAACTGACAACAAAGCAGGCCTTTGCCAGTTAGCGCTTCAGGATTCATAACCTCATCGCCACCCGCCCCCAGTTGGTCACCGCCTTTGCCGAAGGCGAGCGGGGTTCTTTGTTGTCCCTGTCTCTTCCCCTGTATGAAAAGGTCTTGCAGCGAGAAAGCCCTTCTCTTGCCAGTTTTCATTACTACACCCCGGACAACCGCTCCTTTTTGCGGGTGCATCAGCCCGATGCGTATGGCGATGATCTTTCTTCCCGGCCCATGGTTGTGGAGGCGAACAGCCTGCATACGCCTCTGGCCGGCTATGAACTCGGACTTGGTGGGATTTTTTACCGGATCATCCAGCCTGTTTTTTCCGACGAGGCCTACATTGGCGCCGTTGAGTTCGGCTTCAAAGCGGATCGGCTTGTGGAACTCATGGATGCAGGAGCGGGGCCGCAGATGGCCCTGCTGTTTGACAAGACGAGATGGCAGGGATCGGAGTATTCGTCGCATCATCCCACTCAGGAACTGGGAGACCAGATCCTGCTCCAGTGCTGTGATAATGTTTTCCGCCACCTTCCGGAAAAATTCCGCTTCAGCACCGGAAATCTTGTCCCGCAGCAGATTCAGGGACGCTGGTATGTCTTTGATACCAGTCTGACCCTGCCGGATTTCACGGGCCAGACTGTGGGCCGGATTGCCCTGGCCATTGAAGTGACCCAGTTTGTCGAGGAATTCAAAGCTTTTGTGGGGGTAAGCATCGTTCTGACCCTTCTGGTTGTGCTTATCGCTTTTCTGGTGCTGCATTTTACCTTTGCGGTAATGCACCGGGAGCTGCGTGCGGTTAATCAGTCTCTGACTGCGTCCACGGCCGAACTTGGCAATAACTATGCTGAGCTGGAAAAATATCGGCATAATCTTGAAGAGATCATTGTTGAACGAACGGTGGACCTGGCCAAGACCAACGAGGATCTCAACCAGGAGATTCTCGAACGGGGGCGCATCGAAGAAAGTTTGCGGCGCAGCGAGAGAAGTTTGGCCAAGGCCCGGAAGATCGCCAGGCTCGGCTATTGGGAGTGGGATATCGTCAAAAACAATCTTGTCTGCTCCGAGCAGGCCTATCGCCTCTTTGGGGTGGGCAGGGAGGACAGGACCTACAGCTTTGAAGGCTTTCAGC
>VMSS01000030.1 GCA_013791995.1 Desulfurivibrio sp. | reverse complement strand
ACCAGGTAGGGGAATCCGGCCTCGGCCAGGAATCGTTCCACTTCAATGTTGAGGGCGGCTCCGCCAATGGCGACAAACTTCAGTTTGCCTCCGAAAAACATCTGTAGTTTATGCCCGATTTTTTGCAGGATCTTCCGGCGGACCAGGGGCAGCTTCATGGCCGCCCGCATGAGGACATTGGCAGTGATGGCCGGCAGGACCTTCTTTTTATATATTTTTTCCATGACCATGGGCACCATGCACATGATGGTGGGCTGTTCCTCTTTGCATATCCGTTCAAGAACAGTCGGGGTCGGGGTTTTTCCCGCATAGACGATGCGGGAGCCAGTGGCCAGAGGCACCAGAAAACTTGTGGTGAACTCATAGGCGTGGGACATGGGCAGAATGGAAAGAAAGGTCCAGCCATGTATCGGCTCATCGGGGAAAATGGACAGGATGGAGCGGACATTGCTGATAAAGTTGTTGTGGCTCAGCATTACCGCTTTGGCGTGACCCGAGGTGCCGGAGGTATAGATGATTGAAGCTATGTCGTCCGGCGCAGCCAGATCCGCGCCAGGGGTGTGCTTCTTTTCAGGGAGTTCTTTGGCAGTAGCGAGAAACCGGCTGAAGGAGAGGGTTTCCACCAGATTGTTTTGGTCAGCCGCATCATCCAGAGTTATTACGGATTTGAGCTTGGAGCCGTGCAATTCATAAAGCTTTTCCAACTGCCGCTGGTTGGTGAAAAGAATCTTTGCCCCTGTTTCATTAAGGATATGCTTGACATCCGCCTCCGGAAAATCCGGGAGAATCGGGACTGCGATCGCTCCAAGGCGGACGATGCCGAAATAGGCTATGCCCCACTGGGGGGAGTTGTCGGCGAGAATTGCTACCCGGTCGCCTTTTTTGATGCCGCGCTCTTTGAGGAGTGCTGCAACATCAAGCGCTTTTTGATAAAACTCCTCATAGCGCAGGGGCGTCTGAAAAGCGAGGCCTGCAGCGGGTCGAGTTGCGAAGGATTCGCAGCTGTCTTCAAGAAGCAGATTCAATGTCGTTATGTTGGCGTTGATCATGATCGTGTCGCAGTCCTGTGCGGCGGTTTCGTTTACGAGGCTATCATTTTTTCAAGGGCCTGGTACAGGTCCTGTATTTCCACGGGTTTGGTCAGATATTCGTTCATGCCGGCGGCAAGGCATTTTTCCCGGTCGCCCCTGATGGCGTTGGCAGTGAGGGCGATAATGGGCACTTCCAGTTTCAGGGTCTGGCGAATGGCCCTGGTCGCGGTAAGTCCGTCCATCTCGGGCATCATGACATCCATCAGCACCGCGTCATATATTTTGTCCCGCAGGGCAATAAGCGCTTCCCGACCGTTGCCCGCTATATCAACCAGAATGCCGACTCTTGTCAAGAGTTGACTTGTCACCATCTGGTTTACCAGGTCATCCTCGACCACCAGCACCTGTTTGCCAACCAGCGTCTTGAACTGATTGTGATCGGTTTCCGCAGAAGAAGAAAGAAAACGGGTTTGTGTGGTGGTTGTTGCTCCGAGGCAGTCAGCAACCGCTCCGTACAGGTATGATTGCTTGATCGGCTTGCTCAGGATAATTACCCCGGGGCAACCCTTGAAGTTTTCCAGGGCTGCTTCCATGGCGAGTTGAGTGAGGATAATGGCAGGAGTGGCGAGTTCATCCGGGGAGATAACAGCGCGCTCTGACAGAAAACGGGGCAGGTCGAAACCGGACATGGAGCTATCAAGAATAAGGAGCACGTATTCTTGAATGATTTGTGAAATAAACAGGGTTGGGTCGTCCGTTTCCGTAAGCTGCAGTGCTTCTACCTTGCAGCCGAAGCCAGTGAGCATCTCAAGCAATGATTCCCGCAGAAAGGGATGGTCTGTTGCCACCAGAACCCTGGCAGAGGAAACCGAGACGGGAAGAATCAGGGGATGCTGTTTCTCAGGAGATTGCAATTCTGCGCTGATGGTGAAATGAAAGGTGCTGCCTTTGCCCGGCACGCTTTCGGCATGTATTTCTCCCCCCATGAGGGTGACCAGTTGCCTGCTGATGGCAAGACCGAGGCCGGTTCCCCCGTAAAGCCTGGAAGTGGAACTGTCTGCCTGGGTGTAAGCGCTGAAGAGCTGTTTGATCTGGTCATGGTTGATCCCACTGCCGGTATCCCGTACGAAAAAATGCAGCACTGCTTTTTTGTCGCGCTGTTTTTCGCAGTGCACTGTGACGGAAACCTCGCCTTTTTCTGTGAATTTGATGGCATTGTTGACAAGATTTATCAAGATCTGCCGCAGGCGAAGTGGATCGCCCCTTAAGGCGCAGGGCGCGTTGGTGCTCACGCTAATCAGCAATTCAAGGCCTTTGTCTGCGGCTTGCTTGCCGAACAGGTCCGCAAGACTCTCCACGGTTTCCCGCAGATCAAAATTGGCACATTCAATATCAAGGCGGCCTGCTTCGATTTTTGAGAAATCAAGGATGTCGTTGATCAGGGTGAGCAGCGCTTTGCCCGAATCCTGGATAATGGTGAGGTATTGTTGCAGTTTTGCTGTTTCCGCCATTTTCACAGCCAGATTCGCCATGCCGATGATGGCGTTCATCGGGGTGCGAATTTCGTGACTCATGGAGGCCAAAAACTGGGATTTCGCCTTGCTGGCCGCTTCCGCTCGTGCTTCCGCTTTTTGTCTGTCGCTCGCTTCCTGGGCAAGATTTTCATTGACCCGACTCAGGTCCGTCGTTCGTTCCTCAACCAGGACCTCCAGAGAGTTTTTAAATTGTTCCAGTTCTCTGAAGGATTTTCCCAACTCGGCGTGGGCTTTTTCGAGTTGTTTGGCATAGACGGTTTGCAGCTGTTCTTTTTCCAGTTTTATGAGTTGAAAACGATCGGCAAGTCCAAGGGATAACAGGATAACTTCCCAGGCAGAGCCGATTTGGATGCCCCAGTGGGTAATAAAGGTGTGGGGTAGGATGCCGAAGGATTTCAGGGCATACACCGTGACCCCCAGCATGGAAACAGACCAGGCAAGGAAGTAATAACGGGCCGGGCGGTAGCCTTTGAGCATGCAAATGAACCCTGCAACGATCAGGGCAACCACCGTCGGGCTCATCAGGGTTGCCAAACGGATGCTCAAATGATAGCCGACAAAAAGGGTCAGAACGCTGCCGACGATGGAGAGAACAAGTCCTACCCGGAGAATGGCGTCTATTCGGGGAACGTTTCTCGGTGTATCGAGGATGTTCCGCGTAAACTGGGTGGCAAAGATATAGGCGAGAAAAATGAAAAAGGGCGTACAGTTATTGGCCCACCAGAGTTGGTTGGGCCAGAAATATTGGAAAGCCATGCCGTTGACGCTCAACTGGAACAGCATGTAGGTCAAGACAAACAGAACGTAGTAAAGATAGGTGCTGTCTTTGAGGCCAATATAAATGAAGAAATTGTAGATCATCATGACCAGCAAAATGCCGTAATAGATGCCCAGCAGGGTCTGTTCAAGGGTGATTTCTCCGGCCAGGCTGGCAGGGGAATGAAGCGTAATTGGCAGATTCAAGGAACTTGTCGTCTCGCAACGGAGGTAAAAGGTTTTCTGCTCAGCGGGCGCAAGCCTGATCGGTAAAATGTTGTTCTTGTACTGGATGGATCTCTGCTCGAAAGGGAAACTGTCGCCGGCGTGGAGAACGGTGAAGGTCTCCATATCGGCGGGAACATACAGATCTAAGCGGTCAAGAAGGGGATATTTTACTTCAAGAAAGTATTCTATGGGATGGGGCAGGCTGTTTTTTATTGTAAAACGAGCCCAGACAGCTGAAGCGGTAAAGCCGAAACTCGGGGTGTCATCAGTCGAGGGGGTAAATCGTCCCTCGGTTTGATGGGAAACGATGTCGGTGATTGTAAGATTTCCGGTTGGATCTTCAAGGAGTTCGAGGTGTGTCGCAAGAGAATACGCACCGTGCTCCGGGGAAATAACCACCGGTAAAGGCATGGCTTGAAGAATTGTCGGACAAGCAAGGAGGCAAAAAAACGCGAGGAACCGTATGGAGCGTCCCAATATTAATCCGGTGAGCATAAACGCGTCCATCGTGTGCATGACAGCATAAATATTGTCCTTGTAGTTCGGTGGCTCAAGAGGGAGAATGATGAATCTATTCAGTATAAACATGAAAAATGAAGCAAAAACAATATCTTTATTGTGTTGTATCAGCGGGTTAATACGGGCGGTTGTTTCTGGAGCAGCAAGGGGAGGGGACGATGTGTGGAGGCAAAGCAGGCTCTCGGTGGAGATGGAGCAACAGACCGCTTTCGATAATGGCTGAATATTTTTCAGCTGCCTCTGCCACATCGTGGTATACTTTCACTGGGTGAAATTGTGAGCCGCTACGCAAGGAAAGGTGGCTTAATGGGCCGGGTGATGCGCAACACGCCCTGCCTGCTGTCCGGATTGTTTTAAACGCAAGCCAGGAGGTTACAAGATGAAAAAAAGGATCGCTATCATTGTCGTTGTGGGGGCATTCGTGGCATTGCTGTCACAGGGGCTGGTTTTTGCCGGAGAGACGACCTACCGTTTTGACCCGGTGACCCAGACAAGTCGGGCCATGGAGTTTAAGAATACATATGATGGGTATAAGCTCTTCCAGAGTAACTGCAAGAGCTGTCATTTCAGGGGAAATAGCAAGGGCGCCCGGTTTCTGGATACAGATTCGCGGACCATGCACGGTTGGAATAACGTATTTTACAAAAAAAATGTACCCTGCGCCAAGGATGATTC
Source organism: Desulfurivibrio sp. (assembly GCA_013791995.1). GTDB lineage: Bacteria > Desulfobacterota > Desulfobulbia > Desulfobulbales > Desulfurivibrionaceae > Thiovibrio. Next base: position 7,357 of record VMSS01000030.1, on the reverse strand, counting down.
ATGGGCCAAGCTTTCCAAGGAAGATCTGCTGGCTATAAATGATTATCTGTACAGCAAGGCCTATGATACCTGGGATCCCAGGTCTGCCAAGAGCTGTGCCTGATAAGGCTTAGCTGCTCCCGGTCCGGGAGCGAAAACATCAGATTCTGGTGAAGTTCCAGCTCAGCGGTCGGCTGTCTTGGTATGGAAGATGGCCATGGAAGATGCGTGGATCGGAGTCAAAAACCAGAGGCAGAAAATACCGGTCTCCTGCCCACATCGGCAGGAGATGCAGTTGATCAATGGGGTGCCAGGCGAGCACCCCTTCTTCATTTTCAGGGAAGGGTGTGCCGCAGAAGCGCTCGATTCTGAAGATAAAGCCCAGCCAGTCTTCTCCGTGCGGACCGAAACCGGTCCAGTTGATGGTTCCGCGCAGCAGGATATCCACGCAATCGATTCCGGCTTCTTCTTTAATTTCCCTGGTGATGCAGGAAAGAACATCCTCGTTCGACCGCATTTTACCGCCAAGTCCGTTGTACTTGCCCAGATGGGTGTCCTCAGGGCGGGCGTTGCGGTGGACGAGAAGGGTTTGGGTCCGGTCTGGAGAAAGAATGTAGCCAAGTGTTCCGATGATCGGCGTGTAGGTCATGTCTCTCCTGATGTCGGGACAACGAAAAAAAATAAAAAGATACTTGCCTCTTTTAAAATCCGGCATGATTCTATACCATGATTCAATGCAGGGCAAGAGAAGCGGGCAAATGGTGTCTGCCCACGGTTTTTGCTTTATAAAGATCGGGAAAAAAATGGCCATCCTTATTGTTGACGATATTCCTGTAAACCTGATGTTGCTTGAGGAGATGCTCCAGCAGGAGGGATATACGGATATTTATTGTGTGAAAAGCGGCAAGGAAGCTCTTGAACTGCTTGCGACAACAGAGGAAATCGATGCCGAGGAGAAAAAAATAGATCTCATCCTCATGGACGTTATGATGCCGGGTATGGATGGTATCGAGACATGTCAAAGGATAAAGGCGCAGGACGGTTTCCGTGATATCCCGGTGATCATGGTTACGGTTCGCGATGACGATGAAGCGCTTGCTCAGGCGTTTGCCATGGGCGCAACAGACTATATCATCAAGCCGGTCAAGGAAATCGAACTCCTGGCCAGGGTTCGCGCCGCCCTGAAACTGAAGCGTGAAACCGATCGGCGTAAGGCACGGGAACAGGAACTGGTCGAGCTTACCGGCAAGCTTGATACGATGAATCGTCGCCTGATGCAGATGGTTCCGAGAGACAGCCTGACCGAAGTGGGAAATCGTCGTTATTTCGATGAGATTTTAGTCCGGGAGTGGAACCGGGCCCGACGGGAATCCGTCCCTCTTTCCTTGTTCATGGTGGATCTTGATGATTTCAAAAAGTTTAATGAAAACCATGGGCGCGATAAGGGCGATGAATGTCTGAGAAAGGTTGCGGACGCTCTGAGTTGTGTCCTCAAACGGGCCGGGGACACGGTGGTTCGTTATGGCGGTGAGGAATTTGCCGCTATTTTGACCAATACTCCCACCGGCGGAGCCCTGGCCGTGGCCCATCAATTTATGGGGCAGCTGGTTGCATTGGATATCAAGTCTCCCGGAGCGGGAAACAACGGGATATTGACGGTGAGCATCGGACTGGCAACGGCAGAGCCGTTCCGTGGCTCGGACATGCAAAGCTTGATAACTGCCGCGGACGGGGCGCGCTATCTGGCCAAGGCTGAGGGGGGCAATCGTATCAAGGTTGCCCTTGATAGCCGCTGATTTGCAACAACAATTAAAGCGAGGAGAATGATGATGAAACAATGCAGCCTGCGCGATTTTATGGAAGAACTGAAGCCCTGGCTCGACACGAATCACATTCGAAGCGCCGAGTTGAGCGGTGGGGATCAGTTTATTCTTCATTTCCTTGATGGGATGAAAAATGTGTATCGAATTGATGATTGCAATGAAGCGCAGATTCGGGAGATTGTCACAAATTTGAAGAAAAAAGGGATTGCGGTGAAGGAATAATTTTAGGCAGATTGTCGGAAAAGTTTCCGGCAAGCCTTTTTGATCGAGGATCTGGTGGGGTGGTATGGCTGAAGGAGTGGGGGGAGATACGCAAAAGCAATTTCTTATTCTCAAGAATGCGGTTGAAAATACCAACGAGGCTTTTGTCACGATTGACGAAAACTCCACGGTGATTTTTTTCAACAAGGCGGCGGAGAGGATGTTCGGGTATGACCGGGTGGAGGTTCTCGGTCAGGGGCTTGGGAAAATTCTGACATCCATGTGCCGCTCCGGCCACGATCTGGCAGTGGCCCGATATCTCCGAACCGGCGAGGCAACAATACTTGGGCATGAGACAGAACTGGTGGTTGCCCGTAAAAACGGGGAAACCTTTCCTGCCACCATCTCTTTTTCCGTGGCTGAGATAGATGGGTACCACTATTTTACCGGCCTGGTCAGGGATCTTTCCGACACCCGGAACCTTGAGGATCGTCTTGCCCAGAACGAGCGGTTGGCCGCCCTGGGGCAGACCGTGGCCGAGATCAATCATGAAATAAAGAACCCCTTGATCATGATTGGCGGTTTTGCCCGGCAGCTCCTGAAAAAGGCAACGGAGGAGAAAGACCGGGCTAAACTGACCATTATTGTTGATGAGGTTACCCGCCTGGAACATCTGCTTGCCGGGTTGAAAGAGCTCTACAAGCCTCCGCAGCTTAATCTTGCGGGAATATCTTTAAATGAACTTCTGGAAGAAGTTGTTGATCTGGCGCATTCCTATTCCGGCGGCAAGGGAATTGAGATCAGTCTTGCCCATACCGATGATGTTGTGGTCGAGGTGGATCGGGAAAAAATGAAACAGGTGCTGCTGAACCTCGTAAAGAATGGCATTGAAGCGACGCCGCCTGGGGGAAAGGTAGTGGTCAGCACCCGGGTGCAGGAAAAACTTGTGGAGGTGGATGTGACGGACACCGGGGAGGGGATTCCCGAGGAGATTAAAAAAAGGATATTCCTGCCTTTTTTTACCACGAAAGAGCAAGGAACCGGTTTAGGCCTGTGCATCTCCAAAAGGATTATTGAGGATCATCCCGGCTGCTCATTCCAACTCGACAGTGAAGAGGGTAAGGGCACTGTCGCCACCATCGGTTTCCGTCGCGGCAAGAAGTGAAGGTTTGTCAGACCGACAAGCCCTTGAGATGCAGTTCCCGTTCGTGCTGGCGGATATAACGGGTCAACTCATCTTCTTCCTTATCTTCTGTTCCGAAACGCCACCTTGTAAAAGACAATTCCCACCTGTCGGTCATGGAAGGTTCGGACAATTTCCCCATGTGATATTTATTATTGAGAATATGTGTCAGGGTGCGATGCCGACGCGGTTGCGTCCGGCTGTTTTGGCTTCGAGCATGGCGGTATCAGCCTGTTTGATGAAATCAGACAGGTCAGGTCGGGTGGCTGAGGTCTCCGGGGAGTAACAGGCGACACCGAAGGTGGCGGTGACCCGGATTTGGTGACGGTCGGCGATGTTGGTCCGGTTCGCGATGGCTTGCCGCAGTCGTTCCGCCAGGGAGCAAGCCTGTTCCTGATCGGTTTCCGGTAAGATCATGAGGAATTCTTCGCCGCCGTAACGGCCGAGGATGTCGGTCTGTCGGCATTGCTCCAGTGCCGCGGCACTGATCGTTTTCAGGACGGTATCACCGGCTTCATGGCCGTATGTGTCGTTAACCTGTTTGAAGTGGTCAATGTCAAAAAAAATACAGGAAAGGGGATGGTGATAGCGGGCGGCCCTGTCGAGTTCCTCCTCGAAGCGGGTAAGCAGAAACCGGCGATTTTTAAGTTTGGTCAGGTCATCGGTTATCGCCATTTCCCGGATGAGTGCTTCAGCCGTAGCCAGTTTTTTCTGAAGAGCGACAACCAGGCGGCGAACAATTGCCAGTAAAGAAGCCAGGGTTACCGTGAACAGCAGACCAAGAAGCAGTCTGTTCAGGATCAGGGCGCGCTCCATGTTTTCGATATTGAAGCGAACGCTGATGCCGCCCCGGACCTCGCCAAGTTGATACCCCTGCGCGGCATGGCAGGCAAGGCAGGGTTTTTCCACGAAGAGCGGTGCCATGTACCGGTAATAGGTTGCGCCGTTACTCTCTTCCTTGCTGATCGTCTCGGTTTCTCCTTGGGCAAAGCGCAACAGCGACTGTTGTTCAAAGGAATCCGGGATGTTGTTGGGGTTGAGCGGTTTGAGACTGGTGATGTGGAACTGAAAAGCACCTTCCTTGTCGGCGATTTCCGAGATTTCCCTGGTCATCAGGGCCGGGTTTTTCTTGGTGTAGGTCTTGCCGTTGCTGGCAACAATATCCGGGTTTTCAAGGTAGGGGTTTGATTTCATGCCCGGTGTTTTTTCGACAAACACGCCGCCGTGCAGGGCATTCCATTTACGGGTGACGACAAGACTGCTGAACAGCGCCTGGGCTCGGCTTTTGAGTTCCTGCTCAAGGGATTTTTGGTGGTTGAGGTAAATGCCGGTGAAGAGTGTGGAAATGAACAGCAGGATAACCATGCTGATATTGACGGCAAATCGTTTCCAGGGGGATTTGTAATCCGGTTTTTGTGGCGACATGATTCTATATCTATCTGAAATACAGGGCCATTTCCACCGAAATATTACAGCGTGCCGAATGTGGCATCTTTTGGCGATGCCTCCTGAAAGATTCAGGGAGGTTCTATTTCCACCCGATCAGAGTAGGCGATTACCTTATTGCGTCCCGCATTCTTGGCCTGGTAGAGGGCGCGATCGGCAAAGAACAGCAGTTTTTCCGGGTTGTTGGGGGTGTGCGCATGGTGTGATGCCAGGCCGATACTGATGGTGACCCGCATGGCAACGTCCTTATCCTGGTGGATATATTCCTCCATTCGAGCGCGAATACGTTCGCCAATGCGGGTGGCGCCCTCGAGATCGGTGTTGGGCAGTAGAATGGCAAATTCTTCTCCGCCATAGCGGGCTACGGTGTCTGTGGTTCGGGCCTCGTGCAGAATCTGTTCCGCTGTTCCTTTCAGTACCAGATCGCCAAAGGGATGGCCGCAGGTGTCGTTGACATCCTTGAACAGATCGAGATCAAGCATCATGCAGGACAACTCGGTTTGGTGGCGTTGAGCCAGAAGGAACTCATGGCGGAGCATTTCCTGGAAGTACCGGTGATTGTAAAGTCCGGTCAGGCTGTCGCGGCTGGTTTGTTCGCGGAGAGTTCGGTTGAGGTGGCTTAATTCATGGGCTATCGATGCCATACGGTTGGCATGAGAGACGAGCAGGCTGAGCAGAAGCGCGGTGATGGCGGAGGTTATACCGCCAACCAGCAGATGTTCCGGGTCGAAATAAGGGATGTCCGGATGCAGGAAAGAATCAATGACCGGACTGATGTTGGCCATGAACAGCACAATGACCACATAGATCAACCAGCGGATTATCCGTTGGTGCATGGTTGCCCCTCCCCGTTCCTGAATGACTCAAGCCCTGTGTCCGGGCAGGTTCTTTGTCTACTCTAATGAGGCTCTTGCAAAAGGCTGTATTGTGCTTCGACAAGCTCAGCATGAACGGAAGAAACTATGATGATTCCCTTCTCCCTGAGCCCTTCAACAAGCTCAGGAGAGCCCTATCGAAGGGTATTTTTCTATTTTGCAAGATACTCTAATGTAACAAAGAATGGATTGAAAGTATAGCCATCGCCGTATTTATGGCTTTCCAGCGAGGTGGTTGATCAAGCGTCGGTGGGGGGATGGGAAGGCGAAATGCTCAAGCTCCTCCGGGTTTACCCATAGATATTCCTGGGCGGCATGGAGAGTCGGTTGTGTTTCGCCGTTTTGCAGGCAACAGTGATAGCAATGCAGGGTGACCCGGTATTTTGTGAAACTGTGCTTGATGGTGATAATTTTTTCCAAGTCCCGGATTGCAAACCCCGTTTCCTCGCAATACTCACGCACAAGAGCCTGTTCCTCTGTTTCGTTTTTTTCAATGCTCCCACCGGGAAATTCCCACAGATTGGGCCAGACATCATCGGGCAGACGTTTCTGAATGTATATTTTTCCTTGGTGGTGGAGTATGCCGCTTACCATGGTGATGGGGATGATTTCTTTTGCCTTGCCGGCGACCGGTCTTTCGTTCACCACATCTTGGGCTAAGGCTTCGCAGTGATCGCGAAGGGGACAACTGTCGCAGCGGGGTGCGCGGGGCAGGCAAAGCAGAGCGCCAAGTTCCATGAGCGCCTGGTTGAAAAAACGCGCCTTGCCTTCGGGGATAAGTTCGGCGGCCTTCTGCCAGATGAAACTGTGTGTTTGTTTTTCTTTGATCGGAGCAGCCAGGTTGAAGAGTCGCGAAAAAAGACGCTCCACATTGGCGTCCACGATGGGGTGGCTGCGATTGAAGGCCAGACTCATTATGGCCCCGGCGGTATACCGGCCTATGCCCGGAAGTTGGAGCAGGGAGGCATGATCTTCCGGCAGGGCGCCGCCATGCCGACGACACAGCAAATCGGCAGTTTTGATGATATTTCTGGCCCGGGAATAATAGCCCAATCCTTCCCACAACCGCAAAACTTCTTGTTCCCGTGCATCAGCCAGGCTGGCAATGTCTGGATAATGATGGAGCCAGCGCGTAAAATAGACAACCACCCGATCCATCTGGGTTTGCTGCAGCATGATCTCTGAAATCCAGATGTGATAGGGGAGATACGTGCGGCGCCAGGGGAGGTCTCTGCCATTTGTGGCAAACCAGTGGAGCAGCGAATCCTGTAGGGAAAGTGGCGGCATGGGTAGACCTGGTTAGGAGCCTTTAGGAAAGCCAACGGTTGCTTGCTTGACCATCGCTGTCAACGTCATTTCAATGTCGCGTTTTATTGAACCACGGTCTAGTTTTCTTTTAATAGCCGTAACAGGTCTGCGGGATTTATAGCGTGGCTGACATTGGTGCCTTCCAGCAGGCTGTCCGCAAGGGCTCTTTTCTCGTGATGGAGATGGACGATTTTTTCCTCGATGGTATTCTTTGCCACCAGACGGTAAATGGTTACCGGGTGCTTCTGGCCTATGCGATGCGCACGATCCGAGGCCTGGTCTTCCACGGCGGGATTCCACCATGGATCCATATGGATCACATAGTCCGCGGCGGTGAGGTTGAGGCCCACCCCGCCGGCCTTGAGGCTGATGAGGAACAAGTCGCCGTGGCCTGCCTGAAATTCCTGAACCTGGCGCTGACGTTCCTTAGGTGCGGTGCTGCCGTCCAGGTATCTGTAGGGAATGCCTTCCCGGTCGAGATGTTCGCGGACAAGGCTTAAGTGGCCGACAAACTGGCTGAACACCAGTGCTTTGTGTCCGTT
>VMSS01000047.1 GCA_013791995.1 Desulfurivibrio sp. | reverse complement strand
GTGAACCTCCCCCGGTTTAGTGGACATAAAAGTCTAACTAAACCGGAGGTGAAAAATGCCCAGATACAACAACCCTAAGAAACCCAGGCGCTACTCAACGGAATTCAAGATCAAAGCGGTACAACTCAGCCACCTGGATGACGTGCAAGTCAAGGATGTAGCCGAGTCATTGGATATTCATCCATTTATGCTTTCCCGCTGGCGCAAGGAGTTCCGCGAAGGAAAAATCAAGGTGGACAAGCGGAAGAAACCTCCCAAACCAAAGCCCATAAAGAGCGATAATGTCCGAATCCGTGAACTTGAGAAACAAGTTGCCAGACTCAAAGAAGAGAACGAAATCCTAAAAAAGTGGCAACGGTTTCTCGCGGAACAAAAGCGGAGCGCTTCAAATTCATAGCCGGACATCATGAAAGGTTCGGCATTCAGCGCCTCTGCCGGCATTTGGGCGTATCACGAAGCGGCTATCACGCCTGGGTGCACCGTGCGGAACCGGAAAGGCAAAAAAGAGATAATGAATTACTCGGGATTATCCGCCGTATCTTCGAGAAAAGCAGAGGGACATACGGCAGCCCCCGTATCCACCAGGCCTTAAAGAAAGAAGGCATAAGCATCGGCTGCAAAAGAGTTGAGCGGTTGATGCGGGAAGATGGTTTGAGGGCTCGCACTGCCAGGGTTTACCCAAAGCTGATCAAGCACAAGTGGCTGTTCCGGAACATCGAAAACAAGAGAATCGATTTACCCAAACCGACCGGTCCCAACCAGCACTGGGTGGCCGATCTGACTTATATAAAGCATCGACAGAGTTGGCTGTATTTGGCGGTTGTCCTGGACCTGTACTCAAGAAAGGTAATTGGTTGGTCGATTGCCAGAAGGCGAAACGTAAAGTTAACCTGTACCGCCCTGTTGGCAGCAATCAAAAGAAGGAACCCAGAGTCAGGTTTGATTTTTCACACTGATCGCGGGGTGGAATACCGGTCTGACGACATCCAGAATATTCTTAGGCAGCATGGGATGCTGCCCAGCATGAACCGGCCGGGCAGCTGTACAGACAATGCCGAAATGGAATCATTCTTCCACACCCTCAAGGGTGATTTATTGAAGAAACGGCTTTTTGAAAGCGAGCAGAAACTAAGAAATTCCGTGGCGGGCTACATCAATAGTTTTTATAATCAATTCAGGTTGCACTCGAGTCTGGGCTATGTGAGCCCGGCTGAATACGAAGCCATGACAGCGTAGAGAGAAGACGTCCACTTTATCGGGGGAAGTTCCCAGTCCGGTGGCGCGCCTTGTTATGCATTTATATTGACGCCCCAAGAACGTTTATCTTTGGTGCATTCTGAAGCCGACCCAATACACGATCCATGTTTCTTATAAAGAGGGTATTTCCTTCCGAAAAATTTTTGCCTTCTAAATTGATTAATGACCTCTCAAATGGGTTGTAGGAGTAGGTTCTGAAGCCATAATCAATCATCATGCTCAATATTTTTGACTCCTCGTAACCATACCTCTTACCGCTACCATTTAACTCCATGATTACACAACAAAGCTCTTTATTTCTTAGTGTGTTATCCGCGCCTTCCAGCATCGGCGCTTCATAACCTTCTACGTCAATTTTCATCAAGAAGGGGGCACTTTTAAGTTCATCATCTAAAGTTGAAACGCCAACAATTATTCCATTTTTTGTGGTTTCATTATCGGCGATTACATGATTCATGCAGTTTTGATCTGAAGAAAAATTAATTTCACCTCTTGAATTGCCGAGCGCAATGTTTAATGAAACGACTCGTTCCCCTATATTGTTAAGCCTGATATTAGTCATTAATCTGGCATATGTTGATGGAACTGGTTCAAAACAATAGCCTCTCGCACCTATAGCTGAACAAGCCAACACGGTATATGAGCCCACATTTGCCCCAACATCAACAAACAGGTCATCCTCTCTCAATACGTGGAGTAAAAAAGACATGTCTGGAAATTCCAAAAGACCACAATAAATGTTGCCAGTAATCCCTGTTTCTCCAGTACGAGCGACCACTTTTGAATTGTTCACCCATTGATAAATAACCTCTCCTGGAATCAATCTACTTCCAACCTGCCATTTTAAAAATCTAATAAGAGCAGCCAATTTATTTGATTTGTTGAGTGGATGACTCACTAGACATTTCAATGTGTTTGCTAATGACAATTTCCCCTCCTTCTTTGGCCTTTTACGCCCGTGCTAATATTTTTTGATGCATAACAGATTTTATGACTTCTAACGGCATGGTGGTCGAAGCTAAATCCCAGCATTTTGAGTTGCTTGATTATTCCCCGATAGCGGAACCCGGCGAATCGACTCATGTTAACCCCATCACTAAAGGAATCTTTCATCAGAAGAAAGTTGAAAGTTTTTTGCCTCTCGACTTGGGCTTACAGAAGTTTCTTGACTACGTTGCGGGCAATTTCCAAGGCTTCGGCGACGGTTCGGTCTTGGGCAACGAGTCTGGGCACTTCCGTGGAAGTGACGAGGTAAACTCCTTCCGGCAAATTATCAATTATGAAGATTGATAATTTGTTCTATGCCGCTCTCCAAAGGGTTAATTACATCAAGGTTCATAATATAGCATCTTCTTGTCATTAAAGCGAAAGAGAAAGGGGGCATCCGTGATAATTCCGGTTTGGCTTCGTGATGGTAAGTCGGAATAAGGGGTGGGCGTTGCTTTTGATGGGTTATTTGCTTGAAATAGTTTATAAAATTATTAAGCGAGACGACCGTCTCGTCCTCTTGGATATTTTGTTCTTTGCAAGAGGAAGCAGGTGATGTAAAGTGGTGCCCCATTGGCCAGCGTGCCAGTTTGATCTGAAAAAGCTGGAGAGGTGACCGAGTGGCTTAAGGTGCACGCCTGGAACGCGTGTGTGCGGCAACGTACCGTGGGTTCGAATCCCACCTTCTCCGCCAAGATATATTCCGGTTTGATAGCCGGGTCCTGCGCAACAAAGACTTGCGAACCCCGCCAGGTCCGGGAGGAAGCAACGGTAGTGAGTTACTTTGTGTGCCGCAGGGGTGCCTGGCTATCATTTTTTTATACATGTTCAGCAGCACCACATCTGCTTTGGCATCGGCCTGCTTGTGTGCACAAGCACACTTCGCAGTCCTCTTTCGCGCATCTGTGGCACTGCTGAACATGTACATTATTTACACCTCCGGGAGGCGGGTTGGGTGTCCGGCACTTCGCTACCCCCTCTTCCATATCTCCAGCAACACCGGTGCCTTGCACCTGAGGACTGAAAATGTCCTACCTGGTTTTAGCCAGAAAATGGCGTCCCCAGAATTTTGACGAGGTTGTCGGTCAGCAGGCCGTGGTGCGTACCTTGCGCAACGCGCTCACCCGCAACCGGGTGGCCCATGCCATGTTGTTTTCCGGGGTGCGCGGGGTGGGCAAAACTACCTTGGCAAGACTCATGGCCAAGGCGCTCAACTGCCAGCAGGGCGAGTTGGATGTGCCCTGCAACCAGTGCGAGTCCTGCACCGAGATCATGGCAGGTAACGCCATTGATCTCCATGAGATCGACGGCGCCTCCAATCGCGGCATTCAAGAGATCCGCGAGCTCAAGGAAAATATTCGCTTTTTCCCGGCCAAGGGTCGCTACAAGATCATCATCATCGATGAAGTGCACATGCTCACCACCGAGGCTTTCAACGCTCTGTTGAAAACATTGGAGGAGCCGCCTGCCCATGTCTACTTCATGTTCGCCACCACCGAGCTGCACAAAATCCCGATCACCATCCTTTCCCGTTGTCAGCGTTATGAGCTCAAGCGAGTTCCCTTTGCCGAACTGGTTGCTTTTTTTGCCAGGATCGCCGGGGCGGAAAACGTGGTTATTTCTCAGCATGCTCTGGAGATGATCGGTCGGGAGGCCGAAGGCAGCGTGCGGGACGGCCTGAGTCTTCTCGATCAGATCTTTTCCTTTGGCGGAGAGGAGATCAGCGATCAAGATGTGGTGCAGGTTCTGGGGCTGGTTGACCGCCGGATTTATGAAAATCTGGCCCGGGCGCTCCTGGCTGGGGATCTGGCCGGGTGTCTTGATATCTTTGAGCAGAGCCATGGTGCCGGCATGGACCTCAAGCGTTTTGCCAACGACCTGTTAGGGTTTTTCCGGTCTTTGCTGATAGCCAAGGTGAAGAGCAATCCCGAGGAGCTGCTGGATCTTTCCGATCAGGAGTTGGCGGCTATCAAGGATATTGCTGCGAGCGCCAGCCAGGAAACGCTTTATCAGTACTTTTCGTTGTTGCTGAAAGGGAGCGAGGAGATGCAGTACTCATCCCGGCCGCGCCTTGCACTGGAGATGGCGTTTGTGCGGGCTACCCAGGCAGGGCATATCGTGCCTGCGGCAACCCTGTTGGGGCGTCTTGATGAATTGCTGGCCGGTGCCGATTCTCTGTCGCAGTCCACAGCGAGATCAGTGCACCAAGTGATCTCCACGGCAGAACCGGAACCATCCCCGCCTAGGACATCGATAGCTGTCCATTCTTCCGGTGCGTTGCCGGAACAAAAAAAAAATGAAACAGTGGGTTCAGTAACATCCTTAGCAGAGCAAGACGGGCAATCGATTCCTGTGTCTATCGCCCCTCCTTCCGGGCGGGAAGTAAAAAGGCACTGGGATGAGTTTGTCGGGTATGTCAAGGAGCGCAAGCGCTGGATGGCGCCTGTGTTGCAACTCTGCGCAATGGCCCGTGAAGAAGGCAATGAGTTGGTTCTGAAGTTTGATGACCCCTCCGACTGCAAGCTGTTGCAGGAGCATGACAATCTCAAACTCCTGCAGGCCTTTGCCCTGGATTTTTTTCAGCATGATTTCCGGGTCGTTTTCAAGGTGCGCGGTGCGCAGCCAACTGAGGATGGCGGAGGCGATGAAGCGGAAGCCGTGCTTGCCGAACGGCGGGTTCTGGCCAATGACCCCATGGTGCAGATGGCCACCGAAATCTTTGGCGGGCAGGTTGGCAGTATCCGGACCGGGCCAAGAAGCAGGGAAGTGTAAGGTGGTAGCGGAAGACAGGGCGCGGCTGCCGCTCCTGTTGTCGGCGTAGTGTATAGAAAAACCAATGCCGGGGATATGCGGATGGATATGAAACAGATGATGAAGCAGGCGCAGCAATTTCAGCAACGTTTGACAGAGGTGCAGGCGGAGTTGGCGACCAGGCAGGTCAGCGCCACGGTCGGAGGCGGCATGGTGAGCGCCACGGTGAATGGCAGGCATGAGCTCATCAGTCTGACCATTGATAAAGAGGTGGTGGACCCCGCGGACCCGCAAATGTTGCAGGATCTCGTGGTCTCCGCAGTGAACGAGGCCATGCGCAAGGCCCAGGCGATGAGTGAGGCTGAGATGGCCAAGCTCACCGGCGGGATCAAGATTCCTGGAATGTTTTAATTGAAAGGCGCATGGTGAATATAATGAAACAACAAGAATCCTGCCTGCCTGAGCCCCTTCATTTTTGTCTTTCCCCCTGGGGCTCGTCCTCTATATGAATGTCGTTCCTCCGGCCTTGAGCCGTCTCATTTTAGATCTGAACCGGTTGCCGGGGATCGGCATGAAAACAGCGACTCGACTGGCTCTCCATATTCTGCGCCGGCCTGCCAGCGAGGCCCAGAGTCTGGCCAGGGATCTGGGGGAGCTGCACCGCGCCATCAGACTATGCGGCAACTGTTTTGCCTTTGCGGAAAGCGATCCCTGTGCCATCTGCAAAGACTCCGCCCGTGATCCGCGGCTGGTCTGCGTGGTGGAAGAATCCGCAGATCTTATGGCCATCGAGAAAACCGGGGCCTTTAAGGGCAAGTACCATATTCTCCATGGGGTTCTTTCTCCCATGGACGGGATCGGCCCGGAGGAAATCAAGGCGGATGCCCTGCTGGATAGAGTCAAGAAGCAACAGGTGCAGGAGGTGTTGATCGCTACCAGCTCCACGGTGCCGGGGGAGGCGACAGCCGCCTACCTTATCAAGCGGTTGCAGGAAGAAGTCGCGGTCAAGGTGACCAGACTGGCCTGCGGGATTCCCATGGGCATGGATATTAAGTATGCCGATGAGATCACGTTGAGTCGGGCCATTGAATCCCGGAAGGACACCTGTTCTTGAGAGTAAAAGCGATGTCCGGACAGGAATTTTGTTCTTCTTTTTTTTGAGAGTGACCACTGATTGCGGAAACTATTTGTCCTTGACACC
>VMSS01000181.1 GCA_013791995.1 Desulfurivibrio sp. | reverse complement strand
GTGGACCAATCCTTTGTCAGTGAAATGGAGAAGGATGCGAAAAATCTTGAGATTATCAGAGGCATCGTAGGCTTGGCCCACAATCTGGAAAAGAAGGTAATCGTCGAAGGAATAGAAACGGAACCGCAGTTGGCGCAGGTGAAGGCGATGGGCTGCGAGTATGGCCAGGGGTATCTTTTTGCCAAGCCGCTCCCGATGGAACAAGCGGAGGAACTGTTGCGTTCTCCAAAGTCATTTCCCTAATCACTGCTCAATATTTTCAAGTACAGCCGGATAAAACGACAGCGGAGAAAAGCATGCCCCAATCCAGCGACAACCAGGGTCCGGTATTGATAATTGAAGATGACCGCAACACTGCTGCCCTGATAGCGACCTATCTCGAACGTGAAGGCTTTTCTATCGTTCTTGCCCACGACGGACTGGAAGCCCTCGCAGCGGCACAAGAACACAAACCGGTTTTCGTAATCCTCGACATTATGCTTCCAAAGGTAGACGGCTGGGAAATCTGCCGGACTTTACGAAAAGATTCGGATGTCCCCATTCTTATGCTGACGGCTCGTGAAGATGAGATCGACCGGGTGGCTGGTTTGTCGATGGGTGCCGACGATTATGTCGTTAAGCCGTTCAGCCCCCGCGAATTGGTGGAACGGGTCAAAGCAATCCTTCGCCGAGCCAGATCGGCTGTTCCACTTCGTCCTGCCACAAAGCCCCTCTCTTTCGCAGGGCTTGAACTGGATCCAGTGAAACGCATTGTTACCAGAAATGGGGGGCCGATTACGCTGACTTCCTTGGAATACAAGATACTTTATGCAATGATGAACGCACCTGGAAAGGCTTTTTCCAGAGATGAGCTTTTGGACCATTGCCACGGAAATGGCGTGGCTGTTATCGACCGGGTCGTAGACGTCCACATCGGCAAACTCCGCAAAAAAATCGAGGACGATCCGTCCAATCCACGTTACCTCCTGACGGTCCGCGGATATGGCTACCGATTCAACGACGACCGGGAGGCTTAGGCGCACCAGATGAGACAACACCTGCTCTGGAAGTTACTTATCGGCAACATTGTCCCGGTCATCGCGGTCATAATCCTTGTGGTCTGGCTGGCCATCGATCAACTTGCGGCCGACTATTTCACAACGCTCATGGAGCAATACCACATTGATCCGGCCGATTCTCATCGGATGTTCCTGGCTGCAATACACCGATATCTGATCTGGGCTTCCATTGCAGCACTGGCGCTTGCCCTGCTGCTCAACTACCTGTTAACTCGCAGGGTGTTGAGCCCCCTTTTCCAGATGACAGCTATCACCAGACAAATCGCCAATGGCAATTACGCCGATCGCGTGGATGTAGTTTCAGCAGACGAAGTAGGACAACTTGCCGAGTCTTTCAACCACATGGCTGATAATCTTGAGAAGGTTGAGCGGCTGCGCAAGAACATGGTCGCTGACATTGCCCATGAATTACGCACGCCCATGACAAACCTTCGCGGGTATATGGAAGCCCTGAGCGATGAAATCATCCCCCCCTCTCGCAAAACCTTCACAATGCTTGAGCAGGAATCTTTGCGTCTTGTCCACTTGGTCGAGGACCTCCAGCAATTGGCAAAAGCCGACGCAGCAAAGGCTTTTCTCGACCGCAAGGAAATATCGTTGCATCTGCTGCTCGCCCAGATCATGGACCTCTACCGGCCCAACTTCCAGGAAAAATCAATCCGTGTTGAATGGCTGTTGGAGTCTGAAAACGATACGGTACTGGCAGACAGCGACAAACTTCTCCAGGCTATCCGCAACTTGACCGATAATGCCTGGAAATACACCCCGCGCAATGGAAGCGTCACAATTTCCACCATTCGGACATCGGACGGCATCAAGACCACTTTTACCAACAGTTGCGCAAAAATCGCCGAAAAAGATATCCCGTTCATCTTCGAGCGTTTCTTCCGGGAGGATCGCTCGCGCTCACGGGATGCGGGGGGCGCTGGCATCGGCTTGGCAATCGTTAAGGAGTTGATTGAAGCCCATGGCGGCAAAGTCGGAGCTGAAAGCGACGAGAACTACACCCGCGTTTGGTTCACCCTTCCTGCCTAGACGAAGCTTTATCAAATCTTTACAAAACCATTATTCCCTCTTCATGTTGACTTGCTAGTTTAGTTGCACATGCTGTCAACCTAAACACTTTCACATGGAGGATGAAAAAATGAACAAAATTCTGTCTGGTCTGCTGGTTGCTCTTGTTTCCCTTTCTTTCGCGGGAATCGCCTTCGCTGCTGAGCCGATGATGAAGGAAGACGCTAAACCGATGATGAAAGAAGAAATGAAGCCGA
Source organism: Desulfurivibrio sp. (assembly GCA_013791995.1). GTDB lineage: Bacteria > Desulfobacterota > Desulfobulbia > Desulfobulbales > Desulfurivibrionaceae > Thiovibrio. Next base: position 11,114 of record VMSS01000181.1, on the reverse strand, counting down.
TGACGAAAGAACCGGCGATAAAAAAAGATGAAATGGGGAAACATAAAGAAGACAAGAAAGCCATGGATGAAATGAAAGAAATGGCCCCTTCTGATCCGATGATGACACCCACAACCAAGTAATGAGATGTGGATAGGTAACAAGAAAAGCCGCATCTTCGGATGTGGCTTTTCTTGTTACTGACCGCCCGGATAGTTCTCACCGAGAACAACACAATCTGATCTCGAGGAATTATGGCAATGAAAGGAATACAACTGGCAATACTGCTATTGGCGCTGGGGCTGGCCACCGCGGCGTATACGGCGGATCGAAACGAAATGAAAAGTGTTACCTTCACCGTTGCTTGCTACGATGTGGGCGTCTCAACCCTGAAGGGACGACCGGGCATTATCTCGGTGCAAAAGGGTTGGAAAGAAGGACGAGAGATTAATCGGGTCACCTTCGACCCTCAACTGGTTTCTGTCCAATCGATGGAAAAATGGCTTCGGGAGGCCGGCACCTATCTTGGCACCGAACCGGAGTTAAACCTGAGTCGTGAAAAGGAGCAAAAACAATGAAAGGACTGATGCTGATTTTTTGGATGATTGGCGCCGTGGTTCTTGCCTTTTCTGCCGGATGCACATCTTCTCCGGAGAATAACAACGCCAAAAAAACTGCGGTATTACCGTCGGACAAACTGGATAAAGCCATCTTTGCCGGAGGCTGCTTCTGGTGCATGGAAAAGCCTTTCGACGAACTGCAGGGCGTGGTTTCGGTTACCTCTGGGTATACCGGAGGAAACACGAAAAACCCAACCTATGAGGAAGTTTCCGCCGGGGGGACAGGCCATGCCGAGGCGGTAGAGGTTGTCTACGATCCCACGAAAATCAGCTATGAGAAACTTCTTGCGGTATTCTGGCACAATATCGACCCAACAGTAAAAGACCGTCAGTTTTGCGACAACGGAAACCAATATCGCAGCGGTATATTCTACCACACGGAAGAACAGCGCCACTGGGCCATGCAATCAAAAGAGATTCTCGAAAAGAGCAAACCGTTCCGGGAAGATATCGTAACCGAGATTACCCAAGCCGGGGATTTTTTCCCGGCCGAGGAATATCACCAGCACTACTACAAAAAAAATCCCCTGAGGTACAACTACTACCGGGACAGATGCGGTCGCGACCGCAGACTCAAGGAACTGTGGGGCGAAGAGGCTGGCCATTAAAAATAGCACTTTTGATCTTCAAGATGAAACCCCCACAAGGAGAATCAACATGAACCGCTCTATTATCATGGTCTTTCTTTTACTGATTTCCGGCATCATCACTGCCTGTAGCAATGGCGGTTCGGAGCAGGCAAGCGTCGATATAATCGAAGCAACACCGGGAAAAATCCGGCTTTATTCGGTTACGGCAAAAGGATACATTATGAGTGAAAAAGTCATCAAAACAGAGACAGAATGGCGCAAACTTCTTTCCCGGGAGCAGTACCATGTCACCAGAGAAAAGGGGACGGAGCAACCATTTACGGGCGATACCTGGAATAATCACGAGCAGGGAATCTATCAGTGCATCGGTTGCGGCAATGACCTGTACAGCTCAGAGCATAAATACGAGTCCGGCACCGGGTGGCCCAGCTTCACACAGCCAATTGCCCCGGAAAACATAACCACCAGGCCGGACAACAGCTTCTTTACTCGCCGAACAGAGGTGATTTGCAGCCGCTGTGATGCGCACCTGGGTCACGTCTTTGAAGATGGACCGAAACCCGCCGGCCTTCGCTACTGCATGAACTCGGCAGCCATGAAATTTGTGAAATGATCTTTTCAGAATAAACTATACTGCACAGAAGACTATTCTTTACAATAAAGAGCTTGAGGGGAAATGAAAATATCAGCGATGGCAACTCACTGATTTATTAGGAATTTCGCCACCTTCAACCGCCAGCACGAAGAAAAATACAGGAGGCCTCCAATGGAAAGCAACGAGAGATCCAAAAATGTCGAGGCCTGCGAACTCGTTACAGGCGGGGGATGCGGCTATGTGATCTTCGGAGCCTCTGGGGATCTCACCCAGAGAAAACTGCTGCCCTCGGTTTTTTCTCTGTACCGGTCGAAAAGGGTGGGGGAAGAATTTTTCATAATTGGTTTTGCCCGCTCAACCATGGACGACGATGCGTTCAGAGACAGGGTGAAAAAATCAATACGTCACGCCGATAACAGTATCCCCGAGGACGAAATAACATCGTTTGCGGACAAGTGTTTTTATGTGTCCGGCAGCTATGACCTCAGTGACGGATATCAACGGCTGAAAGAAAAGACGAAAGAACTTGCGACGCGCTTCGCCACGAGCGGCAATCTGGTTTTTCATATTGCCACGCCACCCCCGCTCTATGCCGTCATTGTTGCTGAACTGGGGAAAAACGGTTTGGTAAAAAGACACCAGAACGATCACCCGTTCCACCGGGTGATCGTTGAAAAACCCTTTGGCCGGGATCTTGAAAGCGCCGACAGGCTGAACACCGATCTGCTGGAGCATATCTCCGATGACCAGATCTATCGGATAGACCATTATCTCGGCAAGGAGACCGTCCAGAATATTCTCATGTTCCGGTTTGCCAACCCGATTTTCGAACCCGCCTGGAACTGCGCGCACATCGACCATGTCCAGATAACCGTGGCCGAGTCGCTTGGCGTGGAGCACCGGGCCGGATATTTCGAACCAGCCGGATTGCTGCGGGACATGTTTCAAAACCACATGCTGCAACTGGCGGCGCTGGTGGGCATGGAACCTCCGGTCTCTTTTGACTCGGAAAACGTGCGGGATGAAAACGTGAAATTCATGAAATCGATCCGCCCTTTTGACTTGAAGAATCTGGACGCGCAACTGGTCCGGGGGCAATATGGGGAAGGACTGATCGCCGAAAACAGAATCAAAGGGTACCGAGAAGAGGAAGGAGTAGCGCCTACCTCCTGCACGGAAACCTATTTTGCCATGAAGATGTTTGTCGACAACTGGCGCTGGAAAGGGGTGCCCTTTTACCTGCGCGCCGGGAAGCGGCTTGAAAAAAAACTGACCCAGATCGCCCTTGTCTTTAAAAAAGCGCCCCATTGCATGTTTTCCCAGGCAAACGCACCCGTTGCCCCAGCACCGAATGTGCTGATATTCGACATCCAGCCGAAGCAGGGGCTCTCTCTTTCCTGTCAGGCAAAGGTACCCGGCGCAAAAATGTGCCTGACCACAATGCAGATGGATTTCAACTATCGGGACGTGTTTGGCAGCGAAATGGACGAGGATTACTCCACTCTCATCCTGGACTGCATCCGCGGGGATCAGACCCTGTTCTGGCGCAAAGATGGGGTGGAAGCATCATGGCGGCTGTTGACTCCGGTCCTGCGGGATTACGACACCTGCACCGCCACCAAAAAGACCACCGCACCAGACACGCCGGAAATCTACTCCGCCGGCGGCTGGGGCCCGGCGGCTGGCGATCACCTCCTTGAAAAGGATGGTCGGCAATGGATCGTCGCATAGCCTGAAAAGTTGGTGCCCAATCAGGACTTCAATTGAGGAAAAGAGCATGCCACAAGCGGATATCGGACTGATCGGCCTCGCTGTCATGGGCCAGAATCTGGTGCTGAACATGAACGACCATGGGTTTACGGTGGCCGTCTTTAACCGGACCACCGCAAAAGTCGATGATTTCATGGCAGGACCTGCCAGAGGAACAAAGATCATCGGTACCCATTCCATGGAAGAGCTGGTATCCACCCTGAAAACGCCCCGCCGCATCATGCTCATGGTCAAAGCCGGAGAGGTGGTTGATTCGTTTATCGATCTGCTCCTGGTGCATCTGGATCGTGGCGACATCATCATTGACGGCGGCAACTCGCTCTACACCGACACCACCCGCCGCACCCGCGCTTTGGCCGATAAAGGCATCCTCTTTATCGGCACCGGGATCTCCGGCGGCGAGGAAGGCGCGCGCAAGGGTCCCTCCATCATGCCCGGCGGTAATCCCAAAGCCTGGCCGCAGATACAGGATATTTTTCAGACGATTGCCGCCCGGGTCGATGGAGCGCCCTGCTGCGACTGGGTCGGCGAAGATGGGGCCGGACATTTCGTCAAAATGGTGCATAACGGCATCGAATATGGCGACATGCAGCTTATCTGCGAGGCGTATGATTTCATGCACCGCGGCCTGAACATGGACGCTGCGGCCATGCAGAGCGTGTTTTTCCAATGGAACAGGGGAGCTTTGGACTCGTATCTTATTGCAATCACAGCCGACATTCTCGGTGTAACGGATGAAGACGGCGCTCCCCTGGTGGAAAAAATCCTGGATACGGCCGGACAAAAGGGCACCGGCAAGTGGACGGGAATCAACGCCCTTGATCTGGGCATCCCCCTCACCCTCATCGGTGAGGCCGTGTTTGCCCGGTTCCTGTCGGCAATGAAGGAGGAGCGGGTCAAGGCCGGCGCTGTACTTGAGGGGCCGAACACCGATTTTACCGGCAACGCGCGCGAGTTCGTGACCCACCTGCACGATGCCCTCTATGCCTCAAAAATCATTTCCTACGCCCAGGGCTATATGCTTATGCGTGAAGCAGCCGGAAGCTACGGCTGGAAACTGAATTACGGCAGCATCGCCCTTATGTGGCGGGGCGGCTGCATCATCCGCAGTGCTTTTCTTACCAATATCAAACAGGCCTTTGATGCAAACCCCGCCCTGGAAAACCTCCTGCTTGATGATTTTTTCCGTACGGCGATCCATGGTGCCCAGGCAGGCTGGCGCAAGGTTGTCGCCAAGGGCGCAGAACTCGGGATTCCGACCCCGGCCTTTTCCTCGGCCCTGGCCTATTATGACGGCTACCGCAGCGGTCGGCTGCCTGCCAACCTGCTTCAGGCACAGCGCGACTATTTCGGCGCCCATACCTATGAACGGACCGACCGGCCACGCGGCGAATTTTTCCATACAGACTGGACCGGCAGCGGCGGCAAGATATCCTCGACCACGTATACAGCTTGATGAACTTGAAAAACGCCTTTCTCCGAAATCAAAATGTTCGGTTTCAAGCGGCGAACTTTCCAATAACGTATACCATTCCGCTCGTGCTGAGCCTGTCGAAGCACCTGTCTGGAAAAATTTCCGGCTTACCAGGAAACCATCACAGCCTGAATACATGAAAATGACAAAGGTGAAACGTCATGACGGATAACACCTCAAAATTAAAGAATAAAATTATCATTCTCACCATACTCGTGCTGGGCTTCATCGCCTTCCGCTATTTCGATCTGGGCCAGTACCTCACCCTTGACTACCTCAAGACATCGCAAGAAAAATTCCAGGCCCTCTACCAGTCGAATCCATTTCTAGTCGTGGCCGCTTACATGGGGGTCTACATCGCGGTCACCGCCCTGTCGCTGCCCGGAGCCGCAGTGCTCACCCTGGCGGGCGGAGGATTGTTCGGCCTGGTGGTCGGCACGGTCGCCGTCTCCTTTGCCAGCACCATCGGGGCCACCCTGGCCTGTATGGTTTCCCGATTTTTGCTTCGCGAATGGGTGCAGAACAAGTTCGGTGACAGGCTAGCCACCATCAATAACGGCATTGAAAAAGAAGGCGCTTTTTATCTTTTTTCGTTGCGCCTGGTGCCCATTTTCCCGTTTTTTGTGATCAACCTGCTCATGGGCCTCACCCGGATGCGGCTCTTCACCTATTACTGGGTGTCGCAGATCGGCATGCTTGCCGGAACCATTGTCTACGTCAACGCCGGCAAGGAATTGGCAAAAATCGATTCGCTGTCCGGGATCATGTCGCCGAGGATTTTGATTTCCTTCGCAATTCTGGGCCTCTTTCCCATCGGCGTTAAAAAAATTCTCGGTCTCTACAAAGCAAAATTCAGGTCCTAAAAAAGGAGACGCTGCATGGCAAACCATGATTATGACATCGGTATTATCGGCGGCGGCGCGGCAGGCCTCACTGTCGCTTCCGGGGCATCCCAGCTTGGGGCCAAAACCCTGCTTATCGAAAAGGAAGAGGCGTTGGGCGGCGATTGCCTGCATTACGGCTGCGTCCCGAGCAAAACCCTGATCAAAACGGCGCATGTCTATCATCTCATGAAAAACGGGGCTCAATTCGGCCTCCCACCAATCACCCCGCCGCCGGTGGATTTCAGAGAGGTCTCCGCCCGGATCAAGTCCGTGATCGGAGTCATCCAGAAGCATGATTCGGTGGAACGGTTCTGCAAACTGGGCGCCAAGGTCGAGTTCGGCACGCCTGAGTTCACCGACGAACACGCCGTTACTTTGGGCGGCAAAACAATCTCCGCCCGCACCTGGCTGATCGCCACCGGCTCATCCTCAGCGATCCCGCCCATTGCAGGCCTCGATAAAACCCCCTACCTCACTAACCGCGATATCTTTTATCTGGACAGGCTGCCCGGATCGATGATCATCCTCGGCGCCGGACCCATAGCCGTGGAAATGGCCCAGGCCTTCTGCCGCCTCGGCACCAAGGTGACGGTGATCCAGCGCAGCGGCCAGATACTCAGCAAGGAAGACCAGGACATGGCGGATATTGCCAAGCAGACGCTGGAGGAGGAAGGGGTTGTCTTTCGCCTAAACACTTCCGTGGTCCGGGTTGGCGATCTGGGGCGCGAACGGGAGGTGGTGATCAAAAAATCCAAGGGCGAAATCGTAACGCTCAAGGCCGAAGCAATCCTGGTGGCCATGGGCCGCGCTCCGAATGTGGCAGGACTGGGGTTGGAAAAAATCGATGTCGCCTTCGACCAGAAAGGGGTCACAGTGAACAAATATCTCAAAACAAACCACAAGCATATCTACGGAGCAGGCGACGTCATCGGCGGTTATCAGTTTACCCATGTCGCGGGCTATGAAGGCGGGGTGGTTTTGAGCAACGCAATTTTTCATCTGCCCAAAAAGGCCGACTACACCCACGTGCCTTGGTGCACCTACACCCACCCGGAACTGGCCAGCATCGGCATGAATGAAAAACGCGCCAAGGAGGCAGGCATCGACTACTCGGTCTGGAGCGAAGAGTTCAAAGACAATGACCGGGGACTGGCCGAAGGAGAAGGGGTTGGCCGGATAAAGCTGCTGCTGGACCGCAAAGAAAAACCCCTCGGCATCCAGATTCTCGGGCCGCATGCCGGGGAACTCTTAAGCGAATGGGTGGCCATCATGAACGGCGGGGTGGGATTGTCAAAAATCGCCTCAGCCATCCACCCCTACCCCACTCTGGGCGAGATCAACAAAAGGGTGATCGGCTCGGTTTTCTCGAAAAAGATATTTTCGGATACCGTGCGCAAGGGGTTGAAGTTCTTTTTTAGCTTTAAGGGCAGGGCGTGTACATGCGGGAAAGATATTGACTGCGGGGATGAATAGGCATAACTGATGGTCCTGCGAGAGAAATAACCGTATTCTTTGCTCTAATCTCATCTGGCCCCACATAACCGGCAGCCAAGAAAATCCCATCGCCACGTCGCCGAGCACCGCAGGGGCTGCCGAAAAGGGGATTTGCACTGTTTGAGTACCCTTACGGGTATAAACTCCGCGAGTTTGCAAAGCCCCGGCAGCATCGAGGAGTCCCCGCAGGGGATAAACTCCGGGAATCCCGCCAACGGCGGGACAAGTGACTGGGTGCCTTTTCTTTTTCGTTCTTTTTCTTTTGGCAAGCAAAGAAAAAGGACAGAAGGATGAAGCAGATTCCTCAGCCTACTGAGATTGCTTGACAATCAGGGAAATAAATCTGCTCCTATTTTCCTCGTAAAAATTTGTTATATGCTTTTTTAACATTCTTTCATTTCACGATTAATACTGATGTAATTTCCATACCGTGGATGGCCTCGCATCCATACTTGTTCTGGAATTGTGTTTGATACACCACTTATAAAATCAATGATTTCATCATGCTCGTCAGTTGGAGGGTGATGAATCCAACAGGGTTTGTCACGTTTTGTCTCAAATCTCCAATAACCGCGTCCAGCTACACAAATTACAGGAATTGCTGGCGAGGTATTGGCGTTTGGATCTAATTCTCGGTAACGTTCTATTTCCGTTTTTCCTGTTCCAGAAAGATCAGATGAAAATGAAAACAAAACCGGGATGGTGAACGTACAAGCAGGCCCATAAGGTTGCGTGGCGTTAAGAGGGTAAAATGAATATAGACACTTCAGTTCATGCAATTTGTGGACCTTTTGAATAGATGTTTTAACTTCGTTCGCTGTTAGTTTACTTTTAACTTCAATAGCATAAATACATGACTCAACGGGATACACCCCGACAGAGTGACCATAAACATATGGCGGCAGGGTATTACGGCTGTATACAACTAAGTCTGTCTCTGCCGATGCGTTACCTGTGGAGTCAACTATTTTGCCGTTCCCTATTTCGGTCCCAGGATAAAGAATTGGTTTTAATAAATTTTCGGTGAAGATTTCTCGTACTCGGCCAACCATTCCGGCATGATCAAGACCAGTCGATGATTCGTAGCGGCGCAAAGCCAAATTGATCGCAGAAATAAATTCTTCCCTAATGAGTTTTGATGGCATCAATTATCCTTTCATGTAAACGAAATATATACGAAAATCACGACCTCACTCCCCAGCAAATCGCTCCCGCACCGCCCCAATCCGTTCAAGCGACCTCCGCACCCTCTCCTCGGAAATCTCCCCGCCCACGACCTTACTCAACAATTGATACGTCGCAATAATCTTCGCATGCTCCTGGCAGATCAACAGCATATCTGCCCCGGCCTGAAAGGCAACAAGAGCCGCATCCGCAACCGTGCCTTCATTTTCAATGGCCCCCATCTCAAGATCATCGGTGACTATCATACCATCGTAGCCCAGCTCGTCGCGGAGCAACCCGCCCAAAATGCGGGGCGACAGGGTGGCCGGTTGTTCCGGATCGAATTGCGGATACACGGTATGGGAGGTCATTACCCCGGCCACCCCCGCCCGGATGGCGGCGGCAAACGGCACCAGGTCGCAAGCGCGCAGCTCTTCAAGGGATCGGTCCACCACGGGCAGCACCTCGTGGGGGTCCAAGGTCGCTCCGCCCAACCCGGGGAAATGCTTCCCGCAGGCAGCCAAACCGTTCTCCTGCATAGCCGCAATCACCAACGCACCCAACCGGGCCACCTGCTCAGGCGTCCCGCCCAGGGAGCGGCGCTCCATGAACAAACCAAGCCCGGCAGGACTCACATCCAGCACCGGAGCAAGATTCATGTTGATCCCCACTGCCAGCAGCTCGCGGGCGCAGGTTGTGGCATACTCGACCAGCAGCTCCTCGCCCCGCGCGCTTTCCGCAAGCGCTCGGGCATCGGGAAACTCAGTGAAATGGGGAGCCTTGAGCCGGGCCACGGTTCCGCCTTCCTGGTCGATAGAAATCAGCGGCGCATCCAGCCCGGCGGCGCGACAGGCATCGACAAGCCCGAGACAAAGAGTGCGAATCTGTTCCGGGTTCTCTGCGTTTCGCTTGAACAGGATAAAATTATTGATCCCGTATGACTTAATAAGGTTACGGGTGGAATCGTCCAGCTCGGTGCCAGGTAGGCCGACCATAAACAGCCCGCCCAATGCATTTTTCATAGTTTCCTCTTCATTGTGCAATTCTCTGATTACCAAACAATCTCTGTCGCCCGAGTAAATGACTTCTTTCTTCTGTTCATTTCTTTGCTTGCCCAAAGAAACGAACCAAAGAAAAGGCCCCCTGTGTCTCTTGTCCCGCCTCAGGCGGGATCCCCTGCGCTCCTCGATGCTGCCGGGGCTTTGCAAACTCGCTACGCTCAAACAGTGCAAATCCCCTTTTCGGCAGCCTCTGCGGTGCTCGGCGGCGTGCCAATGGGATTTAACTGCCATAACTGCATGGTAGTTAACTAAGATTGCCTGGCAGGCAACTCACTGATATTCCACCGGATCAACCCGCCCGGCCTCGGCAAACCCCTTGAGCCGCAAAATACAGCTATCGCAAGACCCGCAGGCCCGTCCCTTCCCGTCCGGGTCATAACAGCTATGAGTCAACCCGTAATCCACCCCGAGATCAAACCCTTTTTCAATAATCTCCTTCTTGGTCATCTTAAGAAGCGGCGCATGGACACGCAAACGGGTTTCCCCTTCCACCCCGGCCCTGGTGGCCAGGTTTGCCACCCGTTCAAAGGCTTCGAGAAATTCCGGGCGGCAGTCGGGATAGCCGCTGTAATCCATAACATTGACCCCGATGAACACATCGCCCGCGCCCAGCACCTCGGCCCAGGCCATGGCATAGGAGAGAAAGATGGTGTTGCGGCCCGGCACATAGGTGATGGGGATGGAAGCGTTCATCTCCGCCTGGTCGCGCCCCTTGGGCACCGCCGCATCCGTGGTCAAGGCCGAGCCGCCGATGGCGTCGAGATCAAGGCGAAGGATGAGATGCTTTGTGATCCCCCTGCGGGCGACGTTGGCCTTTGCCCGCTCCAACTCCACCTGCTGGCGCTGACCGTAGGCAAAGCTCAGACAGCAGCACTCATACCCCTCGGCCATGGCCATGGCCAGTACCGTGGCCGAATCGAGTCCGCCGCTGAGTAAGACCACCGCTTTTGGTTTTTCCTGCATCATATTCTCCCCAGGCCGCGCCAAGCGACTCTGTTATTTTTTTCACTCTATTGCAAGGTCTGCCACGCTGCAAGCTGAGAAAAGCAGTGCCTGCATTTTGCGACACAGTCCCCCCGCCCCCCGGAGTCTGCGCGTACCTGCGGGAGGGGGTTAGGGGGTGGGGAGTGGCTGGCCATATTCGAAGCATTCGACAACTTCACCCACCCCTCAGTCCCCTCCCGTAAAGGGAGGGGAGGCAAAAAACAAGGCGCACCGTCAATCATTTCGACAACCGCACCGGCAGCGACCGGACAATCGTGATCGCCTCCGGGCTCAATGCCGCCCCATAGGCCAGCACCTCCACCCCCTGGGCCGCCACCTCCCGCAGTGTCTCGCCATATTGCGGATCAATATGATCGGCTGGCGAAAAATAATCCACATCCTCCCGCTGAACACAGAAAAATACCACGGCCCGGTAGCCGCTCCGTCGCAAAACCAGCAACTCACCCAGATGTTTCGCGCCCCGGGTGGTCACGGCATC
>VMSS01000215.1 GCA_013791995.1 Desulfurivibrio sp. | reverse complement strand
TCGGTTCTTTTAGGCATCGGATTTTCTTACCTGCTTGTGGTTATCTCAATTGATGAGGTGTTACGCTGTCGGTTGTCGCTGCTGCTGGCCACGCTACTACTGCATCATCTCGATGAAACGGTCAAAGAGATACAGCGAATCATGCGGCCCCGGTGCGTTTTCCGGATGATACTGCACGGAAAAGATCGGATATTTCCGGTGCCGCATCCCTTCGACGCTGCTATCGTTGAGGTTGATATGGGTCAGTTCTATATCATCGGGATTCAGGGTGGTGGAATCAACACAGAATCCGTGATTTTGCGAGGTTATTTCAATCTTGCCGGTGGTGAGATCCTTGACCGGCTGGTTGGCGCCGCGGTGGCCGAATTTGAGCTTGTAGGTGGTGCCACCATAGGCAAGGCCGAGAAGCTGGTTGCCCAGGCAGATGCCGAAGATGGGTTTCTTGCCGAAGAGGGCGCGGATATTGTCGACAATCCCCGGAATGCCGGCGGGGTCACCTGGGCCGTTGGAAAGAAAAACCCCGTCCGGGTTCATGGCCAGGATCTCGTCGGCTGAGGTGGTGCAGGGGACAACCTGCACCGAGCAGTTCCGTTCGGTCAGGAGTCTGAGCTGGTTGTATTTCAGGCCGAAATCATAGGCGACAACCTTGTATTTGCCCGCAGCGGCCGTGCTGAAATTGCTGCCGGGAGCGGGTTTGTTGTCCTTCCAGCCGTAGGGCTCACCACAGGTTACTTCCCGGACTAAATCCCGGCCGACCAGACCGGGAGAATTCTTGGCTTTCTGGATGAGGGATTTAGGGTCGAGATCTTCGGTGGAAACAACGCCCTTGAGCGCCCCGGCCGTACGGATATGACGGGTCAGTGCCCGGGTGTCTATGCCTTCGACCCCAAGAATGTTGTACTTTTTAAGGAAATCGCCGAGCGTCCCGGTTGAACGGAAATTGCTGGGGATGGCGTTGTATTCCTTGATGAGAAAGGCCTCGACCTGCACCTTGTCCGACTCCATGTCCTCGGGGTTGACGCCGTAGTTGCCGATGAGCGGGTAGGTCATCGTGACGATCTGCCCTTTGTAGGACGGGTCGGTGAGTACCTCCTGATAGCCGCTCATGCCGGTGTTGAATACGATCTCGCCGCTGGTTTCTCCGGGGCCGGTGAAGGACCTCCCCTCAAAAATAGTGCCGTCTTCAAGGGCGATAAGTGCTTTCATAGAAATTTCCTAAGCTCTAATTTGTATTATGTACGCACGATGAATGCGTTACGGAATGCAGATCCTCTGTGATGAGGGCGACCTGCTTTTGGGCCGAGCCCTGCTGTCTGCTCGCGACTTTCAAGGCGCCCCGCCCTGCCACGGCATATTCTTCCGGTCTCTCAATAAAATAGAGAAGTTTATTGGTGAGTTCTTTTGGATTCTTTACGCAAAAACCAGCGTTTTCAGCCTCAAGCAGTGCTTTGGCGTCGGAAAAGTCCGCCATGTGAGGGCCGTAAAAAACAGGGGTTCCCCAGGCCGCCGCCTCTAAAACATTGTGGCCGCCGCGCTCTACCAGGCTTCCTCCGCAGAAAACATAGGTGGCCATGGAATAGAGTCCGGCCAGTTCCCCCATGGTGTCGATCAAAACCACGTCGGTGCTGCGGCCTTGTTCCTGCACCTGCCGTAATCGCATGGTGGCGATTCCTTGCTCCTTGAAAAGTTTTTCAACTTCAGTGAGCCGCCGAAGGTGTCGGGGGGCAACTATCCAGACAAGATCCGGGAGGCGTTCCTGCAAGGAGCGAAACACCTCGACCAGCATCGCTTCTTCACCCGTATGGGTGCTGCCTGTAACCAGCACCGGTTGCTGGAGATGGAGACCCAGCATCTGCCGGTAATGTTCCCCCAGATTCGAGTCTGTTTGGGTTACTATCTGGTCGTACTTGGCGTTGCCAAGAATTCGTATGTTGGCAGGGTCAGCGCCCAACGCCCTGAATCGTTTGGCGTCATCACCCTGGATAACGGAAATTTTGGTGAAACAGGAAAGCAGATCCTGCATGAAACTTTTTATTTTTCTGTAGCCGACATACGAGTTTGCAGAAAGGCGGCCGTTCAGCAGAAACAGCTTGGCTCCGTGGTGTTGCGCCTGCCGGATGATGTTCGGCCACAGTTCGGTTTCCAGGCAGACATATATAGTAGGCCGGATCGTTTTCAAGGTCCGGTTGACAATACCGATGAGGTCAAGCGGTGCGAAAAAGCAGGGAACATCTTCGGGCAATCGTTGGGTCGCCATGGCCAGTCCGTGGCGATTTCCGGTTGAGACAACGATGGAAACCTCGGGCAGCTGTTTTTTTATCTCGGGAATCAGCGCCAAGGCAACCTGGAGTTCGCCAACCGATGCGGCATGCAGCCAGATGCGGACAGGTTTCTCCTCGTCAAGTTGAACGTCTTCAACATGCCCAAAGCGTTGCCGGAGTCCTTGGCGATGTTTGCCCGAGATAGCCAGATAAATACAGGCAAAAGGCGAAACGACAATGAAAATGAGCCAGCCGGTAAGTTGATACAGAGAATATAGCAAGGATAAAGGTGCCCTTTCTGTGCGAGAAAATATGGCGGTTATAGGCCTCAGTAAAAATCAAAGTATTAAAACTGATTGTGCCTTTTTCGTCAATAAGAATTACGGGATGAGGCCACTGGAAACGGCGGAAGGTAACCGGTGCGAGGAGCAAAAAAGATAGGGGCGCTTCCTGTGATGGCTCCTGGGTCATCGTGAAAAAACAATAATGGGAGTATTTGATGTTGTTTGCGGCATAAGGCGAGCTGACGAGCTGATTGTTTTGCAATGTCTCCTAAAAAATGCCGACGATGGGTGTGTTGCAGTGGGTGCATTTTCCGTCGGTCATCAGTTGTTGTTTTACCGCAAAGCCGGCCCGTTCGATGACCAGTTTCCCGCAGTTCGGGCAGAGGGTGTTTTCTCCGGTGTCATCGGGAATATTCCCGACATAGACATAGTGCAACCCCTCGTTCAGGCCGATTTCCCTGGCGCGAACCAGGGTGTGGTGGGGGGTTGGCGAACGGTCGGTCAATTTATAGGTGGGCCAGAAACGGGTGACATGCCAGGGAATATCAGCAGAAATGCTCTTGATGAAACGGGCAATGTCGCGCAATTCATCGTCCGAATCGTTCCAGCCCGGAATCACCAGGGTGGTGACCTCCACCCAGACCCCCAACTCCTTCATCAGCCGGATCGTATCAAGCACAGGCTGTAGTCTGGCGCCGCACAGCTCCTTGTAAAACTTGTCAGTGAAACCTTTGAGATCGATATTGTTGGCGTCAAGATACGGGGCAAGTTCACGGGTGGCCTCAGCTCCGGTATAACCGTTGCTCACAAAGATATTCTTCATGCCCGCCTTTCGGGCAAGTTTGGCGGTATCAAGGGCGAACTCGTAAAAAATGGTTGGCTCCACATAGGTGTAGCTGATGGACTGGCACCCGGCCCGTTGCGCGGCTTGCACCACTTCTTCCGGGGTGCGCTGGGTGCCGGGAATTTCACCTTCATGGCGGTGGGGATACTGGGAGATTTCGTAATTTTGGCAATGTTTGCAATGGAAATTGCAGCCCACCGTGGCAATAGAATAGGAGCGGGAGCCTGGCAGCATATGAAAGACGGGCTTCTTTTCAATAGGGTCGATATTTTCGCTGATCAACCGCCCGTAGTTGAGGCTGTAAAGCACCCCGCCCCGGTTTTCCCGGACTTTGCAGATTCCCCGGTGATTTTCAGCGATCAGGCAATTGTGACGGCAGAGCAGGCAGCGGACATGGTCGGGGGTGTCGGCGGGATGGATGTAAAAGAGCGCTTCGTGCATGGTTACCCCCAAGGCAATCGGCCAGTGCCTATTACATTATATAGTATGAAAAATGGCTTCAATTGTATTAATTCACAAACAATGGGGGTAGGTCAACAAGAAAAAATCTAATTTATTTCAATGGATTACTGTGCTTTTTGGTGTGTGGTGAATAAAAAGTAAAAAATAGGGTTGACGTGGGGGGCCGGATCGACTAATTTGCCGCTCTCCGCAACGATGGAGGCCAAGACTGACTTCGGGTCAGCCACCTTGGCGCAGCGATCATTGAAAACTGAATAGTGAGCGAAGTAAAAGATGGGCCCCAAGAAACCGGAGCTTTAAGCTTCGGGAGTTTTATTGCATTAAAGAGATCAAGATCTCGGTATTAAAGAAGAGTGGGT
>VMSS01000188.1 GCA_013791995.1 Desulfurivibrio sp. | reverse complement strand
TACGGACAGATGTTGCACGCACGATACAGTAGGGTTGGATGAGGGGTTCATGTTGGGCTCCAAGGCAGATTAATAATTTAAGGTATGCCTAATTGTATATCGTTTGTTTATCAAAAAAGCAAAATAAATTTCCATAGGAGATGATCATCGTGTTGGCTTGCTGTCTTTTTGGGACAAAAGCTGGATCAATTCTGTGCCGTGGTCGTCGTACGCAGAGCGGATGATTGCTTTTAATTCATTCTTGATGCTCGACATGGGAGGCAGGGACGGGATGATTGGCAGATAATGTTCCGGAGGCAGTTGTGGAGCAATGTGCATCTTGCTTTCCATGCTCTGGGCCATGCCGATTTCCATGCCGCCTTCCATGCTGCCTGATTTATTCTGGTCGCCCAGGCTCTTAAGAAAGCCAATGATGGAGCCCAGGTCGTTCTTGCGGTAGAAGGCCTCGATTTCTTCGTTGATTTCTTCCCGGTATTGTGTGAGTTCGGCAAATTTTGCCCGGTATTCGGCAATATGGACTTCAAGGCGTTCATAGCACTCAAATACCATGTTTTTAAAGCGACCGGCATGGGTGAGGCCATGGATATGCACCCCGGAAAATACCCTTTGCCGGATGGTGTTGGATTGGGTGAGGTAGGGGTCGTAATAAAAATCCGTCGGCAGGCCGGTAAGCGTCAGGAAACGTTGGATGAGATCTTCATCTTTAAGAATGATGTAGATGCGGATCAGATCAAAACTGATCCGTTTTTCCAGAATGAAAGAGTATTGTCTTGTTTTATCGACAAAATCGAGCTTGTCATCCTCAATGAGTTTTCGAAAGCCGAAATAACGGTCCGCGATCTCCTTTTTTATTTCATAGGCAAGCACTTCGTGAATATTCGGGCCGTTCGGACTCATTCGACGCATTCCTCTTTGTTGCTTTCTCTGTAATTGGCAGTTCCGTAAGTCATCCTGATATCAAGTGTAGCACAGAAAAAATGGCGGACAGGCAACAATTATTTATCCCAGAATCAGCCCTTGGGCAAACCCGATCAGAGGGCGCATGATTTTGGGAATGATTCCGGTGTAAAACAGAGCCAGCAGAATGATAAAGCCGAGGGGTTCCAGTTTGCGGTATATCCTGGCTATTCTAGGGGGCAGGAGATTGCTGAGGACTTGGCTGCCATCCAGAGGTGGGATGGGGATAAGATTGAAAACAGCCAGCATCACGTTGATCCAGACGCCGGCGGCGATCATTTGGATGAGAGGCCAGAAGATCGCCATAGGGAGCAAGTGGCCGATCGGGAGCAGCAGTCGGGCGGCGAGGCCGCAAGCCAGGGCCAATAGAAGATTGGCGGAAACCCCTGCCAGCGAGACCCAGATCATGTCCTGCCGCGGATTTTTAAAATAGCGGGCATCCACCGGCACCGGTTTGGCCCAGCCGATTTTCATAATCAGAAAAGCAAGCACCCCAAGGAGATCGAGATGTTTTAAAGGATTCAGGGTGAGCCTTCCCAGGCGCTGCGCGGTGGGATCGCCAAGCTTGTAAGCGATGAAGGCGTGGGCAAACTCATGGACCGTCAGAGCCAGCAGAAACGGGGGGGCAAGGATGGCGATTTCCTGAATAAGCTTGGGGATGTTCATGGGCGGTTATTGGTCCGGGAGAGAAAAATGTTCCTTGATGAAGGCGGCTTCCGTGGTCCGATCATGCACCAGGCCATCCAACCGTGCGTCGAGCAAGCAGCGCAGGATGGTACCATAGAGCGGTCCTGCCCGGTAGCCCATTTTTTCCAAATCGTTGCCATCTGTTTCCGGTTTCATGCGGCTCCAATCCGTAACATAGAGGGAAATGGCTTTTTTGCAGGATTTCTTCTTTATGATACCCATGAGATACAGGAGTCCTTCCGGGGAAAGGTCTTCGAGCAGGTGATAGAATCCGCTGGCCCTTTCCGGCACGGCGCGTTTTATGATCTGGGTAATCCGAGTAACGGCGATTTTCTCCCGGAGAATAAACTGTCGATGGCGTGGCGGCACCTCGAAACGTTCGCAAAAAATCAGCACCTCTCGAGCAGGAAGGCTGGTCATGAGGGCAAGCAGATAGACGAGCCATTGCCGACATGGCTTGTCAAGATAAAGCAGCCGATGCCAGTCCAGGGCCTGTCGGGTTTCCTCCAGGACCTTGGTGAGCTTCGGGTCGATGCGCAGGGTGGGGTGGAGGAAGCGAAGCAATCCGAGGTCCGCCATGCGGTTTATGGCCGGTAAGGGGTTTTCCTCGGAAAGAATTATGGTGAGTTCGTTGAAAAAACGATGGCCGAAGAAGCGGTCGAATAGCTCCATTTTAACCGCGTTTTTAATGAGTTTTTCCGTGTGTTTGCCGATTTTGAAGCCCATGCGTTGCTCAAAACGGATGGCGCGGAAGATTCTGGTCGGGTCCTCAACAAAGCTGAGGTTGTGCAGAATTCTGATCTGCCGGTCTTTGAGGTCGTTCTGGCAGTTGAAAAAATCCACCAGGGTGCCGAAGGTGTCCGGGTTGAGGTGGATAGCCATGGCGTTGATGGTGAAATCGCGGCGGTAGAGATCGAGCTTGATGGAACTCAGTTCCACCGTGGGCATGGCTGCCGGGTATTCGTAGTATTCCAACCGGGCGGTGGCAATGTCGATTTTGAGGCCGTCTGGCATTTTCACCACGGCGGTGCCGAATTTTTCATGGGTGCGCACCTTGCCGCCCAGTTTTTTCCCGAGTTTTTTGGCGTAGGCCAACCCGTCGCCCTCGACAACCACATCAATATCCAGGTTTTTGATGTGCAGCAAAAGATCGCGGACAAAACCCCCCACCGCATAGGCATGGTAACCGCTCTCCTGCGCCACCTCGCCGAGGGTTTGCAATAGAAGGATGATTTCGCGGTTCAAGACCTCCGTCATCAGACCGCCGAGGTTGCGGTTGCGGGCGATGGAGGGTTGATCGGTTTCGGCCAGCAACCGGCGGGGGATGTGGGCCGGGTCGTTGACCAGCAGGTGGAGAAGATCGGTGCGGGTAATGACTCCCTTGACCACGCCTTCTTCCACCACCGGGATGAAGCGCTGGCGGTTTTCGATGATGAGTTCCTGGATGTCGGACAGAGTGGCTGTGGGAGGCAGGGTGGCGAAATCGGTGGTCATGTAGTCGCTCACCGGGGAGTCTCCCAACCCCAGATGGATGGATTTGCCCAC
>VMSS01000248.1 GCA_013791995.1 Desulfurivibrio sp. | reverse complement strand
TGGGCCTGATGAATGAACATACGGAACCGGCACTGGTCCGCGTGCAGGCGGACTGGCTTCTCGGCAACGGAGCACTGGTGAAGGATCTGTTTTCCGGAGAAACCGGAACCGGGAAAGAACTTGGTGGACTAAAAATAGCAGGGGATGGGTACCGGCTGTTCTATATCACCCCGGCAGAGCAAAGCCAGGAAGAAAAACAGCCGCAAAAGAAAAAAGCGACAAACTAGGAAAGCCGGGATTTGTAATCCTCATAACCAAAGGAGCGCACCTCCTCGCTCTCACCGGTGCGCGAATCGCAGACCACGATGCTGGGCAGCCGCACCCCGTTGAAGGTGGTGGTCTTGACCATGGTGTAATGGGCCATGTCGCCGAAAACCAGCCGTTGGCCGATGGCAAGCGGTTCGGGAAAGGAATAGTCGCCCACCACATCGCCGGCCAAGCAGGACAACCCGCCCAGCCGGTAGGTATGGGCAAACTCGCCGACCTCGCCCGCGCCGAAAAGCACGGGCCGGTAGGGCATCTCCAAAACATCGGGCATGTGGGCCGTGGCCGAGGTGTCGAGGATAGCGGTGCGCATCTCGTTTTCCACGATATCCATCACCCGGGTGACCAGCACGCCGATGTTAAGGCCGATGGCCTCCCCCGGCTCCAGATAGACCTGCACCCCGTACTTCTCCTGAATCCGGCTGATGGTGGCACAGAGGCGGTCGAGGTCATACCCCTCCCGGGTGATGTGGTGCCCGCCCCCGAAATTGACCCATTGCATCCCGGGAAGAAATTCGCCGAATTTCTCCTCAAAGGCTGCAACCGTGTGCTCCAGGGCATCGGCACCCTGCTCGCAAAGGGCATGAAAATGCAGCCCCTCGATCCCCTCCAGCAGCTCGGGGCGAAACTGGTCGCGGACCACGCCAAGGCGCGAGAAGCGGCCACAGGGGTTGTAGAGATCCACATCCACCTCGGAGTACTGGGGATTGACCCGGATACCGCAGGAAATCTTCTTGCCTGCCCCGGCCACCCGTTCCTTGAACTGCTGCCACTGGCGGAAGGAGTTGAAAACCAGATGGTCGGCGCAGGTGAGGATCTCCGTGAACTCATCATCTCCGTAAGCCGGGGCATAGACATGCACCTCCTTGCCGAACTCCTCCGACGCCAAACGCGCCTCGGAAAGGGAACTGGCCGAAGCCCCATGCAGCACCTCACGGATCTGGCCGAACAGGCTGAACATGGCAAACCCCTTGAGGGCAAGGAGAATCCGGCAACCGGTGCGCTGCTGTACCCGGTCGAGGATGGTCAGGTTGCGGGCCAGACTGGCCCGGTCGCAAACGTAGCTGGGAGTTGGTACCCCGCTTACGTCACAGCCGATATTAATTACTTTGTGGCTCATTGATTTCTTTTTGTCCTCACTGCAATCTGAGCACACCCATGCATACTGGATCGGAGTCTCGCTTGGCTCGCTTACCTCCGGCTTTCACCTGAATGACGGGAGTGGCTTACAGATCATGATATAAATCGCACCAAGTCGGATTAACCTGCTCAATTACCTGGAGTTTCCAACGTCGCTTCCATTCCTTGATCGCCTTTTCACGAGCAATCGCCGAAACCATATCTTCATGAAGTTCATACCACACCAGCACATGCACCCCATATCGTTTGGTGAATCCTTCAACAAGGTTATTCTTATGCTCCCACACCCTCTTTTGCAAATCAGACGTCACGCCCACATACAGCGTCCCGTTTCTGCGACTTGCTAGGATATAAACACAAGGCTGTTTCAGCATTTCCCAAGGAGCACCCTTCTCTGCCCGTCACCCCGGCGAAAGCCGGGGTCCAGAAAAAATCTCACAGCATGAAAACCCGGATTCGGAAGTCCCTGAAAACCTGGACCCCGGCTTTCGCCGGGGTGACAATTGATTACAAGACCGTCCCCTTCAAACCATAACCTTTTCCAACCACGGCAACCCATGGATATTGAGTTTCTCCATGAACGGATCAGGATCCAGGTCTTCCATATTGAAGACCCCGGCACCACGCCATTTGCCGGTGAGCATCATCATCGCCCCGATCATCGCCGGCACCCCGGTGGTGTAGGAGATCGCCTGGGAGCCCACCTCCCGATAGCATTCCTCATGGTCGCATACATTATAGATGAACATCTTTTTGGGCTTGCCATCCTTGAGCCCTTCCACCTCGCAGCCGATGCAGGTTTTCCCTTTGGTACGGGGGCCGAGGGAGGCGGGGTCGGGCAACAGCGCCTTCAGGAACTGAAGCGGAATGATCTCGCGCCCTTCGAACATGATCGGCTCGATCCCGGTCATGCCCACATTCTGCAAAACCTCAAGATGCTTGAGGTAGTTGTCGGAAAAGGTCATCCAGAACCGAATCCGCTTGAGGCCCTTGATATTCTTCGCCAGAGATTCCAACTCCTCGTGGTACATGAGGTAGGCGTTCTTGGGGCCGATCACCGGGAAGTCGTAGCTTTGCTTGATGGAAAGCGGCGCGGTCTCGACCCAACCGCCGTTTTCCCAGTACTTGCCCTTGGCCGTGACCTCGCGGATATTGATCTCGGGGTTGAAATTGGTGGCAAAAGGATGGCCGTGGTCGCCGGCATTGGCGTCGAGGATATCCACATAATGGATCTCGTCGAAATGGTGCTTGGCCGCATGGGCGCAGAAAACATTGGTGACCCCCGGATCAAAGCCGCTGCCCAGCAGGGCCATGAGTCCCTTTTCCTTGAAGCGCTCCTGATAATCCCACTGCCATTTATAGCAGAATTTCGCCTCATCCGGCGGCTCGTAGTTAGCGGTATCCAGATAATCGACCCCTGTTTCCAGACAGGCATCCATGATGTGCAGATCCTGATAGGGCAAGGCCAGATTCAGCACCAGCTTGGGCTGTACCTTTTTGATCAGGGCCACGGTTTCGGCGACATTGTCGGCATCGACCTGGGCGATCTCGATATCGCGTCCGGTTCGTTCCTTGACGGATTTCTGTATATTCTCGCACCGGACAAGGGTCCGGCTGGCCAAACAGATCTCCGAAAAAACCTCCTCCACCTGCGCGCATTTGTGGACTACCACGCTGCCCACCCCGCCAGCCCCGATTATCAGTACCTTGCTCATAATTTCTCTCCTTTCCTGAACTCTGCTACACCTCCGGTTCCCACATGGGGAGACCACTGCAACCGGAAAATAAAATCACACCTGAGTCGGACCACTATACCTGAACCCCTCCTCTTTTGCACCTATCGGGCGGGAATACAGTTAAAAAAATCTCTCTGCATTCTGCAAAAAAAACTGCGGAGGAAGTTGACGCAACATGGTTGTTGAAATCGCAAAAAAACCGCGATTTCAACGGTGGCCGGGTTCTCGCCATTTAATTTCGAAGTTTCGCAACCTCGCTTCCCTGTGTCACGGACCTGTGACCTTTTTTATTTTTTACGAGTTCATCCTGTGGTTGACAAGGCAAAACGGAAGGTGTATATCTTGCCACGACATAAAGAAAAGGGCCGTTAGCTCAACTGGTAGAGCAACTGACTCTTAATCAGTAGGTTTGGGGTTCGAGCCCCCGACGGCCCACCATCTTTTCTCATGAACCCACGGCGAACTACCCCCAGCCAGCATATTCGCCCGCCCCGCCTTTTTCCCCATGACCGTTTACCTTGTTCCTGTCCGAAAAGTTTCCCCAAACGGTCTGGCCCGGCATATTTTTTCGATGGTTTCTACGGAAAACCCTTTCTACTTTCCCAAAAATACACCATATTCTCCGGGCAACCATCCGTAACTCCGTCATAAATGCAGTATCTCCATTGAGAGGATATTTTGGTAAGAAAAATCATCAATCGCTTCCGTGACAAACTGAAAAAAATCATCACAGGTCGCACAAAAAACAGCGACCTTGCTTCTGCCCCCCAGGCACAGCCCCCCTCCCAGGAAACGCAACGGACCTCCCGGCGTCGGGGCAAAAAAAAGGAATCCCGATCTCCCCATATTCCGGAAAATCTCCGCCCGCAAGCTTCACTTCCCGAGACCGACCCAACCCCGCCCTGGGATGCCTCGCAATTCCTGGTCCCAAAGGTCGAGGGCAAAGTGCGCTTCCACGACCTTGACCTGCCCAGCGAGATCATGCATGCCATCTCCGATCTCGGCTTCTCCTATTGCACCCCAATTCAGGCCCAGACCTTGCCCCACACCCTGACCGGCAAGGACGCCAGCGGCAAGGCCCAGACCGGCACCGGCAAGACCGCTGCATTTCTGACCACCATCCTCACCCGATTGCTGCGGACCACCCCCCCTGGCAAACGACGAAACGGTTCGCCCCGCGCCCTGATCCTGGCCCCGACCCGAGAGCTGGTCCTCCAGATTGTCGAGGACGCCCGCGAGCTGACTCAGTACTGCAACGTCGTCACCGTAGCGGTTCTGGGCGGCATGGACTATCAGAAGCAGCAGCGCCAGATCACCGGCCAGCAGGTTGACATCGTTGTGGCCACCCCGGGCCGCTTGCTTGATTTCAAACGCCAGCAGTACGTCCACCTCGATCATGTGGAGATTTTAGTGATCGACGAGGCGGACCGCATGCTGGACATGGGCTTTATCCCGGATGTCCGCCAGATCGTCCATTCCACCCCCAACAAGGACAAACGCCAGACCCTGCTTTTTTCCGCCACCCTAACCCCGCAGGTCATCAGCCTTGCCTCGCAATGGACCAAGGACCCGGTAACGGTGGAAATCGAGCCGGAACAGGTGGTTACGGAAACCGTGGAACAGCTGGTTTATCTGGTGAGCACCAAGGAAAAATTTCCTCTGCTCTACAACATCATCATCCGCCAGAACCTTGAGCGGGTAATGATCTTTTGCAACCGTAAGGACGAAACCCGACACCTCGCCGAAAAACTGACCCGCTACGACATCCAGTGCGCCATCCTTTCGGGCGATATCCCCCAGCACACCCGCACCAAGACCCTGGAAAATTTCCGGGCAGGCAAAATCCGTGTGCTGGTGGCCACCGATGTGGCAGGCAGGGGAATCCATGTGGATGGGGTGAGCCATGTTGTCAACTACACCCTGCCCCATGACCCCGAGGATTATGTGCATCGCATCGGCCGGACCGGCCGGGCAGGCGCATTAGGCACCTCAGTGAGTTTTGCCGACGAGTCCGATTCCTTCCAGCTGCCCGATATCGAGGAATTCATCGGGGCCAAGCTGCCCTGCATCCAACCCGACCCGGGCTGGCTTTCGACCCCGCCTCCATCCAGGCCTGCGGTTAAAAGAGCCCCATCAGCCGCACCCCGCAGTCACCCCAGTGGCAGCAAACCCCGCCCCGGCGGAAGAAGGCCGCCCCCACGCTCGTCGAGATCCAATACCTCGTCCTGATCATGGCCACTATTACATTAAAGGATATCGGCCTGAGCTTTGGCGGCTTGCCCCTGCTCAACGGCATCGATTTGCAGATCGAACCCGGCGAACGGGTCTGTCTGGTGGGCCGCAACGGCGAAGGCAAATCCTCGCTCATGAAGATCCTGGCCGGGGAGATCGAACCGGACCGGGGAGAAATCACCCGGCAAAAAGGGCTACGCGTAGCCCGGCTCACCCAGGAAGTTCCGGCCAGCCTTGGCGGGACCGTCTACGAAGTGGTGGCCGCAGGTCTTGGCGAAATGTTCGCCCTACTTGCTCGCTACCACGCGGTAAGCCACCTGCTCCAGACCGATCACTCCGAAACAGTCCTGGCCGAGTTGGAAGAGGCCCAGCATGCCCTGGATGCCGCTGACGGCTGGCAGGCGCAGCAGCGGGTGGACACGGTCCTTTCCCGACTACAGCTCCCAACCGACCAGGAGTTCACCACCCTTTCCGGTGGGCTCAAACGAAGGGTGCTTCTTGCCCGGGCTCTGGTCAGCGAACCGGACCTGCTCCTGCTGGACGAGCCCACCAACCATCTGGACATCGAGGCCATCAACTGGCTGGAAGAATTCCTTCTGGATTTTTCCGCGACCCTGCTCTTTGTCACCCATGACCGGATGCTGCTCCAAAAGATCGCCACCCGGATCGTGGAACTGGACCGCGGAAGGCTGACCAGCTGGCCCGGCAACTTTGCCACCTATCTCCAGCGCAAGCAGGATGCTCTGGATGCCGAAGCGAGCCAGAGCCATAAATTCGATAAAAAACTTGCCCAGGAAGAAACCTGGATCCGCCAGGGGATCAAGGCCCGCCGCACCCGCAACGAAGGCAGGGTCCGGGCGCTGATCGACCTGCGCAAGGAACGCTCCGAACGCCGAACTCAGACCGGCAAGGCCCGCATCCAGATGCAGGACGCCGACCGTTCCGGCAAGCTGGTGGCTTCACTCAAGAATGTCTCGTTTTATTACGGCGGCGTCCCCATCATCAAGAATCTCTCCGCCACCATCATGCGCGGCGACAAGGTGGGGATCATCGGTCCCAACGGGGTAGGCAAGTCCACCCTGCTCAAGCTTCTGCTCGACCAGCTTCAGCCCACGGAAGGCACCATCACCCTGGGCACCCGCATCGAGTCCTGCTATTTCGACCAGAACCGGGAACAGCTCAATCCGGAAAAGACCGTGGCCGACAACGTAACCGACGGCGGGGACACCGTAATGGTTAATGGGCAACCCCGCCATATCATCAGCTACCTGCAGGATTTTCTCTTTGCCCCGGACCGGACCCGTTCGCCGGTGCGCGTTCTCTCCGGCGGGGAAAAGAACCGACTTCTTCTGGCCAAGCTGTTCACCCAGCCTTTCAACGTGCTGGTGATGGACGAACCCACCAACGATCTCGACGTGGAAACCCTGGAATTATTGGAAGAATTGCTTCTAAATTTCGAGGGGACCTTGCTGCTGGTCAGCCATGACCGGGCTTTCTTGAACAATGTGGTCACCTCCACCCTGGTTTTTGAGGGCGAAGGGAGAGTAGAAGAATACGCAGGCGGCTACGACGACTGGCTTTTGCAGCGGCCCCAACCCCAAGCCCAGTCACCGGCCACTAAGCCCGAAAAAAGCAGCAAGAAAGAACCGCCCAAAAAGAGTGCGCACCGGAAGCTCTCCTACAAGGAAGAGCGGGAGCTTGAGGCTTTGCCCAAGCGGCTGGAGGAAATGGAAAAGGAGAAAGAGGAGCTGCACTGGCAGCTGGCCGATCCGACCCTGTACCAAAAAGACAGCGCCACCATCCCCCGGACCCAGAAACGGCTGGAGGAACTAGAGCAAGAGCTGAAAAAATCCTTTGACCGCTGGGAAGCGCTTGAGGCGGTTAAGACCGGCGATGCTTAAATCCGTGACCAGGGCAGACCGATGAAAATCATCCTCATCGCCGCCATGGCCAAAAACCGGGTGATCGGCAGGGCCAACACCATACCCTGGCACATCCCCGGCGAGCAACAACGCTTCAAAGCCATGACCATGGGGCACACCCTGATCATGGGGAGGAAAACCTTCGAGTCCATCGGCCGCCCCCTGCCCGGCCGGAAAACCGTGATCATCAGCCGTAACCGGGAATATCAGGCCGCAGGCTGTGTGGTTGCCCCAAGCCTGGCCGTAGCCATCGCGCTCTGCCCTGAAACGGAAACGGTCTTCATTGCCGGAGGCGGCGAGATTTATCAACAAGCCCTGGACCTGGCCGATTCCATCTACCTCACCGTGCTCGACAGGGAGGTGGAAGGGGACATCCTGTTTCCCGAGTTTGACCTGAAACGGTTCCAAAAAATCTCAAGCGAACGGGTGGAAGGGCCCGAGCCTTACACCTTCACTGTTTTCTCCCGCAGCTGATCACTTCTTTTTCAGCGCCTCCTCCACATCCAGATAATCCCCATAGAGCTTCTGCGCGCAATCCGGGCAGATCCCATGACTGAAAGTCACGTCCGCATGGGCGACGATGTAGGCTTCGATCTGTTTCCAGTATCCGGAATCATCCCGGATTTTCTTGCAGGAAGCGCAGATCGGCAGAAATCCTTTCAGTGTTTTCACTTGGGCCAGGGCTTCCTGCAGCTTGACGATCAACTTTTCCCTTTCCTGCTCCAATTCCTTGCGCTCGGCGATCTCCCGGCTCAATTGCGCATTCTTTTCTGTCGCCTGCAGGGTTGCCCGCGCAACCTTGTCCAGCATACCGTTGATGGCGCCTTCAAGGCTCTGAAGCTCCGCAGGTCCTTGAATCGCGACCCTGCTCTCGGCATCAGGATCTTCCCCTATCCGGGCAACCGAATCGCTCAACATCACCACCGGCTTGACAATCTCCCTGTCGAGCACGAGCATCATCACCAGGCAGACCACGCCGCCGATTCCCAAAAACAGCCAATGCAGCATGGAGACAGCCCGCTGTCCCCGCTCATAGATGCTCCGTTGCAGGGTGGCTTCCAGCAACAGGGCGGGCTGGCCGAAGAGATCGTCAACCAGCATGGCCCCGGTCATGCTCTTTCCCCCATTGCGAAAAATTGCCATCTTTTCGCCGGAAGCCTGTAACTTGTTGACAAGTTCCAATTGCGGCGGAATTTTCCTGGCCTCGTCCAGAGTGGTTACCTTGAGAAAAATCTCTTCGCCCTGGGCGATTCTCGCTATTTCCACACCATCAAGAACACGACCAAAAACCAAAGCCCCCCGCACCGGACCCTGACGGGTGCTGCTCAGAATGGGCCGGGAAACAAAAAGCATCGGGCCCTGGGGAAAAACAACGATTCCTTTGCGCACACTTTCCGCATTCGCATGGGTGGTCAGCTCCGGATGTGCTTTCAGGAAATCCAGCACCTCCCCTGGAACCCTGACCTTTTCCTGTATCTGGCGATCATAGGCCACAAGACAGACCGGAGCGCCATCCGGGGAGAAAAAACCCATCAGGTCCACTTTCGCGCTGGCAAAGGTTACATCGCTGAGGTTTACTTCAATGAATTCCGGAGTTGGATGGGCGACAAAGGAAACTGCATCGTCCCACCAGGCCCAGTCCCGATTGAGGGTGTCCAGCACCTCCAGCCCCGAGGCCAGTTCCTTGCCGACCTCGGTCAGGCAATGTTTGGCCGTATGGATTTCAAGCTCTTCAAAGCTGTGCAGGAGAACATATTGGGAAACAGAGTGGATGAGAAGAAAAGCAGAAAAGAAGGTGGCCGCAAGAATGGCCAGGGTTTTTTTTCTGATGGTGCCGAACACCCGGAGACGGCGCAGGAAACCCTTTGTTGGACCGTTTGGTTGCATCCGTCTCCCCCAGAGAATGACGCTACTTACACTACCCATCTTCAATATACGGAAAAAAACAGGAGAAGTCTCATCTTATTAGTTTTTTCTTCAAACAATTCAGCAGGATAAACCTATCACACCAAAGGGGCACCACAGTCATTTCGGCCTGTGCGGAAGGATGCAATCTCCACAATTTGCACAAAAAAACCCGCTATACCGATTTTCATCTGAATAGCGGGTTTTTTTTACTTTTTTTGCAGAGCAATTATCTTTACAAATTCCCCGTATCAAACGCGGGTCAGATGGCGGTACTTGATCCGATGGGGTTGGTCAGCGGCATCACCAAGCCTCGCCTTGCGGTCGGCCTCGTATTCGGAATAGTTGCCATCGAACCAGACAACCTGGGAATCCCCCTCAAAGGCAAGGATATGGGTGGCGATGCGGTCCAAAAACCAGCGGTCATGGCTGATGACCACGGCGCAGCCACCGAAATTCTCCAATGCTTCTTCCAAGGCGCGCAGGGCGCTGACATCGAGATCGTTGGTCGGCTCGTCCAGCAGGATGACGTTGGCTCCTTCTTTCAGCATCCGGGCCAGATGCACCCGATTGCGTTGCCCGCCGGAGAGGAGTCCCACTTTTTTCTGCTGGTCAGTTCCGGAAAAATTGAACCTGCCCACATAGGCTCGAGAGTTCACCTCGCGGTCGCCCATGGTGATGGTTTCCTGACCTTCGGTGATGGCCTGCCAGATGGTCTGCTCCGGGTCCAGCACATCCCGCGACTGGTCCACATAGGCCAGCTTCACCGCATCACCCAGACGGATGGTGCCGGAATCCGGCTTGTCCTGTCCAGTGATCAGCTTGAACATGGTGGTCTTGCCCGCGCCGTTGGGACCGATCACCCCGACAATACCGCCGGGCGGCAGGGAGAAGGTCAGGTTCTCAAAGAGCAACCGATCACCAAAGGATTTGCTGATCCCCTCTGCTTCGATAACGATCTTGCCCAACCGCGGTCCGGGCGGGATGTAGATCTCCAGATCCTGGGTCCGCTTTTCCGCATCCTTGCTCAGCAGATCTTCATAAGCACTGATTCTGGCCTTGGACTTGGCATGCCTGCCCTTGGGGCTCATCCGGATCCACTCCAACTCGTGCTGCAAGGTCTTGCGCCGTTTGCTCTCTTCCTTTTCCTCGTTGGCAAGCCGCTTTTCTTTCTGCTCCAACCAGGATGAGTAGTTGCCCTTCCAGGGAATGCCCTGGCCTCGATCCAACTCCAGAATCCAGCCGGCCACATTGTCGAGGAAGTACCGATCATGGGTCACGGCGATGACCGTGCCTTCGTAGCGTTGCAGATGCTGCTCCAGCCAGGATACGGTTTCGGCATCCAGATGGTTGGTGGGCTCGTCCAGCAGCAGAATATCCGGTTTTTTCAGGAGCAGACGACATAAGGCCACCCGCCGTTTCTCTCCGCCGGAAAGCACTGAAACCACGGTTTCCGGCGGCGGGCAGCGCAGGGCATCCATGGCCATGTCGAGGCGGGCATCCAGATCCCAGGCGTCCAGAATGTCGAGTTTTTCCTGCACCACAGCTTGACGGGCGATGAGCTTGTCCATGGCGTCATCGTCCATGGGCTCGGCGAACTTGTTGTTGATCTCCTCAAACTCGGCCAGCAGATCCACCGCCTCCTGTGCCCCTTCGCGCACGATCTCGATCACGGTTCTGCCCTCATCAAGCAGGGGCTCCTGTTCAAGATAGCCAACGGTAAGCCCCGGAGAGATATGGGTCTCGCCGTTGAACTCCTTGTCAACCCCGGCCAAAATCCGCAGCAACGACGATTTACCCGAGCCGTTCATGCCGAGAACACCGATCTTGGCCCCATAGAAATACGAAAGGCTGATGTCTTTCAAGATCGGCTTTTTGTCGTAAAACTTGGCGACACGGATCATGGAATAGATGATTTTATTGGGCTCAACACTCATTACGGCAACTCCTTATGGGCAAAAAAATCTTATGGCAATGCCAAATGCGCCTCTTGCAAAAAACCAAAAGTTCCCTCCCCCCTGGCGGGGGAGGGTCAGGGTGAGGGGGAAACAAACATTCAATCGGTAGGTTGCAACTTCACCCACTCCTACCCCCTCCCGTCGAGGGAGGGGATTAACGTTGGAAGCGTTCTGCAAGAGCCTTACAATTTCAGGGGCAAGGATAGCACAGAGTGGAAAAATCTTCACTTTGAAAAATCAGCGGGGTTTGACTGAATCAACTATACGGAAACGCGGTTGCGGCCGCCTTCCTTGGCTCGGTACAGAGCCTTGTCCGCCGCCTTGATGACGGCCTGGGGGGTTTCCCTGGCTGAATTGCCGTGGACCATGCCGATACTAATGGTGAGCGAAACCTTTTTCCCGGAGTCCCCGTCCTTCTGCCTGTCGCCGGGATTCTTGCCGACCCGGTCCGGGCTTCTGATCTTGAACCCCGCGTCCGCCACGGTCTGACGCAATTTTTCCAGATGAGGCTGGGCCTCTTTCAGATCTTTGCCTGGAAACAGGATGGTGAACTCCTCGCCGCCATAACGGAATGGGCGCCCTCCCCCGCCAACTCTGGTGATCAGCGCACCCACCATGGTCAGCACCTGATCGCCCACGTCATGGCCGTACCGGTCATTGAATTTCTTGAAAAAATCAATATCCACCATGGCCACGGTGTAGCTGTTGCCCAACTTGAGCAGAGCCTCGTTCAGGGCTCTGCGGGCCGGCAAACCGGTCAGTTCATCCC
>VMSS01000051.1 GCA_013791995.1 Desulfurivibrio sp. | reverse complement strand
GGGCGGTGGTGACGGCGGAAAAGATTCCTCTTTCACCTGTGCTGCGTAAGGCTGCGGAAACCTGCGACCATTCGGCTCTTGACTGGGCGCTTTCCGGAGGGGAGGATTACCAACTGCTGTTCACCGTTGGCGAACAGCAGGTTGCGTCGCTGTGTAATTTGGCCAGGGAAAAAATCGGACGAGAACTTTTTGTGGTGGGGTGCATTGTTGAAGGCGGGGGTGTTTTTCTGGAAGAAGCCGGCCGACGCCGGGAGATCAGTTACCGTGGCTATGAACATTTTAGATAACAGGTTGGGGGCGGAACATATTCAGGCCGCGTTTACCATACGGATCACCATTGGCCCTGAGGATGGAGGCACTGCCTGCGACCTTTTGGCGACCAGTGCCGGGCTTGCAAAAAGTCGGGTGAAAGACGCCATGTGCAAGGGGGCGGTCTGGCTGACCGGTAAAAGAGGAGGGCGAAAACGGCTGCGGAAAGCAACCTTTCAGCCTGTGTCAGGCGATATTCTTGAATTGCATTACGACGCGCGGCTTCTTTCGATGAAACCCCAGGCGGCCCAATGTCTGCATGATGCCGGACAGTACAGCGTCTGGCTCAAGCCCGCTGGTCTGTTGGCCCAAGGAACGGACTACGGCGATCACTGTTCACTGGTGCGTCAGGTCGAAGTCCATTATCGGATGAAGCGTCCTGTTCTGCCGGTGCACCGGCTTGACCGGGAGGCGGCCGGCCTGATGATCCTGGCCCATGGCAAAGCGGCGGCAGCCAAACTTTCCAGGTTGCTGCAGGACAACGCAATTGACAAGCAGTACCGGGTAACCGTGGTCGGTCGTTTCAGCGAGGAATCCGGGGTGATCGAACTGCCTCTGGACAATAAGGCCGCCACAACCCAATATACCATCATTGCCTATGATCCGACCACTGATACTTCTGTGGTTGAAGTCACCCTCAAGACCGGAAGGCTGCATCAGATCCGTCGGCATTTTGCCATGCTCGGCCATCCCGTTCTTGGCGATCCGAGATACGGCTCCGGGAACAAAAACAGTACCGGTATGGAACTTGTTGCCCATCGGCTTGCTTTCCGCTGTCCCTTAACCCGGAAAGAGGTGCGGATCAGCCTTGATGAGCAGGGCGGGCAGCTTACTTTTTAGAAAATTTGCCCAGAGGCTTGAGCAGGGCAACACCGCCCATGGATCGCATCTGTTGCTGGATATGCCAGGCCCGTTCGCTGATGTAATCGGAGGGACGGACTGCACTTGAACGCAGGGGGCTGGGCAGGATTGCCGCCAGAATGGCGGCTTCCGCAGGGTTCAGTTTGGCTGCGGACTTGCGAAAATACACCTGGCTGGCGGCCTCGATTCCGAATATGCCCGGACCGAACTCCGCCACGTTGAGGTAGACCTCGAGGATGCGTCGTTTTGGCCAGAGGCCCTCAAGCAGCAGGGTGAAATATACCTCCAGTCCCTTGCGGACAAAGCTTCTTCCCGGCCAAAGAAAAAGATTCTTGGCAACCTGCTGGGTGATAGTGCTTGCCCCGTGCACTCGTTTCCGTCGCTGGTTGTGTTCCCATGCTTTTTCAATGGCATCAAAGTCAAATCCCATGTGGTCTAAAAATTTCTGGTCTTCGGAAGCGATCGCGGCGAGAGGCGCATAGGGAGAAATGCGCCCCATCTCGACCCACTCGTAGCGAAAACGATATTCATTTCCTTTCTGTTTTTCCTGCCACAAGGAGGCGATTTGTCGTTGGACCATCAGGGAACTGAATGGCAGCGGTACCCAGCGGAAGAAAATGGTGATCGCCATGGTTCCCGCGAAGCAGAAAATCAGCCAGCGGAAAGCCAGGCGGGCCAGCGAACGGATTCGAAAGGGAAATCCTCTCTTCCTGCGCCGCAAGTCCGGAGAGGGGATATCTGTGATGTTTTCTTGGGAGATGTTCATAGTGGGGGGCGGCAGGAGAATAGTGCGGTTCGCCGCAGAGGTGTGGCGGAGTTTAGTGGTTGTTTTTCCGCGTAATCCATGAAGTGAGATTTTTCTCTATCAGTCGTCTGAAAACGAAAGGTCCGACTGTATAGCCGATTTCTCAGCGTGAGGCAAGGGAAATGGATGTGTGAAAATTCCCTCGGTTTCCAGGTGAAACCTGGGGATTTCCACACATGCCAGGGAGTATTTTTGTTTCAGGCAGGGCGCACTGGCTCAACCGGGGAAGGAGGTGGCGCCGTGATATTGCTGATGATCTTTTCTTCGGTTTTTGCGAAGCCGCTCACCATTGACATGATAACCGCCGCAAGATAAGGGATCGACTGGACGAGCAGCACCATGATCCAGACCATTAGATCTGCGGTTTCAGACCCTTGCGACACCACGACGCAGATGGCTGCGAGCCAGAGGGCGATCATGATCAGCCCTTCTTCTCTGGCTGATTGCAGAGCTTGCAACAGGGCATAGCGCCTGGCCCGTTTCGGGGTTCGGAAAAACGGGATGTTTTTGGTGAAAAAACCAAGGAGGATTGCCTGGGAGATGGTGTGGGAAAGGGAAAGCCCCGCCAGGGCCGAGGCCAATGTCTGCGCTGCCGTGGCGCCAACCCGTGTCCGGTAGAGATAAATCATTTTGCCCATCTTGAAAACAAAGAGGGTGAGCGGCATGATCGACAGAATCACCAGGGGCGGGTCGACCTTGAGCGGGAAATAGACCATGCCCGTTGACCAGGCAAGGGCGGCAACGGTGAAGAACATGTTCAGACTGTCTGCCAGCCATGGAATCCATCCGGCGAGAAAATGGTAGCGTTGTCCCCGCGTGAGGGCGGTATCTTTGCCAAAAAGCAGGGCCTTGGTATGTTTTCGTAATATCTGTACCGCTCCATAGGCCCAGCGGAAGCGCTGTTTTTTGAAGTCGATGAAGGTGTCCGGCATCACCCCCCGACCATAAGTTTTAGAGCTATAGGTGGCTTCGTAGCCGCGCTCAAAGATTTTCAAGCCCAGTTCCGCATCCTCGGTAATGCACCATTCCGCCCAGCCGCCGACTTCTTGTAGCACGGACTTGCGAACCATGGTCATGGTGCCGTGCTGGATGATGGCATTGCGCTCATTGCGGGTCAGCATGCCGATATAGAAAAACCCCTTGTATTCCGCGTAACACATGGCTTTGAAGAGATTTTCCTCATCGTCCCGGTAGTCCTGCGGTGCCTGGGCAATGGCCAGAGAAGGCTTGGCAAACTGGGGAGCCATGTCCTTGAGCCAGTCCGGGGTGACGATGTAATCGCTGTCAATGACCGCCAGGATTTCCGCCTCCGGGGCGGTTTTTTCCAAGGCGAAGTTCAAGGCCCCGGCCTTGAATCCGGAAAGCGGGTCTACATGGAAGAAGCGGAATTGTGGCCCGAGTTCCCGGCAATGGGCTTCCACCGGTTGCCAGACCGCCGGATCCTTGGTGTTGTTGTCTATGACCAGTACTTCGTAGCGGGGATAATCCAGCTTGGCCAAAGCATTCAGGGTTTCGATCAACATCTCGGGCGGTTCGTTGTAAGCCGGCACATGTACGGAGACCATGGGCAGCTCTTCATTGCCCCGTTGCTGGGGGGTAAACGGACGGCGCCACTCCGACAGCCAAGTTGCCTCCGCCCATTCATGGGCTTCAGCCAGAAGGACCACCACGACCCCGATCATGCCGACCACCATGAGAACGCCGATAAGGATGGTGGTCGGGTTCAGATATTGTCTGGTGTAGGTGTAAACGATCCATACCGCCCCTGTGGAGGCACCGAATGCGATGGTGGCAAGAAAACTGCGGCCCCGGTTCCGCAAGGTTCTGCTGTCGATCAGGAGAAAAGCGAAAGTGATGATGGCGATTATCGCGGAAATACCGGCCAGCACCCGCCATTCCGGAATCTTGACAATGGGTTCTATAAAGGGGAATTTCGGCTGACGGTTGACATCATATACCCCCCAATACGCGCCCACCGAACCCTCACTTCCTTGTTTCCAGGGCTGGTCAAAGGCCTCCATGACATAGTAGGTGTATTTCTCCTTTTCGGCTTTGGCCAGAAAACGCCGGAGAAAGATGGCCTGGTTGGCGGGGGAAGCCACCGCCAGTTGACGGGTTCTGCCGTTGCTGGGCCAACCCACCTCGCCGATCAACACCTGTTTGTCCGGGAATTTCTGTTTCAGCATATTCATATGCTTGACAATATATTCAATGGACGCGGCCATTTCTATGCCTTCCCAGTAGGGCAGCATGTGGGTGGCGACGAAGTCGACGTGTTCGCCGAGTTCCGGATATTTCATCCAGATATGCCACGGCTCTGCCGTACTCACCGGAACTCCGACAATATCATGTACCCGATCAATGTAAGCAATAAGCTGTTCCGGGGTCAGGTCGCCCCGAAGGAGCGCCTCGTTGCCGATGATGATTCGAATCACGTTCTGGTAGTTCTCCTGAGCGACCCTGATGGCGGTTTCGATTTCCACCTCGTTTCTTTCCAGATCGTTGCTCAGCCATGCACCGAGGGTTACATTAATTCCGTGTTTCCGGGCCAGTCGGGGGACCTCGGCCAAGGACCCTTCCAGGGTGTAGGTTCGTACCGCATGGGTTCTCTTGGCCAGCAAGGCCAGATCCGCGTCGATTTCTTCCTCGTTGGGCAGTACGTGATCTATGGCGCTTTGCCATTCGCGGAATGGTGAAAATGAAAAACCCTGGATGCGAGTGGGCCAGCGGGGTTCCTGCTCCGGCTGGTTGACAAAGGCCCAGATGCTGCTGGAAATAACTGCAATCGCTATGGCAATGAGGATGTTTGCCCTGGTCATATGACTCTCTTGTTTGGGAAACGTTTCTGTTGGCGCACAGGCTGCGGGTTTTTCCGCTGTCCGGCGTTTTGTCCGGTCTTTGAGAAGATGTGCGGGGATAAACCCATTTTTTGAATATGCGTATGGAGAAAAGTGCTGGAAATTACGCCATGAATAGAACCAGTATATACGTCCGAAGGGAGTTGCTTGTCAATCCCGTTCGTGGCCGAGATTGTTTTTTTCTATTCCAGGTGTGGAATCGAGCTGGCGTTTTTCTTGACCTGGTTTTGCATAATGTTGAACTAAATGGTTGCGGGGCAGTTTACGCAATCCATGTTTAGTGACTGGTTCGGCCTTCTTTTACCGTTTTTCTTGAGCTGTCAAGCATAACGATTTGCCCCAACGTCTCTTTTTTATAAGATTGGCAAAAGCTTCCGAGTAAAAACAACAGAGCATACCAACAGTCGTTGCCACGGTTGTCACCCAGAATAAGACGAGATGAAGGGTCTGATGCTTGTAATAAAACAGATCCAAAATAAAGAGAATGATCCCTAAATGAATGGCGGATGAACCAACCCTGACCCAATAGCCTTTTTTTTCAAAATGCAGATGTTTATTCCCTATGACAGCAAGGCATAAAACAAAAAATTGCAAAACCATGCCCAACATAAGATTGATCTTTAAGGCCATTATGATCCCATAAAAATACGTGATAACTCCGAGAAGAACAAGCAGGGCCAGCGTAAACCAATTCAACATTTTCATCGGCAAAAACCGTTTAGGCACACAAATGCCAATCAACAAAATCAGGCAAATAGTAAACGGACTGATAACCAGGTTCATCGTGTTCATATATCGGGCCTTAACCAAGGGATGCATATCCTGGATCTGGGCCTGCTGAAAATAAAACATCCCGTAGATACAAATAGCCGAAATGATCGCCAAAACGACCGCAGTGGCCAGGATCAAATAAAAATCATATGATGCTCTCTTTGTGGAGTCCTGATTATCCATTAAAGCCACACTCTCAATTCTAAGACTTTATAGAAAAGTTTTGAAAATTACTGAAAGGTATGTTCGCCTGGAAAGAAGAACGAACTTACAAAGGTAAACACCATAGCCAGAAAGCATAAAATGCCAAGTATCGAGGTGAAGTACCACATACTCTTTTTATTGGCATATAACCGTGTATGAAGATAGGTGCTATAGATTGCCCACATCATTATTGAGCTGCAAATTTTAGGATCCCACCACCAGTTCGGCCCCCAGGCCTTCAGGGCCCATGGGTAACCCAGCAGCATTCCCAGAGTTAACATAAAATAACCAAATTTTGCACAATCATAGCCCAGAATCTCAACCTCCAGCTCTCTGTTGACCAACATAAAGGACGAGGTGACAAAGGTCATGGTGATAGCGGCATAGGAAAAAAACAGCATCGGAGGATGCATCCACATATAACTGGCATTATAATAAAAAATCATCTTGGGATAGAGCTTCATAAACAAGCCAAGTTGCTCCATCGGCTGTAGCCCCCCTTGAAACCAGGGTGAAATTTCGGCAAAAAACTTCGGCAACGGATTCTGAAATGGATTCGCAAAAACAGCCATAATCCCGATCTGGATGGTCAGCAGCAGCAATAATGCCCCCTGAATCCGATGGTTTTTGAGGCGATTGTACGTCACCTGTGCCATGATCGAGTAGGACATAAACCAGAAAAAATACTTTTCATTTTCAATCCAGACAGGAATCGCATAGCGAGGCGGGCTATTTGTATCATAGAGCGGCAAAGTATAATCAGCCTGGGCGTTCATGGCTGAAAGCTGTTGATTGAGCCAGGTAGATAGTGAGTCAGGAAGAATGAGAGGAAGTTCGACATAGATGTGGTAATGCATCCAGCTAATCAGGCCTAAGCCCAACAGAAATAAAATATTGGCGCCATAAAGAGTATAACGACAATATTTTTGACCGACAGGTGCGGCGCTAAAAAAATTAGCCCCGCCAAGCAAACCGGCAAGTAAGGCGATAAACGACAAACCATAGATCAGGAAGTTACCATATAACGTAAAGTGATGGGTTAATTCAGTAAAATCCATTGACTAGAGATCCTTACATTTATGAGAGTGTAACTTTAGAAAAATGAGATGTAGTCCATTTTTTTACGCCGAACGTCGGGCATTCAGCGGGTGCGCGCTTTTTGCGTTCCGCTGAATGCCCGACGTTCGCAAATTCCTATGTCTAATCCCCAAGCCCTCCGCAAACTACAAAGTCTGAGTGGCAGAGTTGATGGTAACTTCCAATACTGCCCGTACCCATGCGAACCTTGCCTTAGTGGCTTCAAAATCCGGGCCAGAGGTCATAAAGGCTGCTGTCCCTTGATAAGGAAGCCCGTGCCAGGACCATTTTTACCCGCCACCTTGCTACTACCCACTGTAATCAAAACATTATTGTTT
Source organism: Desulfurivibrio sp. (assembly GCA_013791995.1). Classification (GTDB taxonomy): domain Bacteria; phylum Desulfobacterota; class Desulfobulbia; order Desulfobulbales; family Desulfurivibrionaceae; genus Thiovibrio. The sequence goes on along the minus strand of VMSS01000051.1, from coordinate 357 downwards.
GTGGTAATGTTAGCTTCCGTGCGGTTCATGTAACCGGCTGGAATCAGTAAACGCTCATCGTCTGTTATTCGTACGTAGCTGTTCCATGTATTAACCAAGTGCGGGCCATCTTGACCCAAGGTGGCAATAGCGACCACCCCATCTTTCTTCAGCACTTCACGCATTTTGTCCGGAATCATCGTAATTACCTCCTCTTGTATGTATGGTTAGACGATCTGATACATCGCAAAGGAATAAGGGTCAGGCTTGACATTTTGATATTTGTGTTTTGGAAGTCAAAATGTCAAGCCTGACCCTTATTCCTTTGCGATGTATCAGATCGTCTAACCATACATACAAGAGGAGGTAATTACGATG
>VMSS01000091.1 GCA_013791995.1 Desulfurivibrio sp. | reverse complement strand
TTAGCTTTACATAGGTGTAGATTATGCCAAAAATACTGAAAACGAAGGTGAGAAATAGCCAAATAATAACGCTTTTTTCCAAAAAACTGACCCCTCGGCCAACTTGGATATAAAAGGCTAAGACGAAGGAACATAACAACAAAAGATTGATTACACCCATTGTGTCCGAGGCGGGGAAAAAATTATACCGAATTATTCCGACCCCGAGTGAGGCAATGATGCCCCAAAAAGATATTTTTAAATGTTTTATGTATTTTTCTATTTTAGGGATTTTGTAATTAGGTGTGTCTTGGTAACTTTCTTTAGCTGCCTCTTCTGTTGACCTGTTGCACTTAGTGCATATTCCATTTTCGTTGATAATACCAATGCACCTTCCATCGGGACATGCAATTCTGCTTGGTGGGGTTGTATGTGAATACTCTACCGTATTTTCACTCATAGCATCCCCTTTTAGCTTTACTTGAAGAATAGTTACAAATGGTAAGGTTGTTGAGCCCCAACGTTAAGCTAACCTGACCGCGCCACCTGAATTCACCGCGTCAGCGCCGCCAACGTTCTCGCGGTCAGGTTAAGCGCCTTGTTCGCAATCTTCTGATTTTTCTGTTGTTTTTAAGCATATTTTCAAAATGCTCCATGGCAAATTTATCGTCATACATTGCTGTTAATTCCAATCTCGGTTAGTTGACCCTGTTTCGATGTTTCGCTAGGTGGTAGAACTTCCGGCCTTCCGGTCAACAGTGTCCTTGATCAACACGACTTCGCACTCAATTGCCATTAGTTTGAGCGTCTGGGTCGCTCTACGTAGACTAATCCTAGAAAAAATGGGCAAAGCATCCGATTTTTTAACCTTTTCCTTCGCGGTGATGATGCCATACGTCACCATGAACTTAGCGTTATCAATGGGACTTCTCTGATTGACTGGTACAAGATTTTTTAGATTCTCTCTTGCTTCACCACTCAGGCGCAAGAGCTCGACTGAGTTGGTCCCCTGATTGAAGAGGTGGCTCAGTGATGTGGACCGGGTTGATATCTTGATGTGTATCAGGTTGGCTACATCATTAGCCACTGTGTACAGGTCGCACGGTTCAACCGCAGACTGACCTGCAGGTGAAATGCTCGTCATGTCAAGGCATATGTAGTCGGTATTGGCTGTGGCAACTGAGTTGTTGTAGCTGTTTTCCCGCTTCTTAGTACACTCTTTCATAATAGGGTGCTCAACAAAGTAATGGTCCAGACATTCCTTAAGCCGAAGGATATATTCTTGTTCTATGTGATACCAATTGCCATCACATAGGTGGTAGTGATTGCTGTTGAATTCGCAATCAAACAGTAGGCAATGATAGATTGGATAGCTCTGCTTAGTCTGCTCATTTTCGTCCTTAATATTCAGTCGATGGTGTTTCAGCAGACTAAGCTCGATATCGGTGATGTCTCTGCTGCTTAGAAATTCCCGGTAGTGAGCGATGTAAATGCTGTCGTAAGTTTTGCGAGTACCGTATGCGCCACTATAGGAAATTTGAAAATCGGTATCGTGATCCACAATCTCGGGAATGGTAAGGACTAGGTCTAGCGACTCGTCCTGAAACGCCTCAATAAGGCGTGCGTCAAGTTGCTGGATGATAGATGGGTCTTTGACTGGAATAATGTTTTGGATGTCTGGGAAGGCCGTCCTGAAGTCGTCCCTCTCGTAAATCTCAAGCAGCTTGGCACACAGGACGCTGATCTCTGGGGCTGCGACCTTAGAACTTATTCGGATGTTGTTAGCGCCGGTGACATGCCGGAAGTACGGCTGGAACTCTGAGCGAACAGCACCAGTTAATCGTTTCACTATGGATTCATCGTTGTTAATGTCGAAGAATGTCAAATCCGACGCTACGGGGCTTTGGATACGCTCCCGTTTGGCATCTTCAGGTTGAAGAATGTCTGTAGACCTGATCTTTTTGGGGTCTATCGCGTTTAGCGTTGTACGCAACCCGAAGTCGTACTCGTAAGCTTCATTCTTCAAATTGTGGTAGGTGTGGCCGAATGTGAGAGCAACACACCTGTCATCAACAGGGAGGAAGACGATTGCCCCCTTTAGAACCTGTCGCAGGTTGTGATTGATGCCCCAGTATGCTTTCCACCAAGGATCAGCAGGTATGTTGTCGGATAGATAGAGAGTTGCGCCGGCTGGTAGGTGCTCGACGCTCGTGAGTGGATCACCCAGCGAGTGCTCTTCCTTCAGGGCATTCTGGGCATTATAGCCGATCTTCAAAAGGTAGATTGAGAAGTTTCTGCTCTTTGCCATCAGGTGCTTTCCTCTTTCTGGAGTGATCGTATCAGCACTGATGCTGAATAGCTCTACACAGCAATAGGGCTATGATTTTCAGTCGTATTCTCATTGCCTCCATGCGAACGCCAGTGGTGAGGGGCGCGCCCAAAACCTTGTCCGCCAAGGCCGCCGCAGTTCTTCGCGTCCCTCTCCACCACTTTGTTATGCCATTTTTATGCTACTTGTCCATCCATCTTTTGAATCTTGGATGGGAAGACAATTGTTCTTTTATTTCTCCATTTTCCCTGCCATACCTTTTCATTTTTTCATGAAATCCAACGGCAAAGCTTACGTGAGGATGTTCTTTAATAACCTTTGCCAGGAAATCTAATAACCCAAAAGAGATATTTGCTATCCACCACAAGTTCTTCTGGGTTATTAGCTTGTCCGCTCTATCAAAAAACAAACTCCTTATCCCTGTTTCGCTGGAATCATAATTTTTTGGGGCAGACAAAATGTTTGCATGTGCAAATGATTCATTAATGCTGTCTTTCATGTATTTGATTTTTTCTGAATAGGATGGAAAGTGGTTGTTAATCCACTTGTATGCTTTCTCTTTGGCTTTTTCCTTCGGATATAGACAGTCGCTTGAATCGGTGTAGCAAAAGTCATCTAGGTTTGGATTATTAAGAGCATATCCCGCAAGGCATCCTGACTCCAAAGCATATCTTAACATCATGTGAAGTTGGACTTCATGATTCCGAAGACAGGACAACAAAGATAATGTTAGAGCTTTTTGGACTTGGGGGATAAATAATGAAAAAACAAAACCATCGGGTTTGATACTAGAAATGAAATGGCCAGTTAGAAAAACAAGATCATGCGCATTTTGAAATATTGTACCGTATTCAGCAGGCGCGTTTTTGATAAGTGCGTTTTCTTGTTCTGAAAGCTGTGTTATTTGAAGTTCCATTTTTTTTCTAATGGCATATCACCTGAGATAAGGGCACAGATGGGCCACAGTCCTATTTTCCCACCAAATTGACTTGTTATGCCTTTGGTTCCTTTTTTATTATCACGCGCCGGTCGATTTCCTTATCGCTATGGGAATGACAAAGGCCACAAACCAGATATCCTGTTTTGGCAAGATTCTCTATTTCATCTGTCTGAGGGCACAAACCCTGCCAAACAGTTCCAGGTTGAAGAACATACGGGAGTCGTTGCGAGACACTTGGCTCAGTCACGAGCATCGATGTTTGCGGTTTATGTCTCAACATGGAGAAATATGATTTGTAATGTTGAATGACCAAGTTCGTTATAGTGGTCGGTCTTTCTCCAAGGTTGGTTGCTTCAGCAGAGATGAAAAACTGCCCCGTTCTCGTTGGGTCACCAACGATGATCATTCCAGCCCTAACAACGAATCTGATTTTTGGGCCAGAAGTCTTCCACTTATAGATATCCCAAATGAGCACCAATGTGGCAAGGATTGCACCCCACCATGCAACAATATCAATCCCCTTCAATTCAATGTTTATGGTAGGCAACATTTACTCCCTGAGTAAGCATAACGTAGAATTCACCGGAAACTTCGTAGCGCAGCGGAGAAGGTTTCCGGTGAAATGATTTGTTAGCTAATTTATAATATAATGTTGGAGATCATTTTTTGATTCATTATATTTGTCGACTTTTCCTATCTTCATTAAGTCAAATTTGCCTTTATTAATGTTTTCTTTAAGTTCTTGCTCCAACAACACAACAGATTCTTTAATTCTTCTCATGTCCTTACCAAGTATTCCAATCAATGGTACTTCTTCACCCTTGTTAAGGTCTTTTAGTTTTTTCTTCAGCAGCTCCTCAAATTTCGAAAATTCATTTATCGCAGTTTCAATTTTTCCATCTATTTCATATTCAATGATGTAAACCGTAGACAAAAGATGTTCGACAATTTTAAGTGCAGCGGATAATTGTTCTAATTTTGGTTTCTTTATTTCATGAGCAGCATCATTACCCATGAATCTTATTCCGTGCAATCTTTCAGCATCCTTTCGCGAAATGTACCCAGCGGTTGCTAGCTTAGATATCCTTACTTCTAAGTTCCTTCCTTCGATATTAAGGTTATTGCATACTGCCTCAACAGTTCCTCTAAGGCCTAAGCCAGCCAAAATTAAAGCATCTTCCTGGAAGGCTAATATAACTTCTTTATAAATTTCTCCTACAATATTGGGTAAATAATAATTTCCATCTAATTCCTTATGTCCCTTGATGAACTTTGGATATACATTTGTTTCAGTGGGAACTTCCCATTCAGATTCAGATATTTGGAATGCCTGCTCAATATCTTTGAAAATTTGACGAAACGATTTAGTGTCACACCCCATGCACTCTAAAATTTGATAATACATGTCGTAGGCATAATCACCTCGTGATGATTCATCGTATTGTGAAAGAACAGAATGGTTTGTTTCTCTTTCGCAAACTCGACAATGGCTTTTTACCTTTTCTTTTGACATTGCTTACCTTTCCTTCATTCTCGAAAATGCTAACATTATATTAGACAGAATTATGGCTAATACACAGAATCTAGAAATTCTGCATAGTAATCTTATGTCATGGATATCCTGCCAGGATCACAGGCTGTTTTTGCTGGTAAGACAGAAGAAGACAGGACGGCACTGGTGGAAATGTTGCATCATCCTGACAGGCAGACTGTAGCAACATACCGTGGCGTTGTACAAGGAAAATTGTCAGCAGGCAGCGGTTGGAACAGGAGCTTTCCCGTAGTGTTTCGCCGCGCCCGCCACTATCGCGTCTCAATCCCCTTGCTCTGCAGGTGCGCCTTTACCGCGTGCTCCCCACCGATTCGCAGATCCGAAAGCAGCAAGGCGACGTCGGTCTCTGTCGATTCCGGCGTAAAGCCATTCACATTGACTTGGCCACTTTCATAGTTGGCCTGTGAAGGGATGCCCCAGTAGTCCACGATGATATGAATTTTGGCGGCCATGGCAGCTTCATCGCCCCACATCTTCCGGACCTCTTCAATTCCTTCTGCGTGATGCCGATGGCATCGGTGAGATTGACCATACTCTTTGTAGGGCGCATCGAGCCATTTGTGGACTTCCTTCCACTCATTGCCCAGAAGCCGCCTGCAGTCGGCGCAGTGTTCGTACAGGTAAGCCATCTTTTTACAAGATCCTCTCTTTTGCCAAACTGTTATACTGCGTGTGGTTGCGGGCCATTTTTCCGCCCGACATCACGCTCATTCCGGATCTCTTGAATCATCTTCCATGTTTCCTCCCAAGTCGAGTCTTCTGCTTGGCCGAACTGATTGACGAAACGATTTTCATAGTCGGCCTTGCTGGGGAGCCCCCAGCAGTCCACGAGGATATGGATCTTGGCTGCGATCGCGGCCTCATTACCCCATTGTTGCCGCACCTCCTCTATCCCCTCAATATGGTGACGGTGGCAGCGGTGCGCTGGACCATACTCGGAAAAGAGCTCATCAAGCCAAATATGGACTTCTACCCAATCTCGGCCGAGCCAGCGCTCACAGTCGTAACAATGCTCGTATAAATGGGCCATGGATTATTTCTCAAAATAATTGTGACGCTCAAGCAGCTCGTTGGCCTCGATCAACCGAGCAGCATCAGGCTACGCTGATCAAGCCATTGATGGGCTGGCATGGTTCAAATCTCCACCACAAAGTTCGGATTGTATCTGGTATCCTCTTTTCCTGCGTAGCCTCTTGGGTTGCACAGCACACGAGTCTCGCCAAGCATATAGTCGCATACCGTATGGGTATGGCCGTGGACCCACAGCTTCGCCCTGGACCCTGCAATCAGGTCATCGAGGTTTGACGCAAAGGCAGCGCTAAGTTGGTCGTTCCGGTATCGCTCCGCAACTGATCGAAGCGATGGGCGATGGTGAGTGACCACTACGATCTTTTTACCAGTCGAGGCCTGCAGCTCCTTTTTTAACCAGGCCTTTTCCCTGGCGTGGATTTGTATGGTATCTTCCGGTCGAAATCTCTTATTCGGCGAATCTGTCATGATTCGCATAAAATCACTCATACTCCTCTGGGCCGTCAGTATTGCAAGTGGCTGATTGCCCATCAGGCGAAAATCAGTCCACAGTGTAGCGCCCAGGAATACTATGCCGTCCTGCTCGTACCTGCCGCAGTCTAGCAGATGAATATTCGAGTCGGCTGCGGCTTCCTGCATTTTCTCCCGCAGATGCCGGTAAACTTCACCATAATATTCGTGGTTGCCCGGGACGTAGATCACCGGTTTGCCGGCGAAGGCCTCCTTTGCCCAAGTGATACCCTTGGTTTGGAGGTCCGTGTCGCCAGCCAGGATTATCATGTCGGCGTCCGTCTCGGGAGGTTTGAAGTGACCGAACTCGATATGCAGGTCTGTGAGGATGTGGAGTTTCATAGTTCCTTTTTTTCAATTACCCAGAGTAGCGTGAATTCTTCCTAATTTAACCTGTTACTGCGGGAATATCTAGAAGGAGGAGGTCACGATTGAACTTCTCTCTAAAAACTGAGCCATTGCGAAGTTGGTGATTTCAGTCTAGAACCTCAGTGAAGAAACGACATGAAATCAAATCGATTAGCAGAGAACGCATCGCCATGAAAGCTCGTTGGGGACTTTGGCAAGATCCAGCCCCTACTCCGCCTTGGGAGTGGAGAGGGACCAAAAAATAAAGGTGTTATTCAGATGAAGCCAATTGAAACAAAATATAGGGGGTATCGTTTTCGCTCACGCCTAGAAGCACGATGGGCCGTCTTCTTCGACGCATTAGGTATTAAGTGGGAATATGAATTCCAGGGCTATGAATTCAGTAATGGCGTTCGCTATCTACCCGATTTTTACTTACCCACATTTAATGGTGGCATGCATTGCGAAGTCAAACCGGATGATGGAGATTTCACTAAAGCATATCTGTTTTGTGAGGAGTCAGGTCAAAGCATCTGGTTTTGCGAAGGAACACCCAAATTCCGCATCTACAAATACCTTGTTTTAATGGATACCCCTTCAGCTTTTGGAAAGGATGGGAAACCCCTTGGACCATATGTCAAAGAGCCATATGACTTTTATGGGATTCCAAACTTTAGTTGCGCAAGAGGAGAAGACAGGATGTTTTATGATCCTTGCGATCTTTCAATATACATAGAAGACAACGATTATATACAGGCTGTCACGGCTGCATGTTCCGCTCAATTCGAATTCTAAGAGTGAGCCATTTCCGTATCAACTCATTTTTTTGTGATAGTTTTGTAAAAAGACCGAAGGTTTTGTTGCCCGGCGCAGCCGGCCGGGGAAGGTGGCAGAAAGAAGCGACCGCTCGTGGCCCTCGGGGCCGCGTGTAGGTCGCCGCTGGTTTGGAGGGCAGGGGGGGGCTGGCCGAAGAGGAAAACGGCTCTTAGGGCCTCTCAGGCCCCTTTCTGTTTTGGGCTACTTTCCCCACTTCAAAAGCAAAAAGGCCGGCAAGGCGAACCTGTACCGGCCTTGCAAGCGCGCATAGCGCGAGACTCGCATTAATGCCCTCCGTAAACTTTACTCCTATGGCCAACGCGTAGCACCAGGATAACCACCTGGTCGTTCTGAATATCACAAACTACCCGCCAATCTTCCACACGGTAGCGCCAAAGCCCGCCGAGCGTTCCTCTCAGTACCTTTCCTTTACTGCAAGGATCCTCCAGGGCGGCAATATTGTCCATGTACTCGACAATCTGTCGGGCGATTTGCTTGTCGAGCTTCCGCAACTGCTCTTTGGCCGTATCAGCGTATTTAATTCTCCAGGCCAAGTTCTTTCCTCACTTCAGCGGCGGAATGTACGGCTTCTTGCCCCTTACGGACGCGCTCAAGCACCTCCGTGGCGAGATAGTAGTCCTCCATATCCTCAATGCCATGCTCGATAATTTCCCGGAGATAATAAGCCTTGGTGCGGCCTGTGTGAGACGCGAGGAAATCCAGTCTTTGCTCTATTTCTGTATTGAGTCGGATTGATGTAGCCATAGTTTTCTCCAGTGTGATATTTGTATTCAATGTATCACCAGAAAAGAAAAAAAGCAAGATTCAGGGAAAAGTTTTATCGGAATCAAACAACAGCCTGTTCCGAAATGGGGCAGTTCGGGTATGCCCGGCCCAATCCTTCCACTGCTGACCGCATGGCGTTTTCACCCACATGAGCATAACGGGCGGTCAGTTTCAGATCGGAGTGGCCCAGCAGCTCCTGTACCGTGTATATATCGGTGCCTCTTTCCACCAGCCAGGAAGCGAAGGTGTGCCGGAGAGTGTGGAAAGTGACCCGCTGACGCCGGTCGGTAATGCCCTCATTCAGTCCTAGTCTGTCAACTGACCGGCTGAAGCTGTCGGAAATCTGAACGATTCGTTTACCGTTCCGGCTTGGGAAAACAAGCTCCGAGGGCGGGCCTTTGGGGCGGGCCTGCAGCATACCCTTGACTGCTTCGGTCATGAAGGCGGGCCGGTTGCGGTTGTTCTTTGTGTCTTTCAGGGTGATAAGGCCGCTGGTCAGGTCGACATCCGCCCAGGTCAGGGTGAAGATCTCGCTTGCTCGCATTCCGGTATGGAGCGCAAGGAGGCTCATGTCGTGGACGTCACTGCTATGGGTGGCCAGCAGGGCCAGAAGGTCGGCGGCTTCCTTCTGGGTCAAAAAGCGCATCCGCCTATTGTCCACCTTGGGCCTTTTGACTTTGCCACTACCGCCGGCAGGGTTCTGGCCAGCGTAGATCCCATGGTTGACGGCATGATTGAAAACCTGCCGGACCACGGCTAAGGCATATTCGATGCTGCGCGGTGCGCGTCCGACCGTGGCCATATCGCGTTTGATCCGCTCCAGATCCAGGGCGACGATGGTACTCAAAATCTTGTGCCCGATGGTCGGGTCGATCCATCGCCGAAAAAGTCCGGACTCGGTTTTGGTGGCTCTTTCACTTCTGCGATTTTCTTTTATGTGCGGCAGGTAATGTTCCGCAAACACCTCGCGGAAGGTGATTGCCGCCTTTGCGGTTTGTTTCGCCAGCGCTTCTTGTTCCCGTCGCTGGGCCTCGCCAATCTCCCGCTGTTCCGCAAACGTCCTGGGACCGACGCCCCGGCGGTGGTTCTCCAATAATTCGGCCAAAATCGCGGCGGCCTTACGCTCGGTCCAACCTTTGGAAGCCCATCCTAAGGACTCCTCACGCCTTACCCCTCCGGACTGAAAGCGGATCGCGAAATATCGGTCTTTACGCACACCATGGCAACGGGTTTCGTGTTCGTAATATCTTACCCCTCTGGTTCCGCTGGCTTTCCACTTGGACATTTTGCCTACCTTCTGATAGAAATCAGTTGCTCTCGAGCACCAAATTTCTCCCCATTCTCTCCCCATTTTATTGGTGAAAGAGGGTGATTTCGAGTGACGACACGGTAAGCAAGTAAACCAATAAAGCCACGATAGGTCAAGAGGTTAGTGACTATATGTGAAACCATGGTAAAGTATAAAAATCTGATTCGTAATCAGTAGGTCAGGAGTTCGACTCTCCTCGTTGGCTCCAGTAAATGTAAAGGCTTGCGGAGTTATCCGTAAGCCTTTTTTTTAACTAAATCCCCAGAAAACAATTAAAAAAAAAGCCCCGCCGAAGCGGGGCTTTAAAACATCATTCAACTGATCTTAGAGCTGAACAACATTGGCTGCAGAGGGGCCCTTGGGACCGTCGACTACGTCGAAGGTGACGCGTGCGCCTTCCTGCAAAGATTTGAAGCCCTGAGCCTGAATCGCGGAATGATGTACGAATACATCCTTGCCGCCGTCCTGCTCAATAAAACCAAAACCCTTCGAATCATTAAACCATTTAACTGTGCCTTCTGCCATCTTGTACTACTCCTTTGTGCTCGGTTCCACGTAAGAACCACATTGTTATAAAGCCGAGCTATCGTATGATACCCCGACTGGAGGTTTGGTTACCCAAACCGCGGGTTTTATTGTTGAACCACATTGGCTGCGGAGGGTCCCTTGGGGCCATCGACAACTTCGAAGGTTACCCGGGCGCCTTCCTGCAAAGATTTGAATCCCTGCGCCTGAATCGCGGAATGATGTACGAATACATCCTTGCCGCCGTCCTGCTCAATAAAACCAAAACCCTTCGAATCATTAAACCACTTCACTGTGCCTTCTGCCATCTTGTACTACTCCTTTGTACTCGGTTCCACGTGAGAACCACTTTGTTATAAAGCCGAAATATCGTTTGACATCCCGGCTGGAGGTTTGGTTGCCCAAACCGGTTTACTGTCGTTGAGCGGGAACCGGAATGCCAAAATCAAAGGACGAGGCCCTGGTGCGCTTGTTTCTCCCCGATCCAGCAGGGGTAGGTTTTTTTCTCATCGGCATTTGACGCCGATACTTGATTGGTTCGTCACGATCCTGAACGTCGGCAACAAAACCGACGATGCTCTTGAGGACCATTTTTTTGCCCAGAGTGCGCTCGATGGCCTGGATCATCTTGCCATCTTCTCCGGCAGCCAAGGTAAGGGCTTCGCCGGTTCGGGTGGCCCGGCCGGTGCGACCGGTCCGATGCGTATATGCTTCGACCGTGTCCGGGACATCATAGTTGATAACATGAGAAATGCCGGAGACGTCAATCCCGCGGGCAGCGATGTCTGTGGCAACCAGAACCTTGAAGGTCCCGTTTTTGAAGCCATCCAGAGCCTGTTGGCGTTTCTGCTGGGAGAGATTGCCCTGGAGAGAGGTTGCGCTGTAGCCGGATTTCTCCAAGGCCAGGGCAAGGCTTTTCGCCTTGTGTTTGGTCTTGGTAAAGATCAGGGTGGTGGTCATCTCTTCCTGGGCCATGATGCTTTTCAGTAAGGATGTTTTATTCTCTTTTGCGACCTGGAAGAGCACATGGGATATGGTCGTCACGGCCTGGGTGTGATTGATCTGGACAGTTGCCGGGTTATTCAGGATATCTTCGGCCAGGTGACGGATTTCCGCAGGCATGGTGGCGGAAAAAACCAGGTTCTGACGCTGGGTCGGCAGATGCTTAATGATTCGTTTGATGTCTGGCAAAAAGCCCTTGTCAAACATATGGTCGGCTTCATCGAGAACCAGAATCTCAACCTCACGGAGGTTGATGGCTTTGTCATTCAAGTGATCAAGCAACCGTCCGGGGCAGGCAACGATGATCTCCGCGCCTTCTCTGATTTTTTTGATCTGGCCAGGCTTGCCGACGCCGCCATAGACGACAACACTGCGGAGTCTGGTCTGTCCGGCCATTTTGCCGATATTCTCGTGAATCTGCTCAGCAAGCTCCCTGGTAGGAGCAACGATAAGGGCGCGTACTTTTTTACGGGGTCCGTCCTGGAGGCGTTGCAAAAGCGGAAGCACAAAGGCAGCGGTTTTGCCGGTGCCTGTCTGGGCGAGGCCCAGCATATCGCGGCCAGCGAGAATGGGAGGCATGGCCTCGCGCTGGATGGGGGTTGGGGAAGTATAACCACAGGCTTTTATGCCGGCAATTATTTGGGGGTGAAACTGAAACTCATCAAAACTCATTAGAACTCCTTTGTTCGAGTGGCAATGCGGCGTAATGGGATAAAAGGGAGCTGCATTGCGTAAACGGTGTCTTTTGTGAAAGCACCAAGATATTTTTTAATAGTGTGATAGGCATGCTGGAAGGTGTCAGGGATGGACCTTGAGTGAGTCAATGGGGGGTAAGATCAACAATGTTTCCGTCCGGGATGTTCCGCTCTATTTTTCTGTTTTTAACGAAGTATGTGGTCGACAGAAACTTTGAGGGAGACTGACGAAGCAGGGAGGAAATAACACAGCTGGATGGGTATCATAAAGAGGTATTACTTCTATTAAAATTCATATTCGTTATGACAACATACTCTGCCTTTTCTCTTTGTGCAAGCAAATAAATGCAAGGCGGAGTGGAAAACGAAAAAATAATGCAGGCTGGACAGGAAACAGATGGTGAGTATGGGTAAGAGAGGGAAATAAAGGTGTGGGGATGGCGGGTTTCTTTGGGTATACTTGAATATTGTGCTGCGTTTCTTGGGGGAGGGTCTTGTTGGCAGAGGATATTCTGGGGCAAGGGGCAGGTTGGCGCAAAGCATGGCGCAAAGATGAATAACAAGACGGGAGATGAGGCAGTCGTATGAAAACACTGAATTTTTTTGTCGGGATGGCCTGTTACGGATGTGTCTTGGTAAGTTTTGGCTGTTCCGCCGCCGTTGTGGGCGGAACAGCGGCAGGCGGGTACGCCGTGGGCTCGGACGAGCGGTCTGCCGGGACGATGGTTGATGATGGTGCGATCACTGCCAAGGTCAAAACCGAACTCATTGGCGATAAAAACGTCAAGGCCCGGAATATCGATGTTGATACCGTCTCTGGGGTGGTGGTCCTTTCCGGATATGTCGACTCGCAGCATGAGGCGAACCGGGCGGCGATCCTGGCCAAATCGGTGCCTGGGGTTGTCCGGGTACGAAATGAACTTCAGGTCGGTTCCCGCACCCTTGGTCAGGGGCTTGACGACAAGGTGCTTGGCGCCAAGATTAAAACGAGGCTCATGGAAGAGCCCGGGGTCAGATCGTTTAATATCGATGTGGATGTTTATTCGGGTTCTGCCAGCGTCACCGGTACTGTTCCCAGTCAGGAACAGAAGAAGAAGGTGCTCAACCTGATTCGTTCCGTAGAGGGAGTCAAAGGAGTGGTCGACAACCTGCAGGTTCACTGAGTTGTAGAAGATTTGTTCCGTTCGGGCACTATTCTGCCGGAAAAATGCTGTTTATTGTCAAGCTCAACAGGGTTTTATTCAATGGCTATGTCCTGTGATCATCTCTGTGTCGTGCTCGTCGAGCCAAAAGGAGCTGGGAATATCGGTTCTGTGGCAAGGGTAATGAAAAATTTCGGCTTCGGCGAGTTGCGTCTGGTGCAGCCGCGGGCAAGTCATCTCGGAGCGGAAGCCCGTAATATGGCGATAACGGCCATCGACATCCTGGAGCGGGCCAAGGTGTATGAAAATCTCGCTCTCGCTCTGGCCGACAGGAACCTTGCTCTGGGTACGACCCGTCGCTTCGGTAAATACCGCGAGGAACTGCTGTCTCCGGCAGAGGCGGGGGCAACCGTTGCGACTTTGGCAAAAACTGCCAGTGCGGCAATGGTTTTCGGTCCTGAAGACACGGGGCTTAAAACCGAGGATCTGGATCTCTGCCAATACTGCGTGACCATCCCCACCCATCCCGATCTGCCCTCCATGAATCTGGCCCAGGCTGTCGCGGTCTGTCTCTATGAGGCCTCCTTGCGGTTTGCCGCTCCTGGCGAGGACAAGGCCCGGGGCAAGCGGCCGGCCTTGGGGAAGAATCTGGAGGCCATGTTTGTCCAGATGCGTCAGGTGCTTCTCGAGGTGGGGTTTCTTAATCCTCAGAATCCGGAACACTTGGTTCGCGCTTTTCGACGGATGCTTGCCCGTCAGGGTTTGACTGAACATGAGGTGCAGATTCTTCGCGGTCTGTGGGATAAAATTTCCTGGCTGCATCGTGGCAAAGGTAAGGATTCCTGAAAGAGGAAAATGGTGCCCAGATCAGACAGGCATGATTGGTTGGTTTTTCGAGGAGTTGTGGAAAATAAAAAAGGGTTTCGCAGTGATGCGAAACCCTTATCTTTTTTGTGGGGTGAGCGATGGGACTTGAACCCACGACCTCCGAGGCCACAACCCGGTGCTACCACCAGCTGAGCTACGCTCACCATAATGGGGGATATCCTCCCCGATCCAACGCACCCTATATAATCAATCGTTTTCTGTTTCGCAAGGGCAAAGTCGGGGATGCCGGGCCTTATAGCTCTTTACTGCAGTGCTTGCATATTTTGGCCTGGGACTTGATGATCTCCATGCAGTAAGGGCATTCCTTCCGGTGGTTGTTTTCCAGAAGCTGTCTTATGGACATATTGGCCTGCATCTCGATATCGCCATGGACGAACTTATGATTGCGGATCGGATCGATGCAGTCGAGATTGTTCAGGTCAACCAGAAGTTCGCAGGCCTTTTTGCGCGTTGCAAGATCCGCACAGTTGTCAACAACAAGGCAAAGGGCCGGGTTGAGATTGTTTTCTGCCACACAGGTTTCCAGCTCTTCGGTATACGTTTTTTCTTTAGTATGGCGTTCGTTTTGTTTCTGGATGGCTGCGACATCGATTATTGATCCGGTAAAGGCGTCGGCGCCGCCCACCATTATGGTCATGCCCGTATCCTCTCCGGGAAGGAGCATGTAGCGGCAGGACGCCTTATGGCCGTAACGTTCTTCGAATTGTTCCCAGCTGTTGGCGAAAATGGAACAGTCATTGTTGAGACAGATGAACAGGATGTCTGATCCCCAGCCCAGACCATCACCGATGTGGAATGGCGGGGCCTCGCAACAGGAAAGGCGCTCCTTGCAATAGGGACAGTGGTGTTCTTCGCTGGCAAGCTTGATACAACGTTCAATATCCATGGTGATATCCTCCGTAGGCGCATAGCCTCTGGTGTCAGTGTGGAGATGTGCTTACTGGTTGAGTGGCGCTCCGACCCGGGGCGTTAATGCTTTGCCGGTTCACGAAGCTGGAGATGTGTTTTTTACTGTTAAGAGGAAAAAGCACACGCCAAGGAGCAGTAGGATCACAACAAGAGAAACTCGGTATTTCATTAAAAACTTCATCAGCGTAGAATAATGCACAATACGAGAGAGGTCAACTGCCCAGGCGATTTTTCGCGCCAACCGTGGTTTGGTTGGGTGCACCGGGCAATTCGTCAGATAATAATGAAATGCGCTTGAGTTTAACCGGTTGAACAGAGTACACTTTCATTCGAGGTGACGGTCAGGGGATAACTCAAGGGGGTGCTTTGCGCAAACCCGTGTTCTCAATGGGTTCGAGGAAAACTGGTTGACTTTTGCGGGTATGGTTATTAAAGATGGTCTCGCAAAAAAAAAGTTTGAAGAACCAGAATTACTGTGCCCCACGCCGGTTTTTTTCTGGATAGAGACACGAACGTACCGCACGGATTTTTATTCGGCGCTTCTTTTTTTATAAGATTGAGAATTTGGGATTATTGAAGACGATTATGGCAAAGAAAGAGATTTCTCGT
>VMSS01000237.1 GCA_013791995.1 Desulfurivibrio sp. | reverse complement strand
GTGTTTGTTGAGTGGCAGCTGCTGGTTCAGGAAGCAACCAAGATGCAGCTTTTTCTGGAGCCGAGCTATAGAAGCAAGGTGGGCACCTTTTTGAAAGTCCGCTCCCTCATGTTGTTGCAGGAAGAAGAGGTAAACGAAAAAATTTCGGTAAGTGACGAAGAGGTCCGTAAATTTTATCTCGAAGAATACATCCCGAAGCTGCGGGCCCGGGTTTTTTATTATATTGCCGGCAGTCCGACGGAAGAGAAAATAACAGCCTTGCGTGATGGTATACTGTCAGTTGAAGAGTTTCTTGCGCTGAAACCCGAGGAAGGGGGGCCCACCTATCACGAAGAAAAAATATTCCGTATCCCCCAGCTGCAAGGGGAATGGCGAGCTGTCTTGCAGGACGCTGCCGCAGGCGATATTACGGAACCGGTCTTGATGGACAAAGGTGTTGTTGTCTTGAAAATCGAAGAACGGCAGGGTGAAGATCCGAATGACCTGGAGCAGCTCAAAGGGGTCATCCTCAAGAAATTGCAGGGGCAGAAAGCTGATGAATTGACCGCTCGTCTGGTGGATTCTTTGGGGAAAAAATTTGCTGTGCAGGTGGATGAGGAGGTTTTGGCCCAAGTCACCCTGGAGCCCCCTGCCGAGGATTTAGCCAAAAAGATGGTGGTCAGCTCAAAACAAGGGGATGTGACTGCGGAGAATTTCTGGGCAAGTATGCAGAGTGAAAAAAGCTTTCGGGAAAAAAATCAATTCCCGGCTGAGGAGCTCGACGTTCTGAAAAAGAGGGTCTTGGCCGGCATAGTTTCCCAGACTGTTGTTTCCTGGGAGGCAACGGATCGGCATTATGAAGAAAAAGAGCCATTTAAGTGGGTGTATCGATTTTACTGCGATCATCGGCTGAACAAGGAAATTGAAAGGCGCCTCATTGAGCCGAATGTAAAGGTTGAAGAGGCGGAGCTTGTAAAGTTTTACCAGGAAAATTCCGAGCGGTTTTCACACCCGGAAATGGTTGATTTTATGTTGCTGGAAGGTGACGCGCAAACGATAAGCAAGATGTGGCAGGAGATTTCTTCCGGACACGATTTTTTTGAAGTTGCGGCAGAGCATGTGCCTGGGGGGCCTTCTTCCCAGCAGATGACCATGAATCAGCTCAGCCCCGAACTGAAGGCGATTGTTTCTTCCCTGCGTAAGGGTGAGATGAGTATGCCCTTCGCATATAAAGATGGCAACGCCCTGCTGCGGCTGGTAAATCATAGGGAGAAAATCCCTGTGCCTTTTCCCCAGGTCAGGGAGCAAATTAGCCAGGAATTGAGCCGTCTGAAATATCAACAGGCTCGTGAGGAGTTGCTGCGTAGGTTGAAGGAGGGGTCGGAGATCAGCATCAATCCGAAAGTGTGGAATAAGCTGCGAAAGGAGCTGGCAAATGCCGATGTCGCTGTCAAAAACAAATAGATTGTTCAGTATTGCCGCGGGAGTGTTGCTGCTGTTTTCCTGCGCCCAGGAAGCCTCAGCTCAGCAACCCAGAAAAACGTGTGTGGATTGTCATGCCGATATGGTGGCAAAATTTCAGCAAGGGGTTGTCCATGCTCCTGTTCGGGATAAAAATTGTGACGCTTGCCATCTACCCCATGGCATCATCGGCGGCACCTTTTTACGGCAGGATAAACCGGATTTGTGTTTCCGCTGCCATCAAGCCGTTGCGCCGGAGTCGAGCGCGGTTTCCATCCACGATCCGGTGCGAAAAGGGAACTGCTCCGCCTGCCACGCAAGCCATAACTCTCCCAATCCACGACTGTTGCTCAAGGAGCAGAAAGAGGTTTGTTACGGATGCCATGATCGCATTCAATATGAGAAAAAGAATGTCCATGCTCCACTCAGCAAAGGGTGTATTACCTGCCATACTCCCCATAAGAGCAAATATCCTCTTCTGCTGATACAGGAAGCGGACAGCCTTTGTCTCAAGTGTCACGAGAGCGGCAAGGAATCCATGCGCAAAGCGCACCAGGGGTATCTTCTGAAGGGGAATTGTTTGAGTTGTCATAACCCCCATGCCAGCGACAAGAAGGGCTTGTTGAAGTCGGTGGTGCATCAGCCGATTGTTGCCGGTCAATGTAAACGTTGCCATGACGGGACCGGGACGGATTTTGCCAAGCCCGCTCAAAATGCCGATGCGCTCTGTGTCCAATGTCATAAAAAGGATCAGGCCACGCTTGCCGGGCAGCATCAGCCGGTAAGGGAAGGCAAGTGTACGCAATGCCATAGTGTCCATGCCAGTGAAGAATCAGCCATGCTGGTTATGTCTGCTGAAACGTTGTGTCTGAAATGCCACGTGACCGGAAAGAAAAGTGAGGCGCAAAGTGTGCATGAGCCTGTGAAAAAGGGCGATTGTCTGGCCTGCCATGCCGGACACGGAATAAGTAAAAATGCTGGTCTTAAGGCAAAATCGGCCGATTTGTGTGCGAAGTGCCACAGCCGCGAACAGTATGGAGGGGGGAAGCGCGGTCATTCTCCCGCGGCAAAGAATGAATGCGCGACCTGTCACACCCCCCACGAATCGAAAGAAAAGCGGTTGCTCATCAAGCGTGATGGCGAGATCTGTGTCGGGTGTCATCCGCAGGTCGATGAACAGCTCGCCCGTTTCAGCCTGCACAGACCTTTTGCAGCCGGGGAGTGCAGCCGGTGTCATAACCCGCATCAGGGCACAGAGAAAGCCTTTCTTATCAAACCCACAAACCGCGGGGAGCTGTGTCTGACCTGTCATGCAAATCTGGTCAAAAAACCAGAGGAAGGGAAGGGACACCCGCCGTTTCAGGAAGGGGCCTGCCTGGGCTGCCATGGCGCTCATTCCACGGAACATGAATTTGTGCAGATTAAAAAGCCCGGGGAGCTCTGTTTGCAATGTCACGCCAAGGTAAAGAAAGAGCTTTCAGAGAAAAAAAATATACACGAGCCGTTTAAGCTGCAGCAGTGCGGAAGTTGTCATTTGGCCCATGGGTCCAGTCAGGGGAAACATCTGGCAAAGAAGAAACCGGACTTGTGCCTGACGTGTCATCCGGAGATAGCCATCCATTGGCAGACCGGGGTTATGCATTCTCCGGCCGGCAAAGACTGTGGCTTGTGTCACGAAGCCCACGGCGGCAACCAGACTGTTTTATTAAAAACAGCGGTGGATAAATTGTGCGCTACCTGTCACAAGGGAGATAATGCCAAGTATGCCAAGGCGCACTCGGGTATGACTCCTTCCGGGAAATCATGCCTTTCCTGTCATGATCCCCATGGGGCTCCTGCAAAAGGGCTCCTGTATCCGGTGCAACATGCCCCCTTCAAACAAGGAAGTTGCAAAGCCTGTCATCCAGGGAGGAACAACTGATGCGGCGCCTGTTTATTATTCTGCTGATATTCGGCCTGTTCACCGGGCTTGCCTGTTCTGTCGCGTTGGCCAGCGAGGTTTGCTACAAGTGCCATGACAAGAAAAACTTCACCGGTAAATTCACCCATGGTCCGGTGGCCCAAGGTAAGTGCGGAGATTGTCATAACCCGCATGTGGCGAAATATCCCGGACTGTTGCAGGGAGAGGGAGCGGAACTTTGTTACTCGTGCCACAAGCGTGCGAAAACAGAGTTTGCCAAAGGAGTGGTGCACCAGCCTGTCCGTGACGGAAAATGCCTTGGTTGTCATGCTCCCCATGCTGCAGTGTATGACGGCTTGCTCAGAAAGAACCTGGCTGAAACATGTTTTGTCTGCCACCAGGAACTGGCAAAGCCACAGACCGTCAGCCATAAACCTTTTTCCCAAGGCCAGTGTACTGTTTGTCACCAGCCCAATCAGGCAAAAAACGGTCAACTTCTTAAGATGGAAGCCGATACCTTGTGCCTGTCCTGTCATCAACAGGCGCAAAACAGCGCTGGGCATCGTGGCTTCCCACGCAAACTGGGCGGTTGTCTTTCTTGCCATAATCCCCATGGAAGTTCGCGCAAGGGTCTTGTCCGGCAGCATCTGCATCAGCCGTTTGCCGAAAAAAAATGCGATTCCTGTCATGGCTCTCAGCAGAACACCGGAAGCGACGCTTGTTTGCGCTGTCACGCGGGAATGAAGACCAGCATGATGGCACCGCATAATCACATGTTCGCTGGGGCGGAAAACGGCTGCATCCTGTGTCACAGTCCACATGCCGCAGACGACAAAAAAATGTTGAAAACCTCGGGCAACAAGGTATGCCAACCCTGCCATGAAGACACTTTTGCCCGTACTGCCCAGAGCCTGCATCGGCATCCTTCTGTGAGTTCCTGCAGCGAGTGTCATGAGGTCCATGGCTCTGATCGGCTGGTCATGCTGCGGGACGATGGCAACCAGGTCTGCTCGCGTTGTCATTTAACCCAGGGCAAGTTCAGTCATCCCGTGGGTGACAAGGTGCTTGACCAGCGAACCGGGAAAATGATGACCTGTGTGACCTGCCATGATCCAATGGGCTCACCGAATCGTTACCATCTTGTCTTGAGCGGGAAAAAGGAATTATGCACGCAATGTCATCGCAGTTATTAACCCAACGTAAGGGAGAGATTAT
>VMSS01000208.1 GCA_013791995.1 Desulfurivibrio sp. | reverse complement strand
CTTTCCGGGGGTCAGCAGCAGCGGATATCCATCGCCAGGGCACTGGCAAAGGATGCGCCCATCCTCATTCTCGATGAAGCGACCTCGGCCCTTGACACAGAGTCTGAACGCGAAGTGCAGAAAGCTTTAGAAAATCTGATGAAAGGACGAACGACGTTCATCATCGCGCATCGCCTCTCTACCATTAAAAACGCGAATCGGATTATTGTTATCAAGGATGGTCTGATCGCAGAGGAAGGCACCCATGAGGCCTTGCTGGCAAAAAATGGCGTATACCATATGCTTTACACCATGCAGTTTGTTGAACAATGACCGTCGATATCATCATCCCCACATATAAGCGGGCCTCTCTCCTGCCTGACACGCTAAAAAGCGTACAAGCCCAGATATTTGAAGACTGGCGTTGCTGGATTTCGGAAGATGGGGACAGTCAGGAAACCAGGGATGCTATCAAGCCTTTTTTGTCAGACCCCCGATTTGTTTATTTGCCGGGCAAGCATATCGGCTACCCAGCTGCCCCGAGGAATCGTGCAATCCGACAAGGATCTGCACAATATGTCGCTTTTTTGGATGACGATGATCTCTGGCTCCCTGAAAAATTAGCGCGACAGGTAGACTTTCTCGAGCGCAACACGACATGCGTTCTCCTTGGCACAAACGCCCTCCGGTGGGATGGCGTTTCCCCCCGGGAAAACGCTCCCGTGTACCACCAAAAAATCTCTTTTGGCCGAATTCCCTACGAAAAACTCGTCCAAGAAAACATCTTCATTGTCTCCTCGGTTCTGACCAGACGAGAAAGTCTCATCAAGGCAGGACCATTTAACGAAAACATTACTCCTCCTGTCGGGGAGGACTACGAGCTGTGGCTTCGTCTTGGCTCCATGGGCGAAACATGGATACTGGCTGATCCCCTGCTGATCTACCGCGAGTCGGAATCTACTTACTATGCGAAAAAAATGAACCGCGAGGCAAAATACCGGCTAAGAGCAGATATCTTTTCCGCCGCATTGCAAGGGATGCCCTGCTATCCAAGTCCTCTTACAACTCCGGGCAAAAAATATTATGCCGATCTCTGCCGGGCTGAAAGGGATTTCTACCGTGCCGGCCCTCGATTCATGGACAGATTCTGTAGAACAGTATCAAAAAAGATTAAATCACTCACGGCTTTTCAAAAATGATCATTGTCAGAATAATGGGTGGGCTTGGAAACCAGATGTTTCAGTATGCAGTGGGCAGACAGCTTGCGACAACCCACAATACCGTTTTAAAACTGGACATCTCTGAGTTCAAAAATTACCCCCTGCACAACTATGGGTTGTCCGTTTTTAATATAAAAGAGCTTTTTGCAACCCCGGAAGAAATAAAACTTCTCAAAGAACCTGAATCCGGATCCTTGACAAAAAAACTTAAAATTTTTTTTCGGCGACCAAGCAAACTGGGAATAACCCATATCCGAGAAAAACAATATCATTTTGACCCGGAAATTCTGGCTATGCCCGACTCCATATATCTGGACGGCTATTGGCAGAGCGAAAAATATTTTTCGCACATAGCGGATATTATCAAGAATGAATTCACCATAAAACTGTCACAGGCAGCCAAAAATTTGAAATTAGCGCGGCAGATAGAATCCTGTGAATCCGTCAGTTTGCATGTCCGCCGCGGAGATTATGTGACAGACGAAAAAACCAATATCATCCACGGAACATGTGATCTTGACTATTATGAGCATTGCATTGCGCACCTTGCCCAACGCGTTTCTCTCCCTCATTTTTTTATCTTCAGCGATGATCCAGATTGGGCAGAAAAAAATATAAAAACAACCTACCCCGTGACCTTCGTCGGCCATAATGGTCCTGAAAAAAATTACGAGGATCTGCGCCTGATGAGTCAGTGCCGGCATCATATCATTGCCAACAGTAGTTTTTCCTGGTGGGGGGCATGGCTGGGTCAACACCGGGGGACGATTGTCTATGCCCCGAAACGCTGGTTTAATTCCCCAACCTTTAACACAAAAGATCTTCTTCCTGACTCTTGGACCTCCATTAGTCCTGGTCTCTGAAAAAACCGGCAGAAATGTTCCATTCGTTTTACAACTGATTATTATGCACCGAGCAGGGGCCACTCCTCGAATCTATTTACAACCGCCGTTAACGCCGTCAAGGGAAAGGAAACACCATGTCGATCTTGAAAAAATCCTTGATCAAAATATCAGGAAACCGTTTCATGCAACGGGTGTTGGAGAGAAATGTACGGGCTTTGCAAGACTTGATGGGAATTGGTTCCGGTGATGGAGTGTTGGCCAGTGGTGAACGTGCGATATTCCATGTTCTTAAACAAAGACTCAATCCTCCGTATTGTCTCTTTGATGTTGGTGCAAACAAGGGTCAATTCCTGCGGCTTATTCTCGACAATATTGCAGTGGATGATTTTTCAATTCACTGTTTTGAACCTGGAAAGGAAACCTTCAAAATTCTCACAGAGTCTATTAGAAAAGACAAACGAATTACGCTGAATAATATCGGGATAGGCAAAGAAAAAGGCGAGGCGATATTGCATTTTGATGCCCCTGGGTCAGGGCTTGCTTCTCTTACCAAAAGAAGATTGGACCACTTTGGTATCGATTTCAACAACTCAGAAAAGGTAGAGATCAACACCATTGACGACTATTGTTCCGAAAATGGGATACACCGTATTCACCTGTTGAAGCTTGACATAGAGGGGCATGAACTCGATGCTTTCTCTGGGGCAAAAAGAATGTTTGAGACGAGTTCAATCGACATGGTCACTTTTGAATTTGGTGGATGCAATATAGATACACGAACTTTTTTCCAGGATTTTTGGTATTTTTTCAATGAAGTAGGCATGAAACTATTCAGGATAACTCCTTCTGGATATTTGTATCCCATCGAATCATACAAAGAACTTCATGAACAATTCACGACAACAAACTTTATCGCACTATCAAACTAGGCACCGGCCTTTTTTCCGGCATAGTGAATCTGTCCCGCTCCATGATATGACATATATGCGCACAGGCCGATCGCTCGATTAACAGCTATATCCGAGCTGTTCCGGCAGGAAACCGAAAGATCCTTGTATGGAAAACTTGAAGCGGATTTCTCAGGCCACTGAGATTTTTTGATACTCAGAATTACCCGAGCTTGACCTTGTTTTCAAAAGCCCACAAATCCAAGGCCTTGCCGACAAACTCCATTTTCTGTTTAAAAGAACGTCGCCCTAGTGTTCGCCTTTTTCAATCTAACTTAACTCCCTGTTACTCATTTTTTTTCGCAATCATTGCGATGCCGGTGCCTGAATAGAAGCGAGCAATTTCACGGGAAATCAGTTTAATGATTGGAATCTTAGCAAGCCGGTTCTTAACCGACTCGGAATGGTAGTTTTTTGTTTTGATCACCTTAAATCCGGTCTCTTTGAGAAGTTGTCGCAAGCTGCTTGGGGTAAAATGAAAAAGATGGTACGGAAGTTGCCAGTCGACCCAGTTTTCCCTTTCTGCTTTCGCATCTGTACTCTCATAGTTGGGGACCTCAATAATCATAATGCCATCTTTTTTTAACCACTGTTTTGCTTGCAAAATAACCTCACGCGGATTTTCGGTATGCTCAAGAAAATGCCACATGGTTATTACGTCAAAATAATTGTGTGGCATTTTAACATCACCGACATCGCCAACGCTTATCTGTATTTTTAGTTTTTCCCTGGCGTATTTAACGGCATAATCGGAAATGTCCATTCCCTGAACACTGAACCCCTTTTTTTGACAGGCCGCCAAAAAATTGGCGTTACCACAACCCATATCAAGCAACTCCCCCTTTTTCTTCTGGCTTCTTACAAAGCGGATTCTGGATGATTCCAGGCTTAGCCGATGAACAAATTCCGGAGAATCCTGTTCTAGTTCCCCGAGACCTGGCTCGGCATAGTAATCCTGACCGTAAAGCTTAACGATGTCCTGACCGTAAAGCTTTACGATTTCCTCTTTCGTCGGTCGTGGATCAAGTACTCCTAGTCCACACGATATACATCGATAGACTTGCCACGAATCTTTGGTTAAAAGCTCTTCTCTTTCCGATGAATTACACAGTATACATCTTGATTTTTTTGATTCCATGACCTTACCCCTGTGATTGTTCCACCCTGCGATTAGCGATTTCGGCTTTTTGTGCCTGTTAAAGGACGGACTACCGAATATCAAATATACCCGTCTCGCAGCCTGAGAGCCTTCTTCCAGCTTGGTATTTTTGCAGGGATCTTTTTCCGTCTGAAAAGTTGCAATTCAATTTCAGCGATAAAGTTTTTTGCCCTATTTTTCCAATCATGATCTGCCAAAGCCCGCTCACGTGCCGCCATTTTAAAGGAACCGGTCGCCTCTGGATTATCAAGGTAGTAATGAATGGCAGCGACCCATTCTTTTGGCGAATCCATGGCTACTACTTCCGAATCACCAAAATAATGTCTGACAAGCTGCGGCGCATTGCTTATTTGAAAACATCCTGCCATGGCCAGGTCAAACAGTCTATTGTTGGCATCCATTCTTGGTGTAGAAGCGGCATTTTTCTGTTCATCGTTTGAAATATTGAGGCAAATACTAGATAGGTTATAAATAATATTAAGAAGTTCTCCCCATGCGATCGTCTGGAATGGATAGCCGTATTTTTCCCAGCCAGAGCCGACAAATAAAATTTTTCTATCATGAAGCTCTTCAAGAAGCAGCTTAGTATATTGATGACGCCCAATTCCACTGTCCGCATTGCCGACAAACACCACATCATATAACTTAGGCAAATCAAGGGGCCGCATTATTTCCGGATTAGAGCCAAATGGCATATAATGGTAAGGCAATCCGACAGATTCAGCCATTTTAAAAGAATACTCGGACCTATCCGTACCATATAAAAACAGAATCTTGTCCCTCCACCGAGCCAACAACCCTTCCCTGAACCAGTATGCAGCCGCGCCAATATTCAGAATTACCGGACCATCATATTTCATCATAGCCTTTATACTGGACTTATCCTGCCCGCCACCCATGGGCAACACCAGCACATCGATATCTTTCTCTGGCTCAGCACCGGTATCGCTATAGGAAACCTGGCACCCAAAATCTTCAAGAGCCTCAAAAAGGCTCCTATACATCCCCCCAAACCAGGAATTAATCGTCGGTTTATTAAGACCAAATTGATGAAATCCGATGTTGTACATTCTCTCTCCTTGACTAACATAATTCCTATCAGGCCTGTTACCGCGGCAAAACAGTACAAAAAACGCACGTCACATCACGCCGGAGACCTCAAGGACATTGCGGAAATGTATCAGGGGCCTGCGGACAATATCTCCTCGTAGATCGTGACAACCTTGCCGGCAACCTCGTCCCAGGAATGCTCTGAAGCCCGCTGCCTGGCCGCCTGGCCCATTCTTGCCCGCCGCTGTTCATCGCACAACGCCACCAAGTGGGCGCTCACCGTTTCCGCATCATCTTTGGCAACGACAAAACCATGCTCGCCATCGATTACTATATCCTTGGCCCCCACCTGGGTGCTGATAATGACGGGGAGCGAGGCGGCCATGGCCTCCAGCACGGTCATACCAAAGGTATCAAACCCGGACAGCAACACGCATACCTCCGAGGCCGCATATATTTCCTCGATGTTCTCGCTCTGCACCCCGGCAAAAACGACCTCTCCGCCAACCCCGAGTTCAGCCGCGATCTTCCTGTATTTCTCCTGATCGCCCTTGCCCACCACAAGTAATTTCAAAACCTTGCCCGGCAGTTTGGCCTTTGCCTTGGCCAGCGCGAGAATCGCTGTTTGCAAGCCCTTGAGTTCGAAATTCATCCCCACGAACAACACGAGGAAATCACCGCCACCTATCCCGAATTTTTTCCGAATCTCCTCCCGTTTCTCTGCCCGATCCGACAGATCAAATCGCGAAAAATCGATCCCGGGATGGATCACCCTGACCCGCTTTGGGTCCACGACGAACTCCCGGCTGAATTTTTCCATGGCCAGAGTGGAGACCGGCAACAGAAATCTGCACCGGTGATCGGCGATCAACCTCTGCTCGACCCATGCGGTTGCACGATCAAAGAGACTCATCCTTTTTTTCCGAACCTCACGAACCCAAAAACGGTGAGGCACTCCGTGCATAGTAAAAACGTCGGCATGGAATATCCGGTCGTGGGCATGGATGAGATCGAAATTCTGGCGGGCTATGGCGGTACTAGCGAAAAAAGCGAAACTCAGGGTGGTCAAAAACCGCGGGAACCGGAGCATCGGCACAAAATCAAAGGATACATTTTCCGAAACAGCCTTCCATCTATTGGCAAAAACGTGAACATCATAACGTGGATTTTGGGCGATTTTTTCCGTCAATTGCAAGGCGAATTGTTCGCCTCCGCCCACCAAGCCATATTTCGGGATGACAACCGCTATTTTCGTTTTGAATCCGGACGGTTCCATCACAACATTATACCTTCATCGATGATTTATTCTCTTCGTGGATTCGCCATAAAACTGTCCCCATGGCAAAGACCACGCACAAAATCGATTCGGGATAATGACTGAAAACCGGATCAAAAAATCCAATTACAAAAAATGGTATTCCAGCGGCAAAGACGGCGGTGGCCCACGACGCTATTGACCCGTTTGTTCCATTTTGCTTGAGCCGCCACATCATCCGGAAAAAAGAAAACATGACCCCTAAAAATAGGATGATGCCTGGGACGCCGGTCCGTACGGTAATATCGGTATACATATTATGAGGATTTAACAGAATTTCCTGCCTTCGGAATTTTTCAGACAACTTTTCATTGTAGCTTTGCAAGTCCAGATTTCCCGCAAACGTCTGCATGCCAAAGCCTATCCCTGTTATGGG
Organism: Desulfurivibrio sp.; assembly: GCA_013791995.1. Taxonomy (GTDB): domain Bacteria; phylum Desulfobacterota; class Desulfobulbia; order Desulfobulbales; family Desulfurivibrionaceae; genus Thiovibrio. The sequence continues at coordinate 4,492 of VMSS01000208.1, read as the reverse complement.
ATAATCTTTCACCACTTCCCACACAAGCAATCCCTGTTTAATTCTCACGTTTTCTGTCACATCATTTGTGAATCTTTCTCCGGCAGGACTCACAAGCAGGATTCCGCCAACCAACAATAAAATCCCGACCAGTATCTTAATTCGCCCAGAAAGAAGACTCACCAACGCCATAAACAATGCCAATAATGCGCCTCTTGTTTGCGTTAAGAAAATTACTGCAAAAGCCGGCAAAAGGACGCTTAAAAAAATTATTTTCCGCAGCCAATCTTTTGCCTGAAAAATGTTGGTTATACTGAAAATGATAGAAATTACGGCGATGATTCCTATCAGATTCGTTGGCACCTCAGTAACACATGCACCGAACCTCGTTGCAAGAGGGTTCCCAAGAATCACATAAAAGTCGTACAGTCGCCATACAAAGAGAATTGTGGCGGAACAAATTATTATCCAGGAAAGAATCGACAATTTTCTTATTGAAGAGAAAAAATTAACCACAATAAAATAAAGAATAATATACTTCACCAAATGCGAATAAAAATCATGAATGCTGTTTGCTGGATTCACCGCATAAAAAAGGCCAAAAAAACACCAGGCCACAAAAAGAAGTCCGGGGATAGCCAGTGGGGTCTGAAAAGATAATTTTATTTTTCTAGCAAGAAACAAGACAACAACCAAGGACACCGACAAATAAAAACATATTTCCTTGATCGTCGTTGTGTGGGGAAAAGGGACCATAAAAACAAAAATCCCGAGCAGCACAGGAATACTAACGGCTATAAAAGAAAAAATTGTGCTGCTATTATCTTTCGTTGTCACATTCAGCTCCATTCGCATTCGTTCGATTACGACACAGCCCTTTTGGGGGGATAAACCCCAAAAAAAAGCTACAGTCACCTATAAAAATAACGTTATCGCAGGGTTGATCCTTAGATGTGAATCAATCCGAGACCTCACTTCTTCCAGCGTCAATTCATCCAAACATCGACTCTGCTCGCTGTTATTGCACCCCTTCTGGCGGCATGGGACGCACGGCATCTTCTTCTGAACGATAAGATGTTGCCCCCCACGCGGTGCCCAGGACTCCGGAGACGAGGGACCGAAGATCCCGACCGTCGGGGTCCCCACCGCAGCAGCAATATGTAGGCCCGCACTGTCGACCCCTATGAAAAGTTGACACTGTTTCAGCAAGGCAGCATACATGGCTATGGAGGTCTTACCGGCGAAATTATAGCATCCCGTGTCACAACACCGTACAATCTCCTCGGCCCGCTCTTTTTCTGCGGCAGATCCGGTGACAAGCACCGCAACCCCGTACTCCTCCTTAAGCCACTGAATAAGGGCAATATATTTATCCCTTCCCCACTCCTTATATTGCCAAAGAGAAAAGGGCTGCACTGCAACAATCTTTTTATCTTGAGGGACACCCTCCCCTTCAAAAAGAATCCGGATTTTCTCCAGTTTATCATCGGCAACGGCAAGCATCGGGGTTCTTTGTTCGGTTGTAATCCCAAAGGCTTCGAGCAGACAGAGAAGATAGTCAGCCACATGCATTCCTGGGATATACTCACGCTTTAATAATCCTGTAAAAAGGCGATTGCGCCACAGCTTGCCATCCTCGGCATAAAACCCAACTCTTTGGGATGCACCGGACAAAAAAGCCATGATGGCTCCACGCGTTCCGGTTCGGAGGTCAATGGCCAGGTCGCATTGAAGCCTTCGCAGGCTGCGAAAAAAAACAACTTGAAAGCGCAGTTCTCCCAAAAACGACCGAGACCGTTTCGTAACCGCAATCACCTGATCAAGCCAAGGACAATCTTCAAGCAACTCAGCCGCTTTATCCCATGCCACGACATTGATTCGCGCATGGGGATATGCTTCCCGCATGGCCCTGACACATGGGAGCGTCAGAACAACATCACCAATATCGCCGAGTTGAATCAACAAGATACTACGCGGTGATCCTGCTATAACTGATTTGCCTGTAACCAAAGTTGTATTCATAAAAATATCAGGGGCAACCCCGTAAATGCCAAGCGAGTAATTGCAGGTAAAGCGCCAATCTTCCTCGAATCCCTCCATGCAGTCCCACGGTCAGAATCAAACCACAAACGTTCAGCAAGACGTTGACGAGCAACCGCACCACAAGCAAAAGGCTATGCAGTGGCCAACTCTTCGGGAACCATTTACGAAGATACTGATACCGCGCCCGGTAAAACATGATACGGGCTCGGACATTATGCCCGGCACTCTGACCCTGCAAATGGTAAATGAGAGCGTCAGGGACAAACCATGATTTCCAGCCAGCCCGATGCATGGCAAACGCCCAGTCGGTTTCTTCCATGAAAAAGAAATAGCGCTCATCCAACAGGCCGACCTCATCCATGGCCTCCTTGCGCACCACAAGGCAGGCGCCGATACAGGATTCCACCGGGATCGGCGCCGCATACTCGCGTCGCTTGCTGGGAAACCGCTTCGGCATCAGGATGCGGAGCAGGGTTTCGTTGGCGAACAGGGTTAAAAGGCTGGGAAAATTGGCAATGGAATTCTGCTTCGTGCCGTCCGCGTTGAGCAACTGGCCACAGCCCATTGCCACACGCGGAGAACCCTCCATAAACTGAAACAACCGGGTTATGGCCCCCTCGGTTACAATAGCATCGGTATTAAGCAACAGCGCATAGCGACCGTGCATAATCCGCAAAGCCTTATTATTAGCTGCGGCAAAACCAAGATTCCGTTCGTTTTCGATGACAACCACCTGGGGATATTCCCTCCTGACCGCGACGACACTCCCATCACTGGAGGCATTATCCACAACAAAGACCTCAAACGACAGGTCACGGATCATGTGATAGACTGAGGCAAGACAATCCAGAAGCAGATCCTTGGTATTCCAGTTCACGATTACAATGGAAAGGTCCAGGCGATCAGCTTGTCCGTTGCCAAGCCCCCCTCCAAGAGGGGCGTCCTTCTCGCTTGCCGACAAATCAGAGGGTGTCATACAACTCCCCGACCCTTCGTACCAAAATTTGCCAACCACAACCGGACACGCTCTCTCTGGCCTTTTCGGACATGATCTTACGCCTGCTATCCTCAGTCATGTTTAAGAGGACCGAACTTATCCTCTCCACATCCTGCCGGTCCACGACATAGCCGTTTTCCCCCTCTCGGATCAAATCTTTTGCCCCGACCTGAGTGCTGACAATGGCATGCAATCCGGCGGCAAGAGCCTCACCGACCACCATGCCGAACGTGTCAAACTGCGACAGCAGGCAAAAAACATCTCCGGCCTGATACAGGCGTTCCATATCCTTCCGTACCCCGGTAAAAAATACATCTCCCTCAAGCCCCAGTCTTTTGGCAAGATTCGCGTATTTCGCCATGTTTCCCTTGCCGACCACAAGCAGCCGCAATCTCTTTCCCCGAATCTTTCCTTGGGCACGGGCCACAGAGGCAAGTAGAGGGTCGAGCCCTTTGAGTTCAAAATTCATCCCGACAAAAAGCACCAGAAGGTCCTCGTCCTTGATGTCAAACTCCCGACGTGTTTGCGCGCGCAATTCTGGAGTGCGCTGACCAAATTTTTCCAGGTCAATGCCCGGAGGCATGATTTCTATCTTGCCTTGAACAAATGGATACTTTTGACATATTTCTTGTGCGGCAAGTTCTGAAACAGGTAGGATTTTTTTACACCCACCACACTCATACAATTTTCTTTCCACCCACCCGGTAACCAGATCATAAAGACTGGGAAATCTTTTGCCGCGTATTTTTTTCACCCAGGTCAAATGGGGAATACTATGCACTGATGCAATGTCGGCTTTAAAAATACGATCATGCGTATGGACGATATCCGGCTGCAATTCCTTTATTTTTTTTGAACAAAGAAAGCGAAAGCTACAGTGGTCAGCCATTTTGGGAAAAAAATATCCGGAATCTTATAAAAAGATATCTTCGGGTTTTGCGATTGCCATTTGTTGGCAAGCACATGAATATCATATCGAGGATTCTCTGCCAGCCGCTCGGTCAATTCAAAAACAAACTGCTCCCCACCGCCCACCAAACCATACTTAGGCACCACAACCACAATTTTTTTGTCTTGAATTAACATCAACTACCGCACCCGAATGATTATTGTAGCCCGGAACGCCACGCCCATAACATTTGCTTCTTGTGACGCGCAATAAAACCATGGGAGACAAACCAGGCCGACAACGCTTGCATATTATGACCTTCTTCTTTGCCTTCATGAACTTCCATGGCTATCCGTTGCACTTTAGCGATAGTTTCCGATGGGCAACTGTACAGGATTTCAAACTCCGCGCCTTCACAGTCAAGCTTTAACAACCCACAGGTATCTATCTCGTGTTTCTGGAAAATACTCGCCAGACACACACACGGAACAGTAAGTCCTTTCCCAGAAACAGCTTTTTCACTCACTATTGTTGCTGCTGTTGTAAAGTTTTCTTCCAACTCAAAATTTAAAAAAATTTCACCG
>VMSS01000077.1 GCA_013791995.1 Desulfurivibrio sp. | reverse complement strand
GTTCGCCGGGCCGCACCACGTTGCCCAGGCTTTTGGACATCTTGGTGTCATTCATGTTCCAGTAGCCATGGACATGCAGCCGCTTGTACGGTTCAAGACCCATGGCTTTGAGCATGGTGGGCCAGTAGATGGCGTGGGGTTTGAGAATATCCTTGGCAATGACATGCTCGGCCACGGGCCAGTACAGGGCAAAATCAGACCCTTCCGGATAGCCGAGGCCGGAAAGGTAGTTGATCAGGGCATCGAACCAGACATAGGTGACAAAGCGGTTATCAAAGGGCAGCGGAATACCCCAAGTGAGTCGGGTGGTGGGCCGGGAGATGCAAAGATCCTCCAGGGGTTCCTTGAGAAAGGAGAGCACCTCGTTGCGATAACGTTCCGGGGTGATGAATTCCGGATGGTTATTGATGTGGTCGATGAGCCACTCCTGGTACTTGCTCATCCGGAAAAAATAATTCTGTTCGCTGATCTGTTCCGGTTCGGTGAGATGGTCCGGGCATTTGCCGTCCACCAGCTCTTTTTCGGTGAGGAACTGTTCGCATCCCTTGCAATACAGGCCGGTGTACTCGCTGAAATAGATGTCGCCCTTGTCGTATACCTGCTGGAGAATATCCTGAACGACAGCCATGTGCTGTTGATCCGTGGTGCGGACAAAGGTGTCCGGCACAATGGAGAGCGGTGGCCAGGCCGCCCGGAACATGGCGCTGATCGTGTCCACATACTCCTGCATGGAGACTTCCGCGTCTGCTGCGGCATGGACGATCTTGTCGCCGTGTTCGTCGGTACCGGTCTGGAAACGGACATCCTTGCCCAGCAGCCGCTGGTAACGGCAGGCGGTATCCGCCACCACGGTGGAATAGGCATGGCCCAGATGGGGCTGGGCATTGACGTAAAAAATCGGGGTGGTGAGGTAATAAGCGCTCATTGATCCTGCCCTTCCGGGGCTTTGTGGTGCTTAGGTTTTTTCTTCCGGGGTTGGCCTTCCGCTTCAGAGGGCTGGGGCTGCTGCTGGCCCTGGACAGGTTGAGCCGCTCGTGCCTCGGTCCATTCTTCCTTGGTCAGGGTGATGTTTCTTTCGTGCCCGTCCACCCAGGAGACCTCAAGGGTTTCTTCCGGGCGTTCACCTTGATAATCTTGTAATTTTTTTCGTTCACGGTGATGATTTTGCCTGGCTTGGGCATTGTTTTCCGCATGGCGTGGTAGGTGTCGTACTCGTAGGTGAGGCAGCAGAGGAGTCGGTTGCAGATCCCGGAGATCTTGGCCGGATTGAGCGGCAACCCCTGTTCCTTTGCCATCTTTATGGAAACCGGAGCAAAGTTTTTGAGATACGACGAGCAGCAGAGTTCCCGGCCGCAACAGCCCAGGCCGCCGATCATCTTGGTTTCGTGGCGGACTCCGACCTGGCGGATTTCCACCCGGGTGCGGAATTCCTGGACCAGATCCTTGACCAGTTCACGGAAATCAACCCTGGTGTCGGCGGTGAAGTAAAAGATGATCTTGCTGCCGTTTAAAAAACGTTCCACCTTGATGAGCTTCATGGGCAACCCATGGGAGGCGATGAAGCGGGTGCAGACGGTAAAGGCTTCCTGTTCGCGTTCAAGCAGGCGGGCGAATTTCTCTGTTTCGTCCCTGGTTCCTCTCCGAACGATCAGGTGGCTGCCCAACCCTTGCGGCTCGGTCCGCCCTGGGCAGGGCAGGGTTCGGGCATGGACCGTGGCGGGTTCCAGACCGTGTTCGGTCTGAGCCATGACCAGTTCGTTGACCTTAAGGTTCTGGATGCGGGAGACGGCGGACAAAAACTGGTCCCCTGGTCGAAATTGTATGGTGTAGCAGGTTTCCGCCGCGTTGTGCTGGTCTTCATGCACCAGTTCTTCAGGAGGTGTTTCCGGAGTTTCGTTCATGTAGTGCGCTCAAGCAGCCCGCAGGCTGAAAAATTTAGTAACTGTCCATCAGTACCGCATCTGCTTTGTCATCGGTCGATTCGCATACTGGAGTATAACGAATCAACCTCTTTCGCGCATCTGCGGCAGCAGTGAAGCGGCGCTGCTGAACAGTTACTGGATAGTTCCCAAAATTGGTAGTGTTAAGAGCCTGTTGCAAAATGAAGAATTAAATCAAAAAACCGTTATTCCCGCGCAGGCGGGAATAACATATTGGTTATTGTGCAAGAGCCTCGTTAAAAGTCGGCAATGTCGTTGATTGATCATGCTAAAAAAGCGATCATACCATTAAAGCAGGCCAAAGAAAAGTACTTCGCATACCGCAGTGGGGTTGCAGTTCCGGGCCAGCTGCTTTCGGGCCGTATCGATCAGTCGCAGCCGCTCGGAGAGTTGGCGGCTGGACCAGCGGCGGCAGGCCGGCGTAAACGTGGCGCGAAGGTCTTGGTTGATGATTTTGCCGGGCGCGCCATGGCTGTGGAGGATGAGGTCATGGAGCCAGGTGGTGATCAGCTCCAGCAGTTCGCTCAAATCCTCCTTCAGCTTGGCCGCTGATTCGGCGAGTTCGCCAAAGGTCTGGATCGTTGCCGGGGTGTCCGGCTCACAGCGTAGCAGGTTGTCGATAATCTCCCGCCGCATGCCCAGCAGATCCTTGGTCAGGAGCAATCGGGCGCGGCCCAGACTGCCTTCGGCTATGGCCGCCAGGGTGGCCGCGCTCTCGGGCTCTATTTCCGCCTCCTGCGTCAGGATTATCGCCACCTCTTCCTGGGGGAGCGGGAAAAAGGGCACGGTCTGGCAGCGGGAAAGGATGGTGGGCAGAATAACGCCCGCCTCGTCGGCCGTGAGAATAAGCATGGTCTGTCCGGGCGGTTCTTCCAGGGTCTTGAGCAGACTGTTGGCTGCCTCCCTGCGCATGGTGTGGATATCGCAGAGCAGGACCACCCGGATTTTCGCCTCAAGGGGCGGGAAGGCCAGGATTTTTTTGAGCTCGCGCACCTGATTGATCTTGATGGCAGCGCCTTCCGGCTCGATCACGATAAAATCCGGATGACTGGAGGCCTGAAACTTGAGGCAGGAGGGACACCTGCCGCAGGATTCGTTTTTTTCCGGTTGTTGGCAATTGACAAAGGCGGCAAATATCCGGGCAAAGGTTTTTTTGCCGACTCCCATGGGACCCTTGAAGAGAAGAGCATGGCTCAGCCGGTTTTGTTCCACAGCGCGGTGCAGCAGGGTTTTAGCCTTGTCCTGGCCGATGATTCCGGCAAAACACAGGGGGCTGTTTGTCTGGGATTGTTTCATCCTCGCATCATAGCCGATGCGGGAGGGAGGGGAAAATTAAAAAATGAAAAATGGAGAATGCAGAGAGAGAAATACGAGCGAAACGAGCCTGTGAAGGGCGAGGCTGGTATGACAAAAAGTCTTTTTGTCGGGGCAACGCAATTTCCTGCGGAAAAAAGTATGGTTTAATGATAGGTTGAGCGTTTATGGGAAAAGCCCTTCGACAGGCTCAGGGCGAGCGGATATTAGGCTCAAAGCGAACGGACATTAGGCGCAGGGTGAGCGGATATTCCTGTAACATGTTGAAATTCCGCCCGTGCCGGGATTGTCGAAGCACCTGTCCTGTTTAATTTTTGATTATTTGAGGTTCATTGTCGGTTGAGACGTGTTTGATCTCACCGCTATTGTGCATACATTTTTAGGATACAACCATGGGAACGACAGTCCGCCAGTTATACCGCGCCATTGATGCCACTTGTGAATATTGTTTCAATATCGAAAGCGTTACCCCGCTGACCGCGACCGAGCTGGAAAAGCTGCGGTTGCTCCTGGCGGACGGCTTTCTGGCCGAAACGGTCACCGACGCTCCCAATCTCAGTGGCGACCGGGTGGTGGAAATGGGGCCGCGGCTCAATTTCGCCACGGCCTGGTCATCGAACCTGGTTTCCATCTGCCGGGCCATCGGCCTGGATACCGTGACCCGGGTGGAGCGCTCCCGCCGCTTTCTGGTGGATCAGGGGGGGGATATTCCCGCCTTTGTCGCTGCCAATCACGACCGGATGACCGAGTGTTTCTATCCCGCGCCGCTCACCACCTTTGAAACCGGCGTCACCCCGGAACCGGTGTATGAAATCGATCTCATCAGCCAGGGTCCGGACGGGCTGCTGGCCATTCCCGGCATTTCCATGGACGAGTGGGACCGGAATTTCTACTACGACTATTTTGTCACCAAGCACAAGCGCAACCCCACCATCGTTGAGATCATGGACCTCAACAACGCCAATTCCGAGCATTCCCGGCACGGTTTTTTCAGGGGCAAACAGATCATCGACGGCGTTGAACAGAAGGCAAACCTCTTTCAACTGGTTACCGACACCCTTACCGCCCACCCCAAGGGCAGTGTTATCGCCTTCAAGGACAACTCCAGCGCCGTGGAGGGGCATAAGCTTACCACGCTCATTCCCGACGAGCCCGGAGCGCCGTCCCCCCTTTCTGTCCAGGAGGTGGTCTACCATGTGCTGCTCACCGCTGAGACCCATAATTTCCCCACCGGGGTCGCCCCGTTTCCCGGAGCTGAGACCGGCACCGGCGGCAGGATTCGCGACGTGCAGGGCACCGGCAAGGGCGGTTTTGTCATGGCCGGGACTGCCGGCTACTGCGTGGCCAATCTCCATATCCCCTGCTATGAGCTGCCCTGGGAAAACCGCTACGACTGCCCGGACAACCTGGCTTCGGCCCTGACCATCGAGATTGAGGCCAGTAACGGGGCCTCGGATTACGGTAATAAATTCGGCGAGCCCCTGGTCCTGGGCTTCACCCGTTCCTTTGATCTGCGTTTGGACGATGGCGAGCGCTGGGGCTTTCTCAAGCCCATCATGTTCACCGCTGGTGTTGGCCAGATCGATGCCCGCCACACCGCCAAGGCCAAGGAAGAAAAGGGCATGCTCATCGTCCAGGTGGGCGGCCCGGCCTATCGGGTCGGTTTC
>VMSS01000135.1 GCA_013791995.1 Desulfurivibrio sp. | reverse complement strand
TCACCTTCTTCTGCAGGCTGAAAGATGAGGACTACCCGGCCTGGAAGATCCGCCTCTTTCGCCTTGAGGAGCGCGGCCGCGCCGAGGAGCATAGCCACATGGCCGTCGTGGCCGCAGGCATGCATTACCCCAGGTGTTTTCGAGGCAAAGGGCAATCCGGTCTGCTCCGTGATGGGCAGGGCATCCATGTCTGCTCGCAGGGCAACGCAGGGAGCTTTCGCCTCCGTGCTTCCCAGAGTGGCAACGATGCCGGTTTTGCCCACCTGCTCCCTGAAAGGAATACCCAGTTCTTTTAATTGTCCGGCAATACATCGCGCAGTGGCAAACTCAGCAAAGGCAAGTTCCGGATGTTGATGAAGATGGCGACGGATATCCCGCATCCAGTTTATTTGCTGACTATTGGGCATCGGGACTGTGTTCATGCGCAGGTTCCATGGAGTTTCGTTATTCGAGCATGCCAAGCTTGACCCATATGGCATTGCATGGTATTTTTTCGGCGTTTGTCTGGGAAATTCCGGTCGTACTCCGTACTCTAGGGCAATGATTTATCATAATTGGAACTGGACCGCTGTACATCATTAAATTTTTTCTTTTTGACGCCGATGACCACAGATTCACGCCCTGTGCAAACAGACGGGCAAGCTGCCGAAAATGGCCAGCCATGCCCCAGCAATGCGGACGAATTTTTTCACCGGGCCCTTGACCTGCACCAGCAGGAAGAGGCGGACTCGGCGGGGTCCCTGTACCGGCAGGCAATTTCCCTGTGTCCGGAACATGTGGACGCCTGTTTCTATTTGGCTCTTCTCCTCCGCGACACCGGGGAACAGGAAGAGGCTGCCAACTGGTTGTGCCGTGCCCATGAATTATTGCCCGATGAACCAGCAATCGCCTATGAGTTGGGTATAACCCGTTATTCCATGGGACAGCATCGGATGGCCATAGATCATTTTCAAAAAGTTCTTTCTCTGGACGACTGCCACTGGCAAGCGGCCTACAATCTGGGGACCGCTCACCTCGCCCAAGGCAATACGAGCGAGGCCATCAAGGCGTATCACCAAGCCGCGCAAAAAAATCCTCAGGATGCCGATATCCACTTCAATCTCGGCCTGGCCTGCAAAAGGGCAGGAAGGTTGGAAGAGGCCATGCAATCGTATCTGTGCGCCATGGAGATTGCCCCGGACGACCCTGAGGTGCATTACAACCTGGCCTTGATCTATAAGGAAATGGGGTGCACGGACGATGCTGTCACCTCCCTGGAGATAGCTGTTGCCCTGCGCCCGGAATATGGTGCGGCCCACGGCAATCTCGGGGTACTGTATCTTGATCAGGACAAGGTGGACAATGCCATTGCCTGTTACCGGCAACTTGTCGAACTGGATCATAACGCTGCGTCTGCCCGGCATATCCTCGCGGCTCTCACCGGCGAAACCACGGCAGTCGCTCCTTCTTCCTATATTGCCGAGCTGTTTGACAGCTTTTCCGGCCATTTTGAAGAACGGTTGCTGGTTGATTTGGAATACAGGACCCCGTGGGAACTTAAAAGCCTGCTGCTCGCCGACACTGACGGACCGTCGTATTTTGAACGGCTTTTGGATCTGGGTTGCGGAACCGGTCTGGTCGGGCAGATTTTTCAAGATATGAGCGATTACCGGGTCGGGGTTGATCTTTCACCGAAGATGGTGGCGTCGGCCGCGGCAAAAAAGGTGTATGACAGACTGGAGGTTGCGGAGATCGTGACCTTTCTTGAGCAGAACCAGGAGCCGTTCGACCTGATTGTCGCGGCGGATGTCCTGATCTACGTGGGTGATCTGGACAGGATTTTTGCCTCATTGGTCAGCGGGCTTGCCAGAAACGGCAGAGTCATTTTTTCCACCGAACACATATCAGGACAGGGCTACCATTTGTGTCAGTCCGGGCGCTATGCCCACACCTTTTCCTACATTGAGGCAGTGGCAGCCCGCCACGGGTTTCGGATATTCAGTACCCAGTCCGCCAATATCCGTAAGGAAAAAGGCAAATGGATCGCAGGGGATCTCTATCTGTTGGGGGTCTGAGGCCGTCTGCGCCGAGGAAAAACAATGCTGCACATTTCCAAGACAATCTTCCTTCCGGACAACGAGGTCGAATTAACCGGGATCCGAGCCCAGGGCGCTGGAGGACAGAATGTCAACAAGGTTTCCTCAGCCGTCCATCTGCGTTTTGATATCCGAGCTTCAACGCTTCCTGATTTTTATAAGGAGAGGCTCTTGGCCTTGAGCGATCAGCGCCTCACCAAGGACGGCGAGATCATCATCAAGGCGCAGCAGTTTCGCAGTCTGGAAAAAAACCGGGCTGACGCCTTGGAACGGCTGGCTGAGATTATCAGGGGGGCGGTCAAGCAGGAGCGGAAACGCAGACCCACCAAGCCCTCCCGCAGTTCCAAGGAAAAGCGGCTGGAAGGCAAGGAAAAGCGGGGCAGGGTGAAAGCCATGCGCGGCAAGGTTTCGGAGTAAAGGTTATTTGCCGAAACCGCAGATGGGATAGGCGCATGTTTTGCACTGACGGCACAGGCCGCCATGCCCCAACATGGCCATGTCGTGTCGGGTAATCTTCTCTCCGCACAATACTCTGGGCAGGATAAGGTCAAACACCGTGATCTTATGGAACATGCCGCAGGCAGGCAACCCCAGCACCGGCACCGCTCCGATGTAGCCCACCAGAAACATGGCCCCGGGCAGAACCGGAGTGCCGTATACGATATCCTGTGCTCCACCCCTGGCAATGCCCTGCCGGGTGACGTCATCCGGGTCAACGGACATACCGCCGCTGGTGACGATGAGGTCAGCGCCAACATCCAGGCACGCCTTGATCTCCGCAGCAATGGTCTCGATATTATCCGGCGCGAAGCGGACCGCAACCACCTCCGAGCCAAGCTTTTCCAGTTTTTTGCGCAGCACCGGTTCAAAGGCATCCTTGATCCGGCCATGAAAGACCTCGTTGCCGGTGATGATCAGCCCTGCCTTTGCCTGTTTCAACCGGGCTACCTTGAGAACCCCCCCCGCCTTTGCGGCAATATCAACCGCATCGTTCACGATCCCTCTTTTAGACACCAGCGGGATAAGCCTGGTCCCGGCCAGTTGTTCGCCTCTTTTCACCGGTGTATTGGTGTGCAGGGTGGCGCACATGACTTCGCCCAGCAGGTTGAATCGGTACAGGGCCTCGACATCGACCTTGAGCAAGCCGTCATGGGCTGCAACAATGTTGAGTTTTCCTTCCACCGGCTCCCCGGAAACCGTGGTGCCCGGGCCGGCCAGAGCGCCGGCCATCAACTCGGCCGCCTCGTTTTCGTGGATATCATCCGGCCCGAGTTCCAGCACATAGATGTTTTCCTTGCCAAGCCGCTTTAAGCGTTCGATGTCTTCTGCTGTGATGATGTGGCCTTTTTTGAAGGCCCGGCCTTTGAATTCTTCGGTGCGGATCTCGGTGATGTCGTGGGGCAGAACCATGCCAATGGCCTGCTCAACCGGGATTGTTTTTGTCATGCGTGCTCCAATTGCCAAACGGGTTTCAGATGATTTCGTAATAGCGCCCATGCGCACAGGGCTTGCATAAGGGTTTGTTGTCCTCCATTACCTCACGGCAATCCTGCACCCAATCTCCGCACCGCTCGCATTGCACCCTTCGCGTGGGACGGCCGGGCATATCTTCTTCGGGCACGGTAATTGATACCGGTTGCACCTTGAAGAGTTCCTCTTCGGGCATAATCCGATAGGCCTCAAGCTGCTGCTTGTACTTGTCGCCGATTTCCGGGCAGTATTTTTTCGAAGTTTCCCTGGATTCCTCAAGGGCGGTAATCCGCACAGCCTTGCCACTCTTAAGATTGACAAAGGTCGCAGCCATGATCCCGTAATCGAGCCATTTGAGCGAGCGCTTCCCCAATGAACAACCGGTGACGGTCTGAATGGCATCGGTGGCGCAACGGTCGATTTCCACCAGCACATAGAAATCCTTGCGCTGCCCCTTGGGATCGTCGATGTTGATCTCCCGCAGGCCGATCATGGACATGCGCACCCCTATGACCTGACCCGCGCAAATGTGGCCATGAATCTTGGTTGATCTTTCAAGTAAGGTCTCAAAGTTTTCCATGTGATTTCTCCGGCACGTGCAGGATGGTATCTTCAGATTGCCCGTATAAGCAGAGATTCACTTTAGGTGATAGTGATGAATTTTGCCAGAGAAACTCACGGTCGTTTTTTTGTTGACCGTAAGCTGTTGATAGTGGGGCCTGAGCATGAGGTATTGAAGAATGGTGGCAAAGATTCGGCGAATATGCTACATATCGATTTCCAAGGTGCTCCACAGAGAGCTTAAAAGGGAACCCCGTGTAAATCGGGGACGGGCCCGCCGCTGTAACCGGGGACAAGTTCCGCAATCACGCCACTGTTTTTATGAATGGGAAGGCGCGGAACAAGGATGAACCGGGAGTCAGAAGACCTGCCTTGAACATATAATACTGCATGATCGCCGTGGACAAGTGGTCGTGTTATGATCTGCCGTGGATGAAAAAGGGCCTCCCCGGATCGAGAAAATCGGTCCGGGGATTTTTTTTATGGTGCTTGATCCGCATTTTATCACTTCACTCTGGGCACATCTCTTCTGGCCTCTGATAAAGATCCTCTTCTGGATCTCCGTTGGGCTGATTATTGCCAATTTCATCGAGGCCCTGAACTGGACGCATCGCCTGGCGGCCATGACCCGTCCTTTTGTGCGTTTTGGCAGACTGTCTGCTGTTTCCGGAGCGAGTTTCTCCATGGCTTTTTTCTCCGGAGTGACCGCAAATACCATGTTGGCCGAGGCCTTTGACAAAGGGCAGTTGAGCAAGAAGGAAATGGTGCTCGCCAATCTTTTTAACGGCTTGCCCCGTTTTTTTCTGCATCTGCCCACTGTCTTTTTTCTGACTGCCCCGCTTATTAAAATGGCAGCCTTGATATATTTGGCGCTGACTTTCGCTGCGGCAATGCTGCAAACCGCCTTGGTGGTGATCGGCGGCAGAATATTGCTGCCTCCTCTTCAAGTGGAGCAGGGGGAGCAAGAGAAAGCAGGGGAGTTGGTCCGTGATAAAACCGACTGGCGACAGGCCTTGGATAAAAGTGTTCGGCGCTTTCGCAAGAGAATAAAGAAACTCCTCTACTTTACCGTGCCCGTGTACATCCTGTTCTTTTTTATGGGAAAAATGGGCGTGTTTGCTTGGCTGGAGAACTTTTTTGCCACCAAAGTCTGGTTTCTTGCCTGGCTCCAACCGCAAAGTCTTGCCATCGTCATGGCACATGTCACCGTCGAGTTTTCCGCCGGTCTCGCAGCGGCCGGAGCCCTCCTGGCAGATAACAGCCTTAGCTATAAAGAGGTGGTTCTCGCCTTGCTGGTCGGCAATATCCTCTCCACGCCGATACGGGCCGTGCGGCACCAGTTTCCTTATTATGTCGGTATTTTTACACCGAAAATTGCTCTTGAGCTTGTGGGTCTCAGCCAGATATTGCGCTTGGTTTCGGTGATTGCCGTTGGGGTGGGATATTATTTTATGACACCGGGCTGAGGGTGCTGCGTTCAACTAACTTTTTTAGATTCGCAGATGCTTCGCCAGGCTCAGCATGATCGGAACTCTCATGTGTTACAGAGTGATCTGTTCGCACAGAGTCTGTCGAAGAACGTTTTTTTGAGAGTCTGATAGTCTTTTTTCAGATGTACACATGTTGTGTCAACAAGGAGCCCATTGGGCTTAAAAGGGAATCCCGTGTAAATCGGGAACGGTCCCGCCACTGTAATTTCCTCCTGCTGTATTTACGAAGCAGGAAAGTCGATCCGTATATGCCACTGCTCTGTTATGGAGCGGGAAGGCGAATCGATTTCGGAAAAAGTCAGGAGACCTGCCTTGTTGATGTTTTGCTGCTGCCTTCGAGGAAAGGTTTCCGGTCTTGCGTACACCACAGAATTCGCAGGGGGATACCGTCTTTTTTGAAGGAAACTTATAACCCTTTTTAAAGATGGAGAAAAAAATGCGTTTGAGAAAATTGTTGCCCACGTATGTTTCCTTGCTTGCCGCCCTGTTGCTGGTGCTTGGCGCGGTCGGTGTTGATGCGGCTCCGGCCGAAAAAAAGGCGGTTGTGTTGGCGGTGTTCGGCACCAGCCATGAAAGCGCTTTGCCAGGTATCCTCAATATCCGGGATCAGGTGCAGGCAACCCTGCCCGGTATTCCGGTTCGATTGGCTTTCACCTCAAATATCATCCGGCGGATATGGCAGGAGCGGCGGCAGGATCCTGCATATGGGGCACAACACCCGGAAGTGCCTGGGGAAATCATCAATGTTAAAGGCCCGTTGGCCACCATTGCCGACCTGCAGGACGAAGGGTATGGGTACATCATTGTCCAGCCGACCCATATCTCGAGCGGGGAGGAGTTTGCCGATCTTGCCTCCTATGTGCAGGGGTTAAACAGCATCCGAACCGTGAAAAAGAGGAACATGCCGTTTAAAAAAATCATTCTCGGGCGTCCTGCCTTGGGAACCCACGGCATTGAGCACGAGTACCGGCACGATATCGAGCAGGTTGCCTCCCTTCTGGCTCCGGACGTAGAGATGGCCCGGAAGGATGGCAGGGCATTGATCTATTTCGCCCATGGCAACGAGCATTATTCCACCGGGGTCTATCTGGAGTTCGAACAGGTCATGCGCAAGCAGTATCCCGGGGTACGCATCTATGTTACCATGGTTGAGGGTTTTCCGGACAATGGACGTCTTCTGGCGCAGTTGCAGGCAGATAAAACAAAAAAGGTGCTGCTCAAGCCTTTCATGACCGTGGCTGGAGACCATGCAAAAAATGATATGGCGGGACCTGAGCCGGATTCGCTGAAAAGCCTGCTTGAGGCGCGTTCCATCAACGTGGCTGTCTCCCTTGTCGGCTTGGGAGAATCCGATGCCTTTGCTGCTGTCTTTGCCCGGCATATCAAGGATGCCATGGCGGACGAAGGAATTTGAGGATCAATGAGGCATAGCGGATACCAAATATGGCTGCTGACCCTGTCGTTGGCGGCAGCCACCCTGGGCGCCATTGTTTATGCCACTGGAATGGGGCATATCGCGGTACCTGCGTCGGAAATTATCCGGGTGATTGCGGCAAGAGTTACCTCCAATCCTGCACTGCTTGCCGGTATTGACCCGGTGTTCCCTTTTGTGGTTTTCGATGTGCGGTTGCCAAGAATCCTTACCTCTACCCTGGTCGGGGGAGGTCTTGCCATGAGCGGTGTCATTTATCAGGGCATCCTGCTCAATCCTCTGGCCGACCCATATACCCTTGGGGTCTCATCAGGGGCCGCCTTTGGCGCGGCCCTGGCTCTCTTGGCCAACCTGACCATGATGGGTCATTTTTCCGTGCCGCTTTTCGCCTTTGGCGGAGCGGCTCTTACCCTGTTGGTGGTGCTCTATCTTTCCAGTTTCAACGGGCAGATTTCGGCCAACACCCTGATTCTCTCCGGTGTTATTGTCGGAGCCATCCTGGCAGCCGGGATCAGTTTTTTGAAATACCTGGCTGATGAGCAGGTGGCGGTCATTATCTTCTGGTTGATGGGCAGCTTTGCCTCGCGCACCTGGCTGGATGTGACCGTGGTGGCAATGGCGGTTGTCTTCGGTTTGGGCCTGTCCTTTTTTTACGCCCGGGATCTTAATATCCTCAGCCTGGGGAGCAGGTCGGCGGATACGCTGGGTGTTGAGAGTGGCCGGGTGCGTTGGATTTTGCTCCTTGGCGCTTCGTTGGTTACCGCAGTCTGTGTTTCGGTCTCCGGGATCATCGGTTTTATCGGGCTCATTGTGCCGCACCTGATGCGGTTTCTGGTGGGACCTGATAACCGGAAGTTGCTGCCGGTTTCCATTCTGGCCGGGGCACTGCTCCTGCTCGTGGCCGATACCGTGACCCGGGCGGTATTGCCTGTTGAAGTGCCCATTGGTGTGCTCACCGCCCTGATCGGCGGCCCGTTTTTCTGTGTGATTTTCCGGAAGCGGCAAAGGAGAGTGGCATGAGCGCAACAAGCGGTTTTGGATTGTCCGGGGTCAGCTTTGACTACGGAACGACACCGGCGCTTGTCGATCTGGACCTGTGCCTTCCACCGGGCAAGTTTTACGGAATTGTCGGCCCCAACGGCTGCGGCAAGACCACTTTTCTGGATATGCTTACCGGCAGCAAGAGTCCTGATCGGGGAAGCGTCACCTTCATGGATCGACCTGTGGCAGAGTATCGCCGACGGGACCTGGCCCGTCTGGTCGCGCTGGTCCCCCAGGATTTTGGTATCGACTTTGCCTACACTGTTCAGGAAGTGGTGCTCATGGGGAGACATCCATATATCGGTCGTTTTGCCTCCCCTGGAGCGGAAGATTGGCGTCAGGTTGATGCGGCCATGGCGGCCATCGGCATCAGCCATTTCAAGGACCGTTTTGTTAACGAGTTGTCCGGCGGCGAGAAACAGCGGGTGGTTGTGGCCCGGGCCCTGGCCCAGCAGACCCAATTTCTGCTTTTTGACGAGGCAACCTCCAGCCTGGATGTGCAGTACACCATGCAGATTTTCAACGTGGCGCGGAATCTGGTCCGGGGAGAGGGGCGGACCGTGATCGCGGTGATCCACAACTTGAACCTTGCCGCAGCCTACTGTGACGAAATCATTTTCATGCAGGCCGGAAAGGTGGTTGCTTGCGGACCCAGCGACTCAGTGCTGGAGTCGTCAATGATCAAAAAGGTTTTCGGGGTGGAGAGCAGAGTGGAGGTTGACGATTTCAGCAAGACCAAGCAGATTTCTTTCCGCTACTGGAGTTAGAGCAATGGTACCAAAAAAAAACATCACACCGATGAAAACCGGTGTCCAGGATGACCGCAATTTTATGAGTACACTGGATTCCGACTTTCGCCGAAATGACGGAATGTCGATGCGTGGTTTTTTTTACGAGCGCATCAATATGGCCTCCAAAGTAACTCTTCACTTGCTTTTTTTTGTTCTTGCGGTCCTGTTTACCGGACTTAATCCACACGCTTCAGGCGCTGCTTCGCCTGTCACCTTTCAAGACAGCGAGGGGAAACCCATTACGGTGACCCGACCATTTACCCGAATCATCTCTCTCTATTCGGCCCATACCGAGAACCTGGTCAGTCTGGGGCTGAACGCAGAGATCGTCGGTATTGAAAGCGCGGATGAAGATCTGCCTCAGCTTCGCGACAAAAAACAGTACAGCTACCGGGAAGACCCGGAAAAAATCATCGGTGCCCGACCCGACCTTATACTGGTCCGGCCAATGATCGAGCGCTCCGCGCCGCAGCTTATGGCCACCCTGCGTCAAGCCGGAATTACGGTGGTTTCTCTCCAGCCGAACACGGTGTCTGAAATCTTCGATTATTGGCGTGCCCTCGGTCTGCTCACCGGCAGAACACGGCAGGCTGAAGAGATGATCACTACTTTCCAGGCGGAACTTGCATCAATTCGGAAGATCATTGCCAAGGTGCCGGAAAAGAGTCGAGCCAGGGTCTACTTTGAGGCGATCCATACCAAGATGAAAACCTTTGCCCAGGAAAGCATTGCCATGTATGTGCTGGAACAGGCCGGTGGCATTAACGTGGCCGCGGATGCCAGCCAGGTTCGGGAAACCAATATCGCTGCTTACGGCAAGGAGCGTATCCTGGCCAAGTCCGGCGAGATTGAGGTTTTTCTCGCTCAACAGGGGCGGATGAATCCGGTGAGTATTGAGACAATCGTGCAGGAACCCGGATTTCAGGCAATCAAGGCGGTACGGAATAACCGGGTCTATTTGGTTGATGAGCGGATTGTTTCACGCCCGACCTTGAGGATTATTGATGGAATACAAACTGTCGCGACGCTGCTCTACCCGGATTTTTTCCCCGGCGCGGTACAAAAAAAGGTGACTGCC
The DNA here is from genome assembly GCA_013791995.1 of Desulfurivibrio sp. Classification (GTDB taxonomy): domain Bacteria; phylum Desulfobacterota; class Desulfobulbia; order Desulfobulbales; family Desulfurivibrionaceae; genus Thiovibrio. Next base: position 7,535 of record VMSS01000135.1, on the reverse strand, counting down.
GGTGGCCGCTGATCGTCCTGCAGCTTTTCTGGTGGCCGGTACCAGCAGCGGGTGCGGCAAGACCACCATCACCCTTGGCCTGCTGGCCGCACTGCGCCATATGGGGATGGCAGTACAGCCCTTCAAGTGCGGGCCGGACTTTATTGATCCGGGTCTGCATCAGCTTGCCAGCGGTTGTGTTTCTCGAAACCTGGACCTCTGGATGATGGGAGAAACGCAGGTGCGAAAAAACTTCGCCGCACGCTCTGCTGCAGATGTTGCGGTGATAGAAGGGGTTATGGGCATGTTCGACGGCCAGGCCTCTTCCAGTGCGGCCCTGGCCAAGGCGTTGGGTGTGCCGATAGTGCTGATCCTTGACGTGCGTTCAGCAGCGGAAAGCGTGGCCGCGGTACTCAAGGGGTTTGAAACGCTTGACCCTGAAGTGGCGCCGGTGGCGGTGATTTTGAATCGGGTTGCCAGCCCGCGGCATCTGGAGTTGGTAACCGGGACCATCCGCACGCATTGTCAGGCCGAAATTTTAGGGCATCTGCCCCAGAGCCTTGATTTTGTTATGCCCTCTCGACATCTTGGCTTGTTTACCGGCGATGAGCTGCCCATCAGCCCCGAAGCTCTGGATAGCCTCGCAGCCACGATCAGCGCACAGGTCAATCTGCCGCGCCTTTTGGAGCTGGCTGCTGGCACGACTGTGTTTCCTGTGGAAGTTGTGCCGGTTCAGCAACCAATTGAGACAGTGCGAGCCCGGATAGGGGTGGCAAAAGACAGGGCCTTTTGCTTTTATTATGAGGATAATTTTGATCTGTTGCGGGCCGCGGGTGCGGAGCTGGTTTTTTTCAGCCCCTTGGAAGACCATTGCCTGCCCGATGGTCTGGATGGTCTCTATCTTGGTGGCGGCTACCCCGAGCTTTATGCCCGGGAACTTTCCGGAAACCTCGGGATGCGCCAGGCGATTTGCGACTGGGCAGAATCCGGCAGGGTGCTCTATGCCGAGTGCGGGGGGTTCATGTACCTGACCGAAGGCATCGCCGGGGATGATGTCGGGGTGCTGCCCATGGCCGGGGTATTCCCGGTAACGGCGCGTATGCAGAAAAAAAGGGCCAGCCTGGGCTACCGGGAAGTGCGTCTTGAAAAGGACTGTTTTTTCGGCCCGGCCGGTAGCGTGCTGCGGGGACATGAGTTCCACTATTCGGTAATAGACGAGATGCCGGATTATATAGAACGACTGTACGCAGTGAATACCAACAGCTGCGAAGGCTATCGCTATAAAAATGTTCTTGGTGGGTATATGCACCTTCACTTCGGCTTCAACCCGCAGATGGCGGTGGAATTTGTCCTGGCCTGCCGGTCTGGTGGTTCACAGGGAGAGAAACAATGAACAGCACAATCATGCAGATACGACCGGAAGAGATCGAGGCGGAAAGCTTCCGCATCATTGCCCGGGAGCTTGGTCCTACCTCCTTTGACCCCAGAACCTTCAAGGTGGTGCAACGGGTGATCCATGCCACCGGTGATTTCTCCTTTGCCGAAACCCTTATTTTTCATCCCGAGGCGATTGATGCCGGCATTGCAGCTATCCGTGGAGGGCGAAACATCCTGACCGATGTCAACATGGGAGCGGCCGGTGTGAGCAAGGGGTTGCTCGCTTCTTGGGGAGGCAAAGTGATCTGCAAGGTTGCTGACCCGGATATGGTTGAGGCCGCAAAAGAGCGCGGTCTGACCCGTTCCGAGGTGGCCATTGAAAAAGGGCTTATGGAAAATATCGGTATTGTTTCGGTGGGCAATGCGCCGACCGCTCTGCTTAAGTTTATGGAGTGCCGGCAGAATATGGCTGAAACCCTTTGTCCCGGGCTGGTAGTTGGGGTGCCGGTTGGCTTTGTCAATGCAGCCGAATCCAAGGAATTGTTGAGCGAGAAATCATATCCCTTTATCACCTGCCGGGGCAGGAAGGGCGGGACTCCGGTGGCAGTGGCCATTGTCAACGCCCTTATCCGTTTGGCTCGGGAGGAGTAAAAACCATGGCGCGCAGGCTGCGAAGCGGCTATACCACCGGCGCCTGTGCGGCTGCGGCTGCCAAGACGGCGGTGTTGCTGCTTGTCGGCCGAGCGCGGCCCAGGCGGGTGGAGATCCCATTTCCCGATGGCAGCAGGCATGGTTTTGTTGTGCATCAAGGCGAGGTCCATGCCGGGGTTGCAAGCTCCTCGGTGCTCAAGGATGCCGGGGATGATCCGGATGTGACCAACGGCGCGGAAATTGTCGCCACCGCCTCTTTTTTGCCGCCAGATTTTCCGCATCAGAATTCCCTCCCCACTTACGGGGGAGGGTTAGGGTGGGAGGGAAATAACCAGCGCGGCAGATCGGAAGTTCACCCGCCCCCCAACCCCCTCCCGTCGAGGGAGGGGGAGCTGAATTGTGTCCGGCTTGAGCAGACAAATATTTTTCTTTGCGGCGGGGAAGGGGTGGGCTGGGTCACCAAGAAGGGGCTCGCCGTGAAACCGGGGGAACCTGCAATCAACCCGGTGCCCCGCAAGATGATTCTGGCCGCGGTGCTTGAGGCTTTGGGTCCTGAGGCCAAGCCCTTGCAGATCGTGATTTCCGTCCCCAGAGGCGAAGAGCTTGCGGAAAAAACCTTGAACAAGCGCTTGGGCATTGTAGGCGGCCTTTCGATTCTCGGTACCACCGGTATTGTTCACCCTGTTTCCGCTGAGGCGTGGACCGCAACGATTGAGGCCTCACTGGCCGTGGCCAAGGCAACCGGTCTCACCGAGATTGTACTCTCCACCGGCCGTACTTCGGAAAAGGGAGCGCAGACTCTGCTCTCCCTGCCCGAGGAAGCTTTCGCCATGATGGGCGATTATCTGGAGTTTTCTCTACTGGCTGCGGCCAAGCAGGGGTTTACCAAGATACATCTGGCAGGGATGTGGGCCAAGATTATGAAGGCAGCATTGCAGACTCCCCAGACCCATGTCCGGCATGGCGCTTTGGAAGTGGCGGACGGCCTGGCTCTTCTCGCAAGGCTTGGAGCGGAACAACCTTTGCTGGCGAGTCTTCAAGAGGTCAATACCGCCCGGGAGATTCATGAGCGGCTCCAGGAACAGGGAAGAGAGGATCTCATCCGCGGGGTTTGCGAAGAGGCACAGCGTTATGCCCAAAAGGTTTCCGGATTAGAGGTGCGGGTCTATCTGGTGAACAGCCATACCAAGGTGGAACTGCATGTTTAATACTTGGCAAATCAATAATTGATTTATCAGCACCGTCATGCCGGCGAAGGCCGGGGCCCAGATTTTTTCCCATCTTCTGGATTCCGGCCTTCGCCGGCATGACGAAACAGGACGGACACAATATAAGTTATGCGAACAAAGACGGGCCTTTTTTTAATAGGCGTGGGCTGCAAGGGGCTCACGGCTGAACAGGACGCAATGCTTACCCGTTGCGGACTCATCGTGGGCGATAGCCGTCATCTTGCGCTGGTGCAGGAAATGGCTGCGGAAAAACGGGCCATTTCTCCTCTGTCGTCAGCACTGGAAAGCATCCGGTTCTGGCTTGCCACCGGGGATGTCGGGGTTCTCGCAAGCGGTGACCCCTTGTTTTTCGGCATTGGCCGCAGATTGATCAAGGAATTCGGTTCGGAGCAAATGCTCGTTTTTCCGGCGCTCTCCACCATGCAGGAGGCGTGTGCCAGGTTTCATCTGCCTTGGGACGACATGGCACATGTCAGCCTCCATGGCAGAAAAACAATCCATGCTCCCGGTCTGTTGCTTGCGCGGGAGATGACCTTTGTTTTTACTGACCGGCACAACACGCCTGACCGCTTGGCCAAACAGCTTCTTGAGTATCTGGAGTTGATTGAAGCCGATACTTTGATTGCCGGATGCAGGGTGCATGTTGCCGAAAATCTGGGAACAACTGAAGAGCGTCTTTGTATCGGTTCTTTGCGAGAGGCGGCAGAACAGAATTTTTCCGAACTCAATGTGCTGATAATCACCCGGCCACGGGCAACGGCGGAAAGCGCCCCGTTGTTCGGGCTTACGGAAGAAGAGATCGCCCATAGCCGTGGTTTGATCACCAAGGATGAAATACGGGCCGTGACCCTGCATGCATTGCGACTGCCAAGCACAGGAGTACTCTGGGATCTCGGCGCCGGAAGCGGCTCCATCTCCGTGGCAGCGGCCCGGTTGCATCCGGGGTTGACCGTTTTTGCCGTTGACCAGCATCCCGAGGCCTTTGTTAACGTGAAGCGCAATATTCGGGACTTCGGCTGCTACAACATTATCCCTGTTCAGGGCGAAGCCTCGGCAGTTGTAAGCTCCTTGCCGGCCCCGGACCGGGTCTTTATCGGCGGCAGCTCCGGTAAATTATCGGCCATCATCAGCCAGTCTGCCCAGCGGTTGCCTCTCGGGGGCAGGGTGGTGGTGAACGGGGTGATCCCCAAAACCGTGGCCGAGGCCCCACAATGCATGGCTGCACACGGGCTGAAGGTTGCGTTGACCAGGATACAGATTGAACGAATGACTTTCCCGGAGAGTAAACCGGTAAAGGTTTTAAATCCCATAACCGTTATGACAGGAAGCAAATGAAGGGAACATTATATGTAGTCGGGGTGGGTCCGGGCGATCCGGAGTTGATGACCCTTAAAGCAGTGCGGATTTTGGAGCGTTGCAATGTGTGGCTCGCGCCCGCTGCAAAAAAGGACGGTGAGAGTACGGCCCTGGGGATCGCTGAAGGAGTGGTGGATCGGGGCGACAAGGAGATCATCACCCACCATTTTCCCATGAAAAAGATCCGCATGGGGGAAATCCCGGACCCTGAGGTGAAAAGGGCCTGGGATGCGGCGGTAGCCAAGATTGTCGGCCATTTGCAGGCCGGCCGGGATGTGGCTTTTCCCACCCTTGGCGATCCGGCCATTTACAGCACCGGCTTCTATGTTTGCGAAACCCTCTTTGCTCTGGCTCCGGACCTGCCGGTGGTGATCATCCCCGGAGTTTCCGCCATCGGCGCCTCCGCTGCGGCGGCGGGGCAACCCCTTTGCCTTGGGGATGACCGGCTGGTGGTCATCCCGGCCACCTTTGAAAATGGCCGCTTGCGCGAGATCTTGGAGCAGTTCGATTCGGTGGTTCTCATGAAGGTACACCGGGTGATGGACCGGCTGGTGCCTCTTTTAAAAGAGATGGATCTTCTCGACAAGGCCGTACTGGTCGAGCGCTCGAGCCAGTCCGGCCAGCGGATCAGGCGCGATCTGACCACCGCTCTTCATGAGCAGCCCCATTACTTTTCCACCATCATTGTGAGGAAGTCATGAGTGAGGTCAACGAGCGATTCCCGGTCTTTTTTGTGGGGGCCGGACCCGGCGACCCGGAACTGATTACGGTCAAGGGCCAACGGTTGCTGCGGGAGGCCGATTGCATCGTCTACACCGGCAGTCTGGTGCCCGAGGCTCTGCTTGTGGGCACAACTGCTTCGGTGCATAATTCCGCAGGCCTGAACCTGGATGAGGTGATGGCCCTTGTGATCAACGCTTGGCAGCAAGGAAAAAAGGTTGTTCGGCTTCATACCGGTGACCCTTCGATCTATGGAGCCATTAATGAGCAGATCACCCGTTTGGTGGCTGCGGCGATTCCCTTTCAGGTGGTGCCGGGGGTGAGTTCCACCGTGGCCACTGCTGCGGCTTTGGCCACCGAGTTAACTTTGCCTGAGGTTTCGCAGACCGTGATTATCACCCGACGGGCAGGGCGGACTCCAGTGCCGGAAAAGGAAAGTCTTTCGGCATTGGCAAGCCATCAGGCCACCATGCTGATCCTGCTCAGTGTCGGGATGATTGATCAGGTTGTGGTCGAATTGCTCAGCGGCGGCTACCCCCAGGATACCCCTGTAGCGGTGGTCGAAAAGGTGAGTTGGCCCGAAGAGCGGATCATCCGTGGCACCCTTGACACCATTGCTTCCCAAGTCAAGGAGGCAGGGGTCACCAAAACTGCGATTATTGCGGTGGGAAAGGTGTTGGCCAACAGCCCGCCCCCGGCCTTGTCCAAGCTGTATGATCAGCATTTCGGGCATGGTTTTCGTGAGGCGGTCAAGTAGGAAATGAAAATCGGGATACTTGCCATAACCGAAGGCGGCAAAAAACTGGCAGCCGAGTTGGCAGCAAAAATGCCTGCGTCACTGGTGTTGTCACAGGAGGGTGGAGTGGCTCATTCTCTTGCCGAGCACTGGCAGGAAATGGACGGCTTTGTCTGTATCATGGCCAGCGGTATCGTGGTGCGAGCCATTGCTCCGCTCCTGCAAGGCAAGGAATACGATCCCTGCGTGGTGGTGATGGATGAAAAAGGGCGTCATGCAGTAAGCCTGCTGTCCGGACATCTGGGCGGCGGCAACGATGTGGCCCGGAAGGTGGCGGCTCTGCTCGGCGGTGAGGCCGTAATCACCACTGCTTCGGACACATTGGGGCTTGCCCCCCTTGATCTCTGGGCCAGGGAACAGGGGCTTGCCTGCGAGAGCAAGCAAGCCTTAACTCAAGCAAGCGCCAGGTTGGTCAACAGCGGCACGCTAAATATTTTTTCCGAGGTACCCATCGTTTCGCTGCCGCCCGGACTGGTATCGATTGATGGCCCGGAGTTAGCCGATGTCGTTGTCACGCATCGTCTTGACAATTACGGCGCTGCCCTGATATTTCGCCCAAGAAATCTGGTGGTCGGAGTGGGTTGCAATCGTGGTGTTCCCGTTGCCGAAATCCGGCAGGCCTGTGATGAGTTATTTGAACAAGAAGGGTTGTCGCGGTTGAGCATCCGCAATCTGGCCTCCATTGATCTCAAGCAGGATGAGACGGGGTTACTCGCCTGTGCTGACGAACTGGGTGTGCGGATAGATTTTTTCAGTAAAGAAGAGTTGAACAGGGTTGTGAATATAACGATTTCCGAAGCGGCGCTGCGGAATGTGGGAGCAATCGGTGTTGCCGAACCTGCTGCCCTGCTCAGCGCAGAGAGTAACGATTTATTGGTTGGGAAAAGAAAATGGCACAATGTAACCATGGCGGTGGCCAGGGCAAACTGTACGTTGTCGGAACAGGACCGGGCTCGGCAAAACATATGACCCCGGCGGCGGGCGAGGCTCTTGCTGCTGCAGAGGTGATCGTCGGCTATCAAACCTACCTTGATTTGATCCCGGAATTTCTCGCTGGCAAAGAGGTGATTACCTCGCAGATGATGAAGGAGGTCGACCGATGCCGCAAGGCTCTGGACCTGGCTGCGGAAGGCAAAACAGTGGCCCTGGTATCCGGAGGAGATCCCGGCATCTATGCCATGGCCGGGCTGGTTTTTGAAATGGCAAAAGAGCAGTCCGTTGATGTGGAGATCGAGGTTATCGCAGGTATCGCCGCACTCAATGCCTGCGCCGCCCGGTTGGGCGCGCCGCTCATGCATGATTTCGCGGCGATCAGCCTGTCCGACCTGTTGACCCCATGGAAAAAAATAGAACAACGGCTTAAAGCGGCAGCCTCTGCGGATTTTGTCGTGGCGATCTATAATCCGGAATCAAAGAAACGGGCCGAG
>VMSS01000158.1 GCA_013791995.1 Desulfurivibrio sp. | reverse complement strand
GGCATTGTGGTCGGCCTCAATGGCACCGGCGACACCACCAAGGCCGCCTTTACCGGCCAGAGCCTCACAAATATGCTCAACAATCTCGGAGTCAAGGTAGACCCGGAAGCAACCAAGGTGAGAAATATCGCCAGCGTCATGGTGACCGCCACCCTTCCCCCATTTTTCAAGGTCGGGCAAAGTATCGACGTGACCCTTTCTTCTGTGGGCGATGCTACTTCCCTGCAGGGCGGCACCCTGCTGATCACCCCGCTCAAAGGATTGGACAATAATGTGTATGCCATGGCCCAGGGCCCCATCAGCACCGGAAGCGATCCGGCAGCACGAGGCGCGGCGCGGCAAGCGAGTCACCTGACCGTGGCCCGGATTTCAAACGGCGCCTCGGTGGAACGGGAAGTGCCGATGAGTTTTGCCAACAAGGAGAGCATCACCATCAGTCTGGCCTCGCCGGATTTCACCACGATCTCCCTGATGAAAACCGCCATCGACACCTATTTGGGCGGCGCCTATGCCACTGCCCGGGACGGCGCCTCGGTGGATGTGGCCGTCCCGGATAAATACCGGGCTCAGGAGGTCGCCCTGCTGGCGGCTCTGGAAAATATTGAGATCAACCCGGAACGGAGGGCCAGAGTGATTCTGAACGAGCGGACCGGCACGGTGGTTATGGGCGACAATGTCACCATCAATCAGTTTGCCCTTTCCCACGGAAACCTAAGCCTCCAGGTAAAGCCTCCGCCAGCGCCAGGCTCTTCTTCCAACGCACCAACGCCTGACACTGCCGCGGTCGGACAAAAACTGGTAACCCTGCAACCGGGCGTGACTCTGGGCGAAGTAGTCAGAGCACTGAACTCGGTGGGAGTCGCCCCCCGTGAACTCATCGCCATCTTTCAAGCCATCAAGGCCGCAGGCGCCCTGCAGGCGGAACTGGAAATCATATAACAACCGAATCGGGGAAAATATGGACATCACCACCGAAGCAACAGCAGGACTTAAGGGAATCTCCACTTCTGCCGATACGCTTAAGGATAAGAAACTCCGCGAGGCTTGCGCCGGGTTTGAAGCCCTGATGCTCAAGCAAATCCTGACCCTGGCCCGCCAGTCCATTCCCAAAAGCGGTCTGCTTGACGGCGGCTATGGCGAGGAAATGTTTCAGTCCATCCAGGATGACCAGATGACCCAGAAAATAGCGGGCAGCAATGGTCTCGGCTTTGGCGAGATGCTTTACCGGCAACTCTCGCAAGCCCCTGCCCCACAGAGCCCAACGAGCAAGGAGAAATAGGCCATGCAGCACATAGAGACGACAGAACAACGCTCCCTGCCCGCACGATTCTACGAGATTCTGGAACAGGAGATCCTTCTTTCCCAGGATATGCTCGCCATTCTTCAGGAAGAACAAAAAGCCCTGGTATCGATGGATATGCAATCCCTTCTCCGTTTGAGCGGAAAAAAAGAAAACAGGCTGAGCCGGATCCAGGCCCTGGACTCCATGCTCTCCGACCTGGCCGGAGAATTCCGCCCGGAAGCAACCGGCAAGACGACAAGACTTTCCGCCCTCATTCCCCTGCTCAACCCGGAAGAAGGGGAAAAACTCGGCCAGTATCGAAAAAAACTGTCCGAACTGCGGGAGGAGATACTCAATCGCAACCAGGTCAACAGACACTTTGCCGCTGACGTGGAAAAATATCTGAACGACGCCATTACCCTGATCACTAGCGGGATAGCAGACCGCCCCATGTATGGGATTACCGGTCTCAACCGGAAGCCTTCGCTGAACCAGCCATCTCTGATCAGCAGGGAGGTCTAGCCCATGGCCGGTGTTTCGCATGTACTGAGCATTGCCAAGGAAGCCCTTCTCACCCACCAGCTTTCGATCCAGGTGGCATCGCACAATATCGCCAACGTTAACACCCCCGGTTACACCCGCCAATCGCTTGAACTGACAACCAACACCGCAACCCCCATCAGCTCCGGCATGTTGGGCGGCGGCGTGAAGGCCACAAACATACTGAGAAATTACGATCAATTCATGGTGCAACGGCTCGCCAGCCAGGAGTCAACCCTTGGGAGTCTGGAGGCGCAGCAGGAATCCATGCGACTGGTGGAAACCGTGTTCAATGAGGCGCCTGGCCTTGCCGTCAACGACCTGATGAGCAAATTCTGGAGCAGCTTGCAGGAGTTGTCCAACAATCCGGAAATATCCGCGACCAGACAGGCGGTGGTGCAGTCTTCCCAGTTGATCATTGATCAACTGAATACCATGAGCGGGGAGTTGACCCAGGCCACATTCGATATCGGGATCAGCCTTGACACAGCCATCGGAGACGTCAACTCCATTATCAGTCAAATATCTATCCTCAACGTGGAAATTTCCGGAGCGGAATCCGGAGGAAGCAATGCCAACGATCTGCGCGACAACAGGGACACCCTGGTCCGGAATCTTTCCAAGCTGCTTGATGTCACCTTTTTCGAGGATAAAAACGGCGCCTACACCGTTCTCATGGCCGATGGCCACACCCTGGTGGAAAGCAACCAAGCCTGGCAGGTGGACTGGGAAAACAACGAACTCATCTGGGTAAACACAAACGCCAATGGCGTCGAAACACGCCGGGCCATTGGCGCAGGAGCTGAATTGGGGGGCAAGATCGGGGGCTGGCTCGAAGTCCGAGGCAACCTGATCGAGGGCGATCCTGACAACTTCCTTGGCCGATTGGACGCCTTTGCCAACGCCCTGATCCGCGAGGTCAATCAGCAACACTCCCAGGGAGTCGGGCTTACCCTGTTCGGCGGTACCCTGACCGGTTCGGAGCAGGCCAAAAACGTAGCCCGTCTTACCTCCTCCCCCTCTTTGGATCCAGTCACCGCAAGCGTAACCATCCCGGCGGGCAGCATCACCATCAACGACCGCTCGGTCGGCGAGATTTTTGGCGCAGCTCCCACCAACGGCCTTGCCATGGCCAAGACATACAATGCCGTAACCGCCATAAACACCGCGGAAACCGGGGTCGAGGCACGGCTTACCACCCTGGTGGCGGGAGGAGCCGCAGTCAATGCTGCAAATATTCTGACGGGAGACATAATCAGCCTCACCGTCAATGGCGTTGCCGTTAATTATACAGTTGTCGCCGGCGATGTGGCCAACAATACCAACTTTTCCACGAACCTGGCCACTGCGGTCAACACCACCCTGGCCACATACAATGGCCTCGCCACCACCAGCAATCCGGTGACCATCCAAGCGGCGGCCGGCACCGGTGCCAATGGCGGCGTTGCCAATTCCCTGGTCTTTTACAACCAAAACGCGGGCGACGGCTCATCCATCAGCGTGGACAATCTGAGCATAAATCCTGCCGGCGGAGGCACGGCCACCACCACGGACCTGGGCCTCAACAGCATCACCGGCAATACCTACACAGCCGACGCCACCCACAACACCGGCCAGCTCACCCTGTACTCCACGAGTTCCTTCACCCTTAAAGCCGGGGCCAATGATTACATTCTGGCCCAGCTCGGCTTTACCGGGTCTGCATTTTCTTTTGACACACAAACAGGGGATGGCTCCATCAAATATGGCCCGGAAATCGGAAACCAGGGCCCCCTGCTCGCCGGATACGACTATTTTGACGAGCTCGACACTTCGGGCGGCTTCGATATCTGGATATACAACAACGATGGTTCTCTGGCCATGTCCCAGCCTGTCACCGTTTCCCTGGAACGGGCTTACGACCTGAACGGCGTAGTCCGGGCCATCAATACCGCCATGACAAACGCCGGCGCCGTTACCGGCACCACCCCCTGGGTGCAGGCCTCCATCAGCAACAATACACTGCGGCTCTCCCCGTCTTCCGGGCACCAGTTCGGTTTTGCCAATGACACCTCAAATTTTCTGCAGGTTGCCGGACTCAACACCTTTTTTAGCGGCAGCAGCGCATCGAGTATCGGCTTAAACAGCGTGATTACGGGGAACCTGAACAATATAGCAGCAGCCACAGTTGGGTCACAGGGCCAAATATTTCGCGGAGACAACACCAATTCCCTCAAGATAACGGACATTCAGGGCGATGAGTATATTGCATTTACCGGTGCCGCCCGGAACACCCTGGGCGGCTTTTACAACACCCTGGTCGGGCAGGTGGCCAACACCAGCCGGACCATCAGCCACACCTACGAATCTACCGCCCTGGTCAATAACCAGTTGAGCGAAATGCGGGATTCAGTCTCCGGCGTTTCCCTGGATGAAGAAATGGCAAATTTGATCAAATACCAGCACGCTTACACCTCCGCCGCCCGCCTCATCACCATGTCGGACGAGATGCTGCAGACCCTGCTTGACGCGGTAGGATAGGAGAAAAACCATGCGAATCACCATGCAGTCCATCCATAAAAATATCCTGACAAACCTCAACACGATCACCACGAGCATGGGCCGGATCAACGCTCAGATTTCCTCGGGTAAGCAGATGGCAACGATCTCCGATAACCCGGTCAATCTGGTGACCGCCCTGGGGCTCAGAACCAGCCTCTCCCAGATCACCACCTATCAGAACAACCTCACCTTCGGCGACAAGACCATCACTGCTGCGGAAAGCTCCCTCACCCAGATGAAGGATATCGTCCTGCGCGCCAAGACCTTGGGGCTGCAACTGGCGAATGCCTCGGTCAACCCGCAGAACCGGGCCAGCGCCGCGGAAGAGCTCCGCCATCTCTGGGAGGAGGCCATCACTCTTGCCAACAGCGATGTGAACGGCAAATACATCTTCGGCGGATATCGGACCACCGGCTACACCGACATTGAGCCGGAACCTTTTATTGCCGACCTGGCAAGCGGATATCGGGTTGTCGGCAAAGCATTGCCCGACCTTGCCGCAGCCGCTGCCACTCAATACAATCTAAATACCGGAGATCTGACAATCAACGGTGTTCCTATTTCCGCCACCGTTGCGGACGCTTCTTCCACAACCCATGCTGACGCCTCCGCCGCTGCCAGGGCCACGGCGATCAACAACGCCACCGGCAACACCGGAGTCAGCGCCACCATCACCCCGGCATACCATTCCGCAGCCGGTGCGGTAACACTCGGCTCCCTGGGCACCAACGACCTGGTCATCAACGGACAGGACATTTTCAATGGTGTTCCGATTGCGACCAACGCCGACCCATCCGCCACCGTGGCGCTAGACGCGGACAACGTCCTGATAAATGCCATCAACGCAAAATCCGGTTCCACCGGCGTTATCGCTTCGCGCAATGCAGCTGGCATTATGTCGCTTAGCGCAGTGGATGGGAGAAATATCCAGATAACAACAACAGCCAATGGAGAAGCTGTCACCCAGTTCAACGGCGCAGCTACAAGCAGAGTATACTTCGGCACCGTGCAACTTTCCTCGGATCACCCCTTTACCTTGCAGACCACCACGGTTACAGAACCGGGCCTGGTCGCCCTCGGCTTGGACGGGGGAGCCGCCACCACCAATGAAGTCAACGATATTGCCGCTGATGGCCTGTTGACAGTGAACACCATCCAGAAAAAAGAGGGCAATGTTCGCTATGCCGGGGATCCTGACCATGACCTGGCAATCAAGGTGGGCAGAAACAGCACCCTGGAGGTTTCCAAAAACGGCAAGGCAGCCGTCTCGGATACCGCCATTTTTTCCATGCTCAAAAAAATGCAGGAAAGCTTGCTCGGCCAGAAGTACACTTCCGTTACCGGCCCGAACAAGGCCACGGATACCAACGCCAAGCTTGACAGCGGCAGCACCGGCCTTGAGCGGCAAGACACTCCATTCATAAATGGAGCAATTACCTTCACGGTGACCGATCACTCCTCTTCGCCGCCCACGAACCGTGTCATGGATATCGGAGTAAATATCGCCACAGACGGCTTGGCAGACGTGGCCACCAGAATAAACGGCATCCCCGGAATGACCGCTTCCTGGGATGCCAACGGTCAACTGAAGCTTGAGAGCACCGATGCCGAACGGTACTCCTTTGCCTACTCAGACTCGAGCAACTTCATGGAGATGTCCGGCATTACGCAGGACATCATGCAAGTGCAGGCTATCCAGCAGGCCACTGGCGATTCCGACACGGTAATGGACAGCTTGTCCACCCAGATCTCCGATTTTGGCGCCCGGGCGAACCGGATCATTGTCCAGCTCCAGATTTTTTCACAGCTTGAGATGGCCACCACGGAAAATCTTTCGGAAAAGGAAGATACTGATATCACAGAAGCACTGCTGCAACTCAAGGCCAAGGAAACGGCCTATCAAGCGGCATTGGCTGCGGCCGCCAAAACCATGCAATTGAGCCTGGTGGACTTCCTCACGTAGATATTGTTTTCTCAGTGTAAAAAAGGGAGAATGCGTTCAGGGAAGAGCGTATCCCGTCAGCAATCAAGCCAGGGAGGGCGAAGCAGTGCTCATACTTACGAGAAAACAGGGAGAAGCCATTGCCATTGGCGACGGGATAAAAATCAGGGTTCTTGAAATAAAGGGCGGACAAGTGAAGATCGGGGTTGAAGCCCCGACCGAGGTTATGGTCCATCGAGAGGAAATCTATCTCCGCATCGTGGAGGAAAACACCCGTGCAGCAGCAGAAGCTCCCGCGGATCTTTCCTCCCTTGCCTCTGTTTTTGGCGGAGACAAGACACGAAGCAAGCCGCCGCCGACAGGCAACAAATAAATCCGTAAACGATCACAGGGCACCGCAGTTACACTGTTCAGCCCCGATGGAGGAAAAGATGATGCACGCCATGGCCACAACTACCTGCTCTAAAAAACAAGAAGAATTCACGGTATCCACCAGTCGTTTCGGCGAATTGTCGGTAAACCCCGAAAAGATCATCACCATGACTTCTCCTTTCCTGGGCTTCCCTGACTCAAAACGATTCATGATCAAGCCGCACGGAGAAGAATCCCCGTTTCTCTGGCTTCAGTCCCTGGACGATCCGAAGCTCGCCTTTGTGGCCATCCAGGCAGCCCTCCTGATCCCGCAGTACAAGCCGGAAATCTCCACCCTTACCCGGCAGGAGCTGCAAAACTCTCCGGATCAAGCGCTGGAAATCCTACTCATCCTGACCATCCCCAAGGAAAACCCCGAAGGGATGACCGCCAACCTGCTTGGTCCGGTAGCGATCCACACAGAAAAGCGGCTGGCCAAACAGGTATTGCAGGATCCCACACGTTACGATGCCTGCTGGCCCGTTTTCACCATGGACCCCGAAGAATAGCCGGACATCGGCACATGATACAAATACGTGATAAAACCGGAACTGCCTTGAAGAAAAACGGAGGGGAAAAGGAGGGGAAGATCGGTTGGGCGTTACTCCACCACGGTCTCGGAGAGCAGGCTGCCCATCATTTTACCGGCAAGCTGGTAAGGATCGACCTGGTATTCGCCGCGGGCAAGTTCTTCCTTGAGCGCCTGAACCCGGTCCGCACGAACTTCCGGGGTCTGCTCAAGAATATCCCTGATCTTCTGCGCTTCCAGGGAACCAGCCGACAACACCACCCGATCCGTTGGCAGAGCGGTACTGTCAGCCTTGGAGGCGACAGAACCTTCAGCGTTCTTGGACTGAACCTTCTCTGTTTTGATCGGAGGAAAAATGCCTGTTAGTTTCATGATCAAATCCTTACTTCCCGGAGGCTGTGTGCCGCCGGTCATGGAGATTGAGGCTCATCGGGGACACTCTGTCCGCCACTCGCCTGCACCTTTGTAATTATCATATCGGTCTTTTGATTACAAACTTAAAATAAAAAAAGACCCCCTCAAAAAACACCGTAATTCAAACGGTAACCGCGCACCCCCCTCGGACCTCAAACCAGTATTCATCAACACGACGCGTCATCGGGCACGCACGTGCACAACACGACGCGGGACGCTGTTGCCAAACCACCACGCGGCTGGTAGTATCATGCCCCATGAAACTACCAGAACCTGTTTACCTAATTGACGGCAGCGCCTACATTTATCGGGCCTACCATGCCGTTGCCCCGCTCACCAACAAGAGCGGCCTGCCCACCCATGCCGTATATGGGTTCATCAACATCCTGCTCCGTGTTCTGCGGGAAAAATCGCCCAAATTTCTCGGCATCGCCTTTGATGTAAGGGGCCCGAACTTCCGCCACGAAATGTACCAGGAATACAAGGCGAATCGTCCGCCCATGCCCGACGATCTTTCCTGCCAGATCCCGTACATCAAAGAGATCGTCGCCGCCCACAACATCGCCTGCCTGGAACGTCAAGGCTATGAGGCCGACGATTTGCTCGCCTCCGCCGCCAAAAAGCTTGCGGCCCAGGGACATCCGGTAATCATCGTTTCCGGGGACAAAGATCTGCTGCAACTGGTTTCAGAGACCATCACCGTCTGGGACCCCATGCGGGACGTGTTCATGGATCCCGCTGCAGTGCAAAAAAAATACAATATCCCGCCCCAGCAGCTCCTCGATTTTTTCGCCCTGGTGGGCGACAGCTCGGACAATGTGCCGGGTGTGGCGGGCATCGGCCCCAAAACTGCTGAAAAACTCATCAATCAATGCGGTTCTGTGGAAGGTATCTACCGGGATATCGAAACGGTTTCCCCGGCAAAGCTTAAGGAAAAACTTCTGGCCAGCAGGGAGAGCGCCTTTCTCTCCCGCCGGCTCATCGCCCTTAGGGAGGATCTTGCCACGCCGGAGCTGCAAGAATACGAAATCCCTCAGCCCAACGAAGAAAAGCTCCGGGAACTTTACACCTTTCTCGATTTCAGCCGTCTGCTGAAAACCCAGCCCTCCACTGGTGTTGCCCTCGAGACCACGGGATTCCGACTGGTTACCTCGGAGTCGCAGCTTGAGGACGTCTGCCGAGATCTGGCCAAGGCTCCCTTTCTGGTGCTGGACACGGAGACCACATCCCTTGACCCACTGGTAGCGAAACTCGTTGGCATTTCCCTGTGCGCTTCAGATAAAGAAGCCTACTACCTGCCCATTGGTCACCGGGACGGCGATGGGACCTTGCTGCCCGACCAGCTGTCCCTTTCCCTGGTCAAAAAAATTCTGGCCCCGCTTTTTTCCGAAGCAAAACTCCCGAAACTCGGCCACAACCTTAAATTCGATCTGGCCATTCTGGAGAATCAGGATATCCACCTGGGCGGCCCCCTGTGGGACACCATGATCGCCTCGTATCTCCTTGACCCAACCCGTCGCTCACAGAAGCTCGACGATCTGTGCCTGGAGATGCTCAACAAGCGGTTGACCAGCTTCAGCGAGGTCACCGACAACGACAAGCGGCCCGACAGCTTTGCCTATGTTGCCCAGGAAACGGCCAAAAACTATTCCTGCGAGGACGTGATCGGGACTTTTCTCCTCTGGCAACAATTCCGCCCACAGCTCGAAGAATTTGGTCTCTGGGATCTGTTCTCCACCCTGGAAATGGAACTGGTGCCCATCCTGTTCCGCATGGAACAGGCCGGCATCACGGTGGACCGGGACCAGTTGCAGCATCTGTCCGAGGATTTCGGCCAACAGCTGGCTGAATTGGAAAAAACCATCTATGGATTGGCCGGGGAGGAGTTCAACATCAATTCCACCCGACAGCTCGGCGAGATCCTTTTTGCCAAACTGGGACTGCCCCAGGGCCGCAAAACCAAAACCGGCTACTCCACCGATGTCAAGGTCCTGGAAAACCTGGCCAGACAGCATGATCTGCCTGCGGCGATCCTGGCCCACCGGACCCTGAGCAAACTCAAAAACACCTATGTGGACAAACTGCCTGAACTCATCCACCCGAAAACCGGACGGGTCCACACCTCTTTCAACCAGACAGTCACCGCCACCGGCCGATTGAGCAGCAGCAACCCCAACCTGCAGAACATCCCGATCCGCACGCCCGAAGGCCAGAAAATTCGGGCCGCTTTCGTTGCCGCGCCAGGCCAGCTCTTTTTGTCGGCGGATTATTCGCAAATCGACCTGCGGGTGATGGCCCATTATTCACAAGATGCGGCGCTGCTTACCGCCTTCCGCACAGGCCAGGACGTCCATAACCAGACCGCCGCCGAAATCTTCCGGGTCAACCCGGCCTTTATCTCCCCGGAGATGCGGCGGGTGGCAAAAACCATCAATTTCGGCATAATTTACGGGATCAGCGCCTTTGGCCTTTCCGCCCAGCTCAATCTGAGCCGCAAGGACGCCGCCACCTTCATCGAGCGGTATTTCGCCCACTATGCCGGGGTGAAACGGTTCATGGAGGAGATTGTCGAAAAGGCCCGGCAGGATGGCTTTGTCACCACCCTGCTCAACCGGCGGCGGCTATTGCCCGACATTACCAGCCTCAACAAAACCAGCCGCGAGTTTGCCGAGCGCACCGCGATCAACACCCCCATCCAGGGCACTGCCGCCGACATCATCAAGCTGGCCACCATCGCCGCCACCCGGCAGCTCAGCGAGCAGGGCCTTAACGCCAAACTCCTGCTCCAGATTCATGACGAACTGGTTTTTGAGGTTCCGACCCAGGAAATCGAGGCAACCAAGGCTGTGGTCAAAAAGGCCATGGAAGGGGTCCTGGGTCTTGACGTTCCTCTGGTGGTGAACACGGTGGTGGGGGAAAATCTGGCCAAGGTGTAAAGACCAGCACCCCACCAGCCATTGCACTTAAATCGATTGACGGGCTTGAGGAAAAAAATTAGGATAACTTCCTGAATTTCAAACAAAACACCCTTTTCATTACTTCATTTAGGTGACACATGCTCGACTTCATGCGCCGCAAGGCCCAATCAACCTATATCCAGGCCATCATCCTGATTATTGTCCTGGTTTTTGTCTTCTGGGGAGTGGGCACAAGCCAGCAAGGCGGTCCCGACGCCATTGCCACGGTCAATGACCAGAGCCTCTCTCTGCAGCAATACCAGAAAACCTATAATCAGACCATCAACCGGTATCAGGAGCAGTTTGGCTCCACCATGCCGCCGGGGCTTCTTGAGGCGCTGAACCTTAAGCAGCAGGTGTTGAACCAGATGATCCAGGAAGTGGTCATGTATCAGGGTGCCAAGGAAGCCGGCCTGATCGTCGGCAGTGACGAGGTTCGCAAGGTTATCCAAGGCATGGACGCCTTCCGGGAGGAAGGGATATTCAAACTCGACCGCTATAAAAAGCTGCTGGCCTCATCAAAGATGAGCACGGCTGATTTTGAGGACAGTGTGCGCAATGATATTCTCCAGAAAAAAATCCTCACCCATCTTTCACGGTTTGCCCGAATATCCGATAGCGAGCTGAAAGACCGCTTCGCCTTTGACAACGATCAGCTCAGGCTCGAATATGTCGCCTTCAACGCGGAGGCTTTCCGAACTTCCGGCCCGGTGAGTGATCAGGACTTGAATCCTTTTTTTGAAGGCCGCAAGCAAGCCTACCTGACGGAACCCCAGGTCAAGCTGCGATACATCACCTTTCTTAATGATCAGGCCGGGACCGGAACACAGGTGAGCGACCAGGAGATTGAACAGTACTATGCAATGAACCCCGATAGTTTTTCAGTCCCGGAGCAACGCCAGGCCCGGCATATTCTGCTCCGGTCTGATGTCAAGGACAGCGCTGAACTGAAAGGTGCCAAACGCAAAAAACTTGAGGCGATCCTGGCGCTGGCCAAAGCAGGCAAGGATTTCAGCCAACTGGCCAGAGAACATTCCGAGGATTCGACCGGAAAAACCGGCGGGGATATTGGTTTCTTCCGCAAAGAGGAGATGGTGGTGCCTTTTGCCGAGGCAGCATTTGCCCTCAAGGAAGGAGAGGTCAGCGGAATCGTGGAAACACAATTCGGCCTTCACCTCATCAAGGTTGAAAAAATCAAACCGGCAAGCGTGACCACCCTTGCGGCGGCACGGGAAAAAATCATCGCTGCGCTTACCGCCCAACGTGGCAAGGACCTTACCTTCCAGCTGGCAAACCAGGCCTACGAAGGAATTATCCAGGCAGGCAGCCTGGATAAGTATGCTGCCGGAGCGGCGACGCCGGTGCAGGCAACCGAGTACTTCACTCAGGCCAATCCTCCAAAACCGTTGGCAGGACAGCCAGCACTGCTCAAAACGCTCTTCGGCCTGAAAAAAGGCGAATTGAGTTCATTGCTTGAAATCAATGGCGGCTACGTCATTTGCTATATTGATGCGGTCAAGGAACCCCAGACCCCACCATTGGCCGAGGTGCGCGCCAGGGTGGAAAGGGATTTCCATGAAGACCAAGCCCATGCCAAGGCAAAGGAAGCCGCCGTGACCCTGCTGGCCCAGGCAAAAAAGGGAGGCTCCCTTGTTGCCGAGGCTGCAAAGATGAAAAGCAATGTGGTGGAAACCTCGTTCTTCAGTAGAAGCCGACAGGAAGCCAGCACCTTGCCCGCCCCTGTTACCGCGCAAGGCCTGAACCTCAGCGCCGCCGCTCCCTACCCCATCGAGATCACGGAAAACGGTGGCACTTTCTATGTGCTTCATTTCAAGGAAAGCAAGCCGGCAAGCGATGAAACCTTTGCCGGACAAAAAGAAGCGCTCCGAAAAACGCTGAGCCAGGAAAAACAGATGCAGATCATGGGCGACTGGCTTGCATATCTGCAAAGCCGGGCCAAGATCACCACCAACAAGAAATTCATGGAGTAGCGAAAGAGTCGACTGGGGGGTGATACAGCAGGTTTGCTTTTATGCGCCGGCTCATTGTTGCGCGCCGAAGCCCGCCACCATCACTGCTGGGATGACGCAGCAGAAAGTTCGATATGCAGGCGCGGGGTACTTTTACGAATAGAGGCCATACACATGGTATGCCGAATGAGGAACAGTGCGCCGCAACGCCGCAGATCGGACTTTTCGAAGTCTGCGCTTATCTGCTACGCCATCATTACTTGCCACGGCCCGGACTCCAGAGAGGATCATCCCCAAAACGCTCCATCCACCAATCTTCCCCTTCGAGGGGTTGATCTTCCCCCGGCACCAGTGGTATTTTGTACTTTTTCCCATACTCCAACAGGATCCGGCACGCCTCGGTAAGTCGGTGCATTTCCAGAACCACTCCTTCATCTGAATCCTTAAGTCTGTGCCGGGCAAGGTCTGGGTGATGTTCCTTGGAGAGTCGGCGGTATGCTTTTTTTATCTCCGCCAGGGTGGCTTGATCCGGCAACCCCAGGAGATTCTTGGCCGCCACGATTTTTTTCCATTCATCATTGGTCATGACCATCCCTACCCGGGGTTTCTTTTTTCCAGCTCTTCTCCTCGTGCTTCATGAGCCGCACGATGTTGTCCCGGTGCTTGACCCAGATCAGCGCCCCAACCCCGAAGGCCAGCACGGAGTTGGTCACCGAGCCGGACAGCAGCCAGACCAATCCCGGCAGCAGCAGAGCCGCGCTCAGCGAGCCCAGGGAAACATAGCCCCAATTATACACCACGCCGACAAAAAGAAGCGCATCAATGAGCGCGGCCACCGGTGAAAGATAGAGAAAAATGCCCAGCGCCGTAGCCACGCCCTTGCCACCCCTGAATTTCAGATACAGAGGGAAGAGATGTCCGAGAAAGGCCGC
>VMSS01000029.1 GCA_013791995.1 Desulfurivibrio sp. | reverse complement strand
TTTTTGTCCTTTCACATAACAACAGCCCCAAGTGACGTTCATAAGCTGGTGTGTTCAGCACAATCCCCCTAACCTTAACCAAGGAGAATACCCATGACTGAGAGTGTCTACAAAATTATCGAATTGGTCGGATCAAGCCCGGTTTCATGGGAAGAAGCTACTCAGAATGCTGTCAAATCCGCCAAAATGAGCCTGCGCGATTTGCGCATTGCGGAAGTTGTCACCCTGGATATGAAGATTGGCGAAGATGGCAAAGGAGTTATCTTTCGGGCACGCGTGAAACTTTCTTTCAAGCTGGCTTCAGACTAACGGGCATTTCTAAAACAATCTTCCGGGAAACCCGGAAATACTTAGGGTCATTCAAGGGGGTCGGCATGAGCTGACCCCTTTTCCGTGCACCCTTGTCTCTATCAAGGACCAAAATGTCAATCCCCACACAACATGTCGTCATCGTCGGCGGCGGCTTTGCCGGCCTCAACGCCGCCAAAATTCTTGGCAACCAGACCGGAATCAGGGTCACGCTGGTGGACCGACACAATCATCATCTCTTCCAGCCCCTGCTCTACCAAGTGGCCATGGCCGCCTTGAGTCCGGCGGAAATTGCCGCGCCGATCCGGCACATCCTTGCCAAATATCGCAATATCACGGTGTTGCAGGACGAGGTTACTGGCGTCGACCTGGCCAACAGGCAACTGGTCGGCAGGGATTGCACACTCACTTATGATTACCTGCTCCTGGCCTGTGGCGCCCGTCACTCCTACTTCGGCCATGAAGAATGGGAAGAGTTTGCACCGGGACTCAAGACCATTGAGCAGGCCACCGAGATACGACGACGAGTGCTCACCGCCTTTGAGGCGGCAGAGCGCACTGCAATCCCGGCCGAGCAAAGAAAACACCTCACCTTCGTCATCGTCGGCGGTGGTCCCACCGGCGTGGAACTGGCCGGAGCCATCGGCGAAATGAGCCGCTACACCCTGGCTCAGGACTTTCGCAACATCAACCCCAAACTGGCTCGCATCATCCTCATCGAAGCAGGCCCGCGCATCCTGCCGTCCTTCAGCGATGACCTGGCCGGCAAAGCGACTCGCGATCTGGAACAGCTCGGCGTACAGGTATGGACCGCCAGCCCTGTTACCGACATGGACCGCGACGGTGTTCAGGTGGGTCGGGAACGGGTGGAGGCATCCACCATTCTCTGGGCTGCCGGCGTAACGGCCGCAAGCCTTGGCCGACAACTGGGGGTGGATATCGACCGTTTGGGCCGCATCCTGGTGGAGCCCGACCTCAGTATCCCCAATCATCCCGAAGTCTTTGCTGCAGGCGATCAGGCCTGCTTCACCCATGGCCGCACCACACCACTACCTGGGCTTGCACCGGTGGCGCTCCAACAGGGACGGGCCATCGCCAAAAATATCTTGCGCGAAACCGCCGGGCTTGCGCGGCAGCCGTTCCAATATCTCGACAAGGGACAGCTGGCCACCATCGGTCGCAGCAAGGCAATCGTTGAGATCGGCCGCCTGCGTTTCAGCGGGTTCTTCGCCTGGGCCGCCTGGCTCGTGGTTCACATCTACTATCTGATCGGCTTTGAAAACCGCCTTTCCGTGACTACTCGCTGGGGCTGGTCCTTTTTCAACTTCCGGCGAGGGGCGAGGCTTATCGTCAACAAGGAATGGCGCTTCTACCCGCCGGACAATGGAAAAAATCAACCATAACTATGAAAAAGGCTACTGGGCTTGACGTTATTATGAGCAAATTCTGTCAAACACCGTACAATTGAAATATACACCTGACGGCCTGCTCATTTTGCTTCCGACAGGCAAACCCCTTAAAAAATCCGATGAGGTAACACGCGATGAATACAAATAAGCGAATGACATTCCATACCACTCTGTTGCTCGCCACCTCCCTACTCCTTTGGAATCCTCTCCAGGTCAGCGCCTTTGCGCCAAGCGGCACTGGAGCCGAAATGGGTGGGAGTGGCATGGCTGGGGGTGGCATGGCTGACGGCCCGCAGATGCAAGGGGTTTCCGGCAAAGTGGTCGAAACCATGAACAGCGGTGGCTATACCTATGTTCTGGTGGACAATGGCAGCGTCAAGACTTGGGTGGCACTACCCATGAGCACGATCGCAGTGGGGAGTGATATCGCCTGCCTCCCTGGCATGGAGATGAGCAATTTTAAAAGCTCCTCGCTGAACCGGACATTCGAAAGCATCGTTTTTTCAGCCGGCCTTGTAGCTGCCGGTGGCAATGCTGTCCCAGCCGCAATCATGACCGCAGCCGCCCCGGCTGAGGCCATCACGGTGAGCAAGGCCGAGGGACCCAATGCCTATACCATCGGTGAAATTTTTGAAAAGAAAGACCCTTTGGCAAACAAACCGGTGGCGGTTCATGCCAAGGTGATCAAGGTCGGTCGCGGGATCATGGGCAAAAACTGGCTGCATCTGCAAGACGGCACCGGCAGTCAGGCCGCTGGAACCAATGATCTGGTGGTCACCACCGATTCGCTGCCCGAGGTTGGTGATGTGGTCACCATCAAGGGAAATCTTTCCCGGGACCGTGACTTCGGCGCCGGCTACCGTTACGGGGTCATTGTCGAGGATGCTGCAGTGACCGTAGGCAAATAAGGCTGGCACCCAAGAAAATTTTCTTATTGAGAGGTACGATTTATAGCTGCCACTCTTCAGCACCAATTTTCCTAAATCAAAGCGGGTGAAAAAGCATGATCCGTTTCCTGCTTCTGTATCTGTCGGTCTATCCCCTCGTCCACTACTATGCCTTCCGCAAATTCCGGACGGCCTTTCTGCCCGGCAGGAAAGCTAATATTGGCATAATCCTGTTCATGACGGTCATGATCGCGGCACCGATCATGGTGCGGGTGGCCGAACGAATCGGGATTGAAACAGGAGCCCGTTTCTGGGCCTATGCAAGTTTCAGTTGGATGGGGCTGCTTTTCCTTTTTCTGACCATTTCCGGCACGGTTGATCTGCTCGGCTTTGCAATTCAAGCTGCGGAAAAGATCCGGAAACGAAAATTCACCACACCAAGGATATCGCCTCGGCAGCTGTTTGCGGCACAAGCAATGCTGGTAGTTGCCATTTACGGCTACGGCCTGTTTGAAGCAACAAATATCCGCCTGGAGCACATCGAGATCGCTAATCCAAAAATTTCGGAAAGACTCGGCAGGATTCGTATTGCCCAGATCTCAGACATGCACCTGGGACTCATTATCCGTGAAGGACGGCTTAAAAAAATTCTTACCAGAATCCAAGAGGCTCAGCCCGACATTTTGGTCTCCACCGGCGACCTGGTTGACGGCCAGCTTAACCACCTCACAGAAGAAGTTGCGTTGCTGGCGGCGTTCAATCCGCCCTTGGGCAAACTCGCCATTACCGGCAACCATGAATTCTACGCCGGATTGCAGGATGCCTTGGACTTTACGGAAGGATCAGGTTTTACGCTGCTGCGCCATCGAGGGGTGATGGTCGGCGGCATCAACTTTGTCGGAGTAGATGACCCTGCAGCCGCATCATTTGGCAAAGAACGGGCAGGGTCGGAGCGCGAGATTCTGTTTGCCCAGCCCAGGAAAAATTTTACGGTTCTGCTCAAACACCGACCGGAAATTGATCCGGACAGCCTGGGACTTTTTGATCTCCAGCTTTCCGGACATACCCACAAAGGCCAGATATTTCCTTTCAACCTGCTCACCTGGATTTTTTATCCCCAACCGAGCGGCCGACTCACCAGTCTGGACAGCGGCTTTCTCTATTTGAACCGCGGTACCGGCACCTTGGGCCCCCCCATTCGTTTCCTGGCGCCACCGGAGGTGACCATTATCGACCTGGTGCACGGAAACACAGCGAATTAGACAAAAAAAATGCCTGTGCATAACTCGATTTGGCGCCCTCTTGATCAACACTTCTTCAAACAAACTTTTGGCAGAGGCCGGAAGTTTTTTGCGTTATGATAGAGGCTCTTGCACAATGCTATACGGTGCTTCGACACGCTCAGCATGAACGGAAGAAACTATTAGATTTCACGATGGCTACCGTTTGCCGTTGATACTGCTCGCCCTGAGCCCTTCGACAAGATCAGGAGAGCCCTGTCGAAGGGTGTTTTTCTGTTTTCACAAGAGACTCGATTGTATACTGATATACGGCCTGCGAGATGATTGCAATTGGGCCATAACCACAAGGAGAACCCCATGGACACAGTAAAACATGGCAAGTGCGAAGAATGCGGCAAAAATTACGAGGATATCAAGACAACCTGCGGTCATTGCGGATATACACCCCATGGGGCGACGATGATGGAAGCTGCCGATCCCTTTTGGAAATGCGGCGGCTGCGGAAGAACCGTTCAGGCTGCATCCCCACCTGAAAAATGTCCGAGCTGCGGCGAAATCTGTGATTTTAAAAATGTTACCTGCTACGCGCCTCAATGCGGCGGGCCAGGAAACATTGACCCGCAGCTTTAAGTTGCACAGGAAATCAGATTTGACCACGGGCAGAAAATCTGTGCTCTGCTTTATTGCCCCACCCAAGCCTCATAGATTACAACGAGAAAAAAACACGTGCTGATTGATAAAGCCTTCATTCTGGCTGCTATTATTTTTGTCGGTATACTTTGCCAGTGGTTTGCCTGGCGGGTAAAGCTGCCCGCCATTCTTTTTCTGCTTTTTGCCGGAATCATCGCCGGGCCGCTCACCGGAGTACTCGACTCCGATGCCCTTTTCGGGGAGTTGCTCTTTCCTTTTATCTCCCTTTCCGTTGCGGTTATCCTTTTCGAGGGCAGCCTTACCCTGCGCTTTCACCAGATTGCCGGACTGGGCCGGGTGGTTCGTAACCTGATTTCTTTCGGGGTGCTTGCCTCCTGGCTGATCACTGCAGCCGCAACCCGTCTGGTCTTTGATTTTCCATGGTCGCTTGCCCTGCTTTTCGGTGCGATCACCTCGGTAACCGGCCCCACCGTGATCGTACCCATGCTGCGCACGGTCAAGCCTACCGCCGCCGTGGCCAATATCCTGCGCTGGGAAGGCATTGTCATCGATCCCATCGGCGCGACCCTGGCCGTTCTTGTCTACAAGTTCATGCTCGCCAGCAGCACCGATCATGCCTTAAGCCACACTCTGTTTGCCTTTGCCAAGCTTGTCGGTGTCGGACTGCTTGTCGGTTCCCTGGCCGGTTATCTGTATGGCAACATCCTCCGCCGCCACTGGCTGCCGGAGTATCTCCACAATGTGGCCACTCTGGGTCTGGTTGTTTTTGTTTTTGCCCTTTCCAACAGCATCCAACACGAATCCGGCCTGCTCACCGTCACCGTGATGGGCATCTGGCTCGCCAACATGCGGGATGTTTCCCTGAAAGACATCCTGAATTTCAAGGAGAGCTTAAGCGTTCTCCTGATCTCCGTCCTTTTTATCGTACTCGCCGCGCGCCTTGATTTTCAGCGGTTTATCCATCTCGGCTGGCAGGTGGTTTTCATTTTTCTTTCCATCCAGTTTCTTGCAAGACCATTGAGCGTGATGATCTCCGCCCTTGGCTCGAAGCTGAAATGGCCGGAACGACATCTGCTGGCCTGGATCGCGCCGCGCGGTATCGTTGCCGCAGCCATTGCCGCTCTTTTTGCCATTAAGCTTGAAGAGGCCGGATACAGTGAGGCGGGCCTGCTGGTACCGCTAACCTTTTCGGTTATCATCGGCACCGTGGTCCTGCAAAGCGGTACCGCCCGATTCCTCGCCAAAAAACTCGGCGTGGCTGAACCGGAACCAAAAGGATTTCTTATCATCGGCGCCAATCTGGTGGCACGAACCATTGGCAAG
Organism: Desulfurivibrio sp.; assembly: GCA_013791995.1. Taxonomy (GTDB): domain Bacteria; phylum Desulfobacterota; class Desulfobulbia; order Desulfobulbales; family Desulfurivibrionaceae; genus Thiovibrio. The sequence goes on along the minus strand of VMSS01000029.1, from coordinate 17,227 downwards.
GCGCTGCTACAGGCGGGATTTCGGGTTTTGCTTGTGGACAGTGATTGGGATAAAATCAAAAATGCCAGGATGGACGGCCTGGAAACCTATTACGGCGAACCGGTTTCCGAGCATGCGGACCGCAATCTTGATCTGATCGGGATAGGCAAACTGCTCGCCCTTTCTCCTCGCGGACCGCTCAACACCCTTTCCTGCATGCATTACCGGATGGAGCTTGGATCAAATGGTGTTTTTGCGATCCAGGCAGCTTCGGATCTGGAAATAACCCAAAACCGCAAAGCCATTTCCCGGCGACACTGGCGGGTGCTTTTCGGAGAGGAAGTTACTTTTTCAAGTTTGTCCAAAGTATTAGCCCTGGGCAACTGGGAGGTGCGCAGCACCAAGCTCACCCAAACCTTTGATTTTAACGCCTTTCAAAAGCAGCACGGGCATGGGGCGATTCCGCTTTTTGGAGTTACTCCCAAGGGCAGCCTCGAGGTCTTTAGCGCGGAGGAGCAGTTGAGTCCCCAGCCGGGCTGGACCATTATCGCTCTGGTGGAGAATGCGGAGGCCGGCAATTCGGTTGGCAATGCTTAACACGAATTCCGGGGATAGACACAAAAGGCGATGTTTGGAGCAAGACCTTGACTAAATCGCTCCGGCTCAGCCACGGCGGTATGCCGAAAGCTGAACCGGAGATTGTCTTGCTTGCGGCTAAACGAGATCGAATCGGTCCAAGTTCATGACCTTGTTCCAGGCCGCAACAAAGTCACGCACGAACTTCTTCTCCGCATCACCCTGTGCATAGACCTCGGCCAGGGCACGCAGCTGCGAGTTGGCGCCGAAAACCAGATCCACGCGGCTGCCGGTCCACTTGAGTTTGCCGCTCACGCGATCACGCCCCTCAAACACGTTTTCGTCTCCCGGGGTTGCCTTCCACGTCGTGGACATGTCGAGCAGATTGACGAAGAAGTCATTGGTGAGCGTTTCCGGCCGCTTGGTGAAGACCCCGTGTCGGGTCTGTCCGAAGTTTGCATTCAAGACGCGCATCCCGCCGATGAGAACCGTCATCTCTGGGGCGGTCAGGGTCAGCAGTTGTGCCCGATCAACCAGCAGTTCCTCTGCAGTTACCGAGTACTTGGCTTTCTGGTAGTTGCGGAAGCCGTCGGCTTTCGGCTCGAGTACACTAAATGACTTCACCTCGGTTTGCTTCTGCGATGTATCCGTGCGGCCCGGCGTGAAGGGAACGACAACCTTGTGGCCCCCCTTTTTCGCAGCCTGTTCGACACCGGCGCATCCGCCCAGGACAATCAGGTCGGCAAGCGTTACTTTCTTCTTACCTGACTGCGCACGGTTAAACTCCTTTTGGATTTTCTCAAGGGTTTGCAGCACCTTGGCCAATTGCTTAGGCTGGTTGACTTCCCAATCCTTTTGCGGGGAAAGGCGAATGCGCGCGCCGTTGGCCCCACCGCGCATATCGGAACCGCGGAACGTGGAGGCCGACGCCCAGGCGCAAGAGACCAGTTGGGAGATTGACAGACCTGAAACAAGAATCTTGGACTTGAGGGCGGCAATGTCCTTGGCGGTGATCAGCGGATGGTCGGCTGCGGGTACCGGGTCTTGCCAGATCAGTTCCTCCGCCGGGACCTCCGGGCCGAGATAGCGCGAGCGCGGGCCCATGTCCCGGTGGGTCAGTTTGAACCACGCCCGGGCAAAGGCATCCGCGAACTCCGCAGGATTCTGCTGGTAGCGCCGTGCGATCGGCTCGTAGATCGGATCGAATTTCAGTGAGAGATCCGCCGTGGTCATCATCGGCCGGTGCTTTTTGGACGGATCGGCGGCGTCAGCCACCATGTCCTCTGCGTCCACGTCCTTTGCCAGCCACTGATTCGCACCGGCCGGACTCTTGACCAGTTCCCACTCGTATTTGAACAGCACCTTCAAATAGCCCATATCCCAGGTGGTCGGATTCGGCTTCCAGGCGCCCTCGATGCCGCTGCTGATCGTATCGCCGCCTTTTCCGCTGCCAAAGCTGCTCTTCCAGCCGAGACCCTGCTCTTCGATGGGGGCGGCTTCCGGCTCAGGACCAACATGCGACGCAGGGGCGGCGCCGTGACACTTGCCGAACGTGTGCCCGCCGGCGACCAGGGCAACGGTCTCTTCGTCGTTCATTGCCATACGCGCGAAGGTCACGCGAACGTCACGGCCGGAGGCAACCGGGTCGGGATTACCATCCGGGCCTTCCGGGTTCACATAGATGAGGCCCATCTGCACGGCCGCCAAGGGGTTATCCAACTCCCGGTCACCGGTATAACGGCTCTTGGGCTTGTCGCTCGTGGCCAGCCATTCCTCTTCCCCCCCCCAGTAAACATCCTCTTCCGGCTCCCAGACGTCCTCGCGACCACCGCCGAAGCCGAAGGTCTTGAATCCCATCGACTCCAGGGCGCAGTTTCCAGCAAGGATCATCAGATCACCCCAGGAGATCTTGTTGCCGTATTTCTGTTTGATCGGCCAAAGCAAGCGACGCGCCTTGTCGAGGTTCACATTGTCAGGCCAACTGTTAAGAGGCGCAAGGCGTTGAGAGCCTGACCCGGCCCCGCCGCGGCCATCACCCATACGGTAGGTGCCCGCGCTGTGCCACGCCATCCGGATGAAGAGCCCGCCGTAATGACCCCAGTCAGCCGGCCACCAGTCCTGCGAGTCGGTCATCAGCGCGTACAAATCCTTTTTCAGAGCTTTCAGGTTGAGCTTCTTGAATTCTGCTGCGTAGTTAAAATCCTCGCCCAACGGATTGGACTTGGCGGAATGCTGGTGCAGAATATGAAGGTTCAACTGGTTCGGCCACCAATCTCGGTTCGACGTGCCACCGCCGGCTACTTGTTTGCTCGTTCTGCCCGTTACAGGACACTTGCTATCTTTAGTCATAAGATTTCCTCCTTGTATTGTTTGAACGTACTCACTGTGTTTTTTAGTATATCACTTCTCGCAGGCCTGCTTTTCAATCAGTTGATAGTCTTGAAGCGACAACGGGTTCCGAGGGTAGCGCCAGAGAATTCTGAATGTCGGCAATGGGATTGGTGCGGTGGCGGTCATGATGATTTTCCGTTTCGCCATGGTAAATATGGTGTACCTCTCTCATATCGATTCTTAGTATCCTATCATAGAAGATTTGTACCGTGACGCTTAAATTGGGACAGCCTGTACAGGGCCTAAAATCCCCTGCAGTAATCCTGACTACCTCAGAATTATTCTTATCAAGATGGTAAAAAAAATCGTTCACTTCCCGCCGGCAAGGTTGGCACATTTTCCACAAATGCCGTGCAGCGTGATGTTTTTCTTGTCTATTCTGCCCCAACCAATAATCGCCTCGGGCATCTTGGCCTCATCAAAAGAATGCCAGACGAAATCGGTTATGGCCCCGCATTGGCGACAGATGGCATGGTGGTGTTTCTCGAGTTCCACTTCAAAACGCGCCTGGCTCTCCACCGTCTCCACCTTGGTTATGAGCCTGTGTTTTTCAAAGGTAGCCAGAGTTCGATACACAGTGTCAAGCGACAGGGTGGCAAGTCTCTTCTGCAACCGTATGTGAAGGGTTTCCGCAGAAGGATGGTCTTCGGACGTAGCCAGTTCCCGGAATATCTCCAAACGTTGATGCGTAAGTTTGAGTCCAGCGTCACGGCATGCCTGCTCAAAGTCACGCAATTTGTTCTCAATATTCAGGTGTTGGATTTTTTTGGGCATAAACGACACTGTCCTAATTAGTAATAATTCTTCTTTATTATATATTCTTATTTGCTTGAGGTGTCAAGCTCCTTGCGATCTGTTATTTTTTTGTGCCGGCCCGTGCATTATAATTGTTGCTCCTATTATGGTGGGCAAGTAGATTTCAGGATGTGCACCACGATTTTTCCGCCCCTACTGTTGAGGATATGATTATGAATCTGCGTTTGCTGCTTCTCTTGCTTGTTGTTCTTATTGCTCTCCCCGGCGTCACTGTGGCCAAGGAGGTGCACCTCAAAAAAGGTGAGGTATACCGCGAGCGCGATCTTTCCGTAATCTGCGAAGGAAGCCAAGCCGGATCTTTGGGCCAGGCCATCGCACTGCGGGAGTGTCAGTACTGGGATGATTTCGACAAGAAATGCCTCTTTGAGAAGACCATCTATACCTATAATGATCTGGAATGCGTTGAAGAATGCCAACACTGGGATTCGTTCAACAACGTTTGCAACTACCAGACCAAATGCACCTTTTATCCTCGCCAGGAAACCTTTGTCCTGAAGACCTGCGCCGAGTTTGATGACTACAGCCGCAAATGCCTCAAGAGCCGTGAGGAAAAAATCGGCGCAAGCAGATAGTCTTCGTGAAGGCAATACCCAACCCGTATATGCAATCCTGATCCGCCAAGGATCATTGATCGGGATGCTTACCAAAAAATAACCCGCCTCACTCGCCTTGGCAGGCGACGCGTTCGCCACCCCCTATCAGCAAACCCGCGCCTGACGGTTCCCGCCGGGTATTTGACAAGCCAGGGAAATTCAAGTACCTAACAAAGAAGAGCCTTTTGTTGATCCAAACGAGCGGGTTCGTTATGGCAATCGCGGTTACTTCCTGTCCAAAGGTCCGCGAAACTCAACGCACCTATCATAAAAAACACGCCCAGTGCCCGTGATTACACGAACAGCGATGCGCCCCAAGAAAACATTTCTTAAAAATTTACCGCTACGGAATACGCTTCGTTTTTTCACTATACGCTTAGAGAAATATCATGGCCTACAATTTTCATAATCTAATCTTCGAAGGTGGTGGCGTAAAAGGGATAGCCTACCTCGGCGCCATCGATGTCCTGAATCAGAAGGGAATCATGGATCGGATCGAACGGGTGGGAGGCACCTCTGCCGGAGCAATCAATGCCATCCTGATCGGCCTTGGTTTCACTACGGAAGAAACACGGGATATCCTCTGGTCGTTGGATTTCAACAAATTCATGGATGGCGACTGGGGGATAATCCGTGACACGGAACGGCTTATCGAACAGTATGGCTGGTACAAAGGTGATTTCTTCAGAAAATGGATCGGCACACTGATCCTTGAAAAAACCGGCAACAGCGAAACCACTTTTGCTGACCTCGAAGCACTGAAGGAAAAGAAAAAATTCAAATCGCTTTATTTCATGGGCACCAATCTCTCCACCAAGTTCTCAGAAGTCTTTTCCGCCGAACACACTCCCAGGATGTGCATTGCCGATGCGGTACGGATTTCCATGTCGATCCCTTTGTTTTTTGCAACCAAGCGCAGCCCACGCGGCGATGTCTATGTGGACGGCGGGGTGCTCGATAATTACCCGATAAAGCTCTTTGACCGCGAGAAATATGTCGCCACCGACAACGCCCTTATCCCAGAGTACTATGCGCGGATCAACGCCGATATCGCAGTCCGGGAGCGCGCCATCTCCCAATATGTCTACAACAAGGAAACCCTGGGGTTCCGCCTCGACACCAAAGAGGAAATCGCGGTCTTTCGTGATCAAGCCGAACCACCCCACGAAAAAATCGACAGTTTCTTCGATTATGCCTGGTCGCTGATCAGCACCATCATGGAAGCGCAACAAAACAGCCATCTGCACAGTGACGACTGGCACCGAACAATTTATATCGATACCCTCGGGGTCAAGACCACCGAATTCGACCTTTCCGATGAAAAGAAAAAAGCCCTGGTACAGTCTGGAAAGGACGGGGCTGAAGCGTATTTCCGCTGGTTCGACAACGCAAGTTTAACCGGTGCACCGATTAACAAATAAGTGCCTCTGCGCCGAGAGAAAAACTAAAAAACGCAGTTTTTCTACGACCGCGACAGCCATTGCAAGATGAAACGATTTTTTCCCAAATTTCAAAACAACCACCACGACGAAAGAACATCATGAAGGGGGCGCGTATTACCCAAAGCATGCCCCTTGCCAAACCACAAGCCGAAACAGAGCCCGAGCCACCGACCTATAACGCGCCCCCAATTCATCAAGCTTTTGTTCCCATTCTCTAAACAGATACCGTTTCTTTCAGGTGAACATTTTCCTGAACCCAATCGATTGATCGGACAAAATTTTTCACATATGCAACTTGCAAGGCGGTGTCCTCATCAATTTTGCCCTCTAGTTTAAAATTTTGCAGAAATGGTTCAAGGCGTCGGGCTGCAAGTTTTGCCGATGCGAGAATCTCCAGTTTTGTAAACTCACAATGCGCCACTGTTCTGACATCAACCGAATCACATATCTCGTGATTGGCGCCAAGACAGGAATGACAGAGTCGACGAACACCACATGTAATACATTTGGAAGGACCTTGGATCTGTCTGTCAAAATCAATGTGTTGCGTTGGGGCAGAGGACCCAAGAGGACTAAACCGATGACAAGGATACTCTTTGCCGTCAGGCATAATTGCGGTCATATACTTTCCTGCTCCACAATATTTCTCTTCCAGCCCATATTCTTGCTCCGCACAGAGCGTTTCAATCCGGTGCCCGACGAGCTTGGGTGCTGAATACTCGGGATGCGCGACATAGAATGTCACGAGCTTGTCCAACTCGCGTGCATATACCCGTAGCAATTTTGCTTTATCTTCAGGTGAGCCCCAAATATCTTCAAAAACGACATTCGCTTCCGGCTTCAACCCCACCTCGTGGATATGGACAATGGACTCTGCCAGCCGAGGAATAGTAAATGGCGAAATTGTCATTTTAACTGTCTGATCATATCTCCTGAAAAAATCGATATGTTTTATTACTCTGTCATAAGAATTTGAACGGTTATGATCATGCACCTCCTTAGTCCCATCCAGGCTCAAGCTTAGTTGAAAACAGGGGTGCCGCAAAAACCATTCCTTCATTTCCTCTGTCAGGACAGTCCCATTGGTCCCCAGAGACATCCTGTACTTTTTTTTCCACGTCCGCGAGTGGCAATACTCAAAAATATTTTTAATCAATTCAAACTCAAGAAGTGGTTCTCCGCCGCAAAAATCAATACTCACCGTTGCAGGCCCGTCCTCCCTGTCCAAATATTTGTCTATAGCTGCACGGGCAACTTCAAAACTCATTTTTTTCGGGCGCTTGTTCGGTTCAAAGCAATAAATGCACCGAAGATTACAATCTTCGGTTACCAAAAAGGTCAGGTTAAATTCAATCTCATCGTTTCCCCGATTACGCCGGACAATCTGGTTAATCACGCCATATGCTTTTTCCATAATTTATATCCTACTTCCCAGCCTTGATCGGCCCGAGACATCCACCTGTACAGCCACCCATGCACGTTCCAGTACAGCCCATGCACTGATTCTGACAACCGCCCATACAGCCACCGGCACAGCTGTTGAAGCAACCGTCTTTACACCCACTCATGCAGCCGCCACCGCAACTATTGAGACATCCGTTGGAACAACCGCCATAGCAGGAATCTTTGCACCCACCCTTGCAGCCGGAACAATCCCCGGGGATTGGCGGCACAGGGATAGGAATATTGCCCATCCCCCGGCTCTCAAGCAGGCTATCGTCAAGATTTGCCATAATAGCGGAAAGACGATCACGATCGCCCGTCTCCAGACGTAGTGTTTCTTCGGAAGCCCTCGACAACCGGTCAATAAGATAGATGGCGTCATCGGAACTCAGACCGGACATTGCTCTGGTTCCGGCTTCCGAGCTCTTCATCCTTTGTGTATTCTCTTCAATGGCGGCATTGACCTCCTTAAGATCATCCTCAAAAGTCTTGTGGGCTCGTCCCCATTCGTCTTTGAGTTGCTCACGTTTCTCAAACAGATGGGAAATCTCTTCATCCAACAGGTTCAATTTCGCGGCAATCACATCACTTTTCGCACCCAGAGCGTGATAAGACGCCAGACCTTTTTCTCGCTGTGTAAAACATGCATCCAGCAAATTCTCCTCTTTCTTCTTTGCCATGGCCATCCCCCTTTATGATGATTTTACGTTAGGCATTGATGTGATTTAATTTGCATATATATCTTTGCTGTATCATAAACTCGTAAAAAAACTCAAACGAAAAAAGGAGTGGATTCATCATCCAAAAAACCTGTCTTTTTCTAAATGAATCCCTGCGCAAGGCGTTCCAATTAGGATCTATCCCGCAAAATACTCTCACACACCAATATTAATTTTCTTTGCTGACCCAACCGCTTCCATTCTGGACAAAATGATTCGCCGAGGGGTATAGAAAGAATATCTCCTTGGGAGAATGATCTGTATCTGCTGCCTGTATCCACCCCATCTCTTGTCGGAGGAATTTTTATGCCACAACAAATCTGTTACTGTTTTGGCTACACTGAAGAAGATATACATCAGGATGTTTTGCTCCATAAGCGTTCGCTGATCATGGAGCGCATCGTTTCTGAAAAAAAAGACGGCCATTGCCGATGCGCGGAGAAAAATCCCACAGGCCGCTGATGTCTTGCTGAGGTCCGCCAGGTGGTGGACGCAGTTTTGAAAACCATTCCAGACAAAGAGATTCGCTGATGTATTTCCCGGTTGCCGATATCGAAGTGAGCCCGCTGATCCCGCCGCTGATTGCCTTCGCGATCTCTTTTTTCACTTCCATGGGCGGGGTGAGCGGAGCCTTCCTGCTGCTGCCCTTTCAGGTCAGTTTCTTAGGCTTCACCAGCCCGGCGGTCAGTTCGACCAACCAATTATTCAATATCGTGGCAATCCCCAGCGGCGTGTACCGTTATCTCAAGGAAGGGCGGATGCTCTGGCCTCTGACCTGGGTGGTGATTATCGGCACCCTGCCCGGCGTGCTTGTCGGAGCAATCGTCAGGATCAAATACCTGCCCGATCCAAAAAATTTCAAGCTCTTTGCCGGACTGGTCCTCCTTTATGTGGGGGGAAGGCTATTACAGGACCTGGTATTCAAGAAAAGAAATGTCACCCCCACGGTTGAGGAGCGATTCCAGCAGCGGCACACACAGCAGAGCCAGACAATCGCAGGCGAAAACGCCACTCCCGAACACTTGCCCCGCATTACAGTCCACCAATGGACACCGACCCGGATCGTCTACGAGTTTTACGGAGAAACCTTTACGATCAATGCTGTGGGGTTGATGGCCTTGAGTCTCGTCGTTGGCATGGTGGGAGGGGTGTATGGCATCGGCGGCGGGGCGATCATTGCGCCGTTTTTGGTCAGTTTCTTCGGGCTGCCGATCTATACCGTGGCCGGAGCTTCCCTGATGGGAACCTTTGTCACCTCAGTGGCCGGGGTGGCCTTTTACCAGCTTCTTGCACCCCACTACCCCGGCATGGTCATCGCTCCGGATTGGCTTCTGGGCTTTCTTTTCGGGGTCGGAGGATTTGCCGGCATGTACTGCGGGGCGCGGTTGCAAAAGTTCGTGCCTGCCAAATTCATAAAATGGATTCTGGCGGCGTGCCTTGTATTCACGGCGGGCAAGTATATCGTGGCCTTCTTTTTCTAGGGAAACGGGGCGGGATTGTTAAACGGAAAGAACCAGGCGTCTTTGCCAACTTGAAGTCTTGGCCGGAATGTTGTTTTCTTTCTGCTCCATCTCCGCAAGCAAGCGAAGACTGGCAATACCGTACCAGGAGGCGTCAAGAAATGGCGCCGCGCGCGGGCTCCGGCCAAAACCACCTCTTCCGGTTTGGCAACTGACGATAAAGGCCCTGAGGTTGGCCGAATCATTGGGCCTAACTCCCAAAAGGCTCAAGCCCGCAAGAGCGGCATGGCAATTCTCAAGAAAAGAAGTAGTCCCCGGGAAAAAGCCGAATCCGCCATCGCCGTTCTGTGTGCGCTGGAGCCAACCGGAAAGCTCGCCGGATCCCTCAACCGGCTGGCCATCCATCTTTTTTAAAAAAAGTAACCTTGCCACATCCTGCACCGCGCACCGGGCAGGCAAAAACAATGACCGCCGACTGCCGGGGAAGCCGAGGTCCTCTTCCAGAATCTCCCTGGCAATTCTGCGCACATAATAGATTGTGGCAAGAGATGTATCCCTGTTCAGGCAGGCACCAAGATGAGCGCGAATCCGCTCCCTATCCACACCAAGTCCACAAATACGGCAGGTGAGCAGGAGGCGAAAGGTGGTGTCTATCCCCAACCAGGGAACAGCCAGCATCCGGGCAAGATAATCGGCCAGTGCAGGTTCCGATTCCGGGGTTGGCGGATTTTCCCCCAAAACAAGGGCAATGGCCACACCCTGAAAGGTATCCTGAATGGTGGCCGGCAGCCGCAGGGTAGCTCCATATCCGCCCGTGGTCTTGCGCCGCTTGTGCACAAACTCCATGAGCGCGACCTGATCAACCTGACGAGGCATTGCTTCCCTCCGTGCCGGCAGAATCTCGCGGAGATTACTCCTTTTCCTTACCACGGTAGGCGATCACACGAACCTTTTCCAGGGTAACCAGCCCCTCATCGATCATGCTCTCCAAATCGGGCAGAAAAGCGGCGATGCGCTCGGGTTTGTCCACGATCTCAATAACCAGCGGCAGGTCTTCGGACAACCTCAGAATCTTGGCAGTGTGGATCCGGCTGTTCTTGCCAAAGCCCATGATCCCGCGAATGACTGTGGCCCCGGCCAGACCGCGCTTGCGGGCCTCTTCGACAATGAGTTCATACAACGGCCGCTGGCCGATCTTGGTGGTTTCGCCGATGAAAATGCGGAGCAATTCCGCTTCCGAGGGAAGTTCCATAGCCATGCCTCCTTTTGTATTTACACCATCACTCATTTACGCCCGCATCACAGCGACTCCCAAAACGTGACTGAACCCGGGAGAAGAGAATCAATTCGCTCAATATCCCCACATCGATAAGCGGTTGCAGGGTGCCGCAGATTCGCGAAAGAGGTTTGCGAAGTGTGCTATTGCACATGAGCAGGCCGATGACAAAGAAGATGCGGTATCCTGCAACCGCGCAATTTAAATCATCCTGCCAAGGGCCATCCCCAGAAAAAAAAGCACCAGCCCCACCACGTTTTGCAGCAAAATATTTCCCATACCGTACCAATGCTCACCGTCTGCCAGAAGATTCCCGGTCTCGGCGACAAAAGTAGAAAAAGTGGTGAAAGCGCCCATAAAACCGGTGAGCATAACGATCCGCATCTCGCTGGTGCCTGGGAACCGCTCGCTGGTCAAAGTCCAGATCAGACCGAAGAGCAGACAGCCCAAAGCATTCACCGAAACAGTGCCCCAGGGAAAACTTGGTCCGGCCACCCGCTGCACCAACCCGGCCAGACCGTATCTGGCCAGGGTACCGCAGGCACCGGCCACGGCAAGAAGGATCAATTTTTGCCACATCGACTTTACTCCTGCTTCTGAGTCGTACCGGCCAAACCCAGTCCCATAAGCGTTAGCAGCAGCTGTGCCAGCAATGGGGCTCCGGTTTCTTTGTTTTTCTTCATGCTGATTCTTTCCACACCGCCAAGGCTTTTTGGTACACCTCGGAGCGGGACAGGTCCAAATCCTTGGCAATACTTGCCACGGCATCTTTCAGGCTGACCCCGGACTGATCCCGATACCAGCGCAGTAAGTCATCGAGATTATCCGGCGGCTGCGGTGCGGAAACGCGCAATCCTCCGATGAGCACCACAAATTCTCCCTTGATGGACTCCCTTGCCTTGAACATGGCCAGGAGTTGGGCAAGCTCAGCCGAGACAACTTCCTCGTGCATCTTGGTGAGTTCCCTGCCGATAACTGCCCGCCGGTCCCCCAACTCTGTCAGGCAATCGGCAAGAGTTGCGGTTATCCGCCGTGGGGACTCATAAAAAACCAGGGGATGGGTTTCATTTTTGAGGCTACGCAACAATTTCCGCCGCTCAACCGCCTTGGTGGGCAAAAATCCCAAGAACAGATGGGTGGACTCCCTCAATCCGGCAACGCTGAGAACGGTAGCCAGAGCGGAAACACCGGGAACCGGAACCACGGCAATGCCGTGCTCATAGGCGCTTTGTACTAAAATCCCGCCCGGATCGGAGATGCCCGGCGTTCCGGCATCGGAAACCAGAGCCACCCGGTGGCCTGAAAGCAAGCGGGCCACAATCTCCTGGGCGCGGATCGCCTCTTTTTCCTTGTAGTAGCTGATGAGCGGCGTATGGATATCGAAATGACTGAGAAGCTTTCTGGTGTGTCTGGTATCCTCGGCGGCAATGCAATCCACCTCCTGCAGGATACGTAAGGCCCGGAGGGTTATATCCTCCAGATTGCCGATGGGGGTGGCCACCACAAACAGGGTACCCGACTTGCATGTTCCTCCTGTGGGCGTCTCACCCTTTTTCCCGCTGGTCTGTCTCATATTTTCATGGCCTCCTGGGGAACAAACAGGTGGAAACTGGTACGACCGGGGCTGCTCTCACAGGTAATCTCGCCCCCGCAGCGGGTAATGAGCTTTCTGGCCAAATACAGACCAAGACCGAGATGTCCTTCCCCTTTCCTCGTGGAACAAAACGATTCATAGAGGTGCGCCGCTGCCTCGGTCGTCAAGCCGGGGCCGTTATCCTGCACACGCACGCCGACACCCTCACCTTCTCGGGTGGTTTCGATCACGATCTCCGCACCTTCCACGTCCTGCAGGGACTCCAGGGCGTTAATCAACACAATATGCACGATCTGATGCAGCTCGAGCTGAAACCGCGTCAGGGACGGTAAAGCATCATCCAGGATCATTTCCTTGCGCACTTTGTGCTTGAAATCCGAATCGGCAGACAGGAATTCCACCTCGCTCTCAATAACCGAATTCACCGTATAGGGGACGCCGCCGGGAAGCTGACGAAAATCCGGCAGGATCATGGTTCGCTGCAAAATTTTCTGGCTCTGCACCACCTTTTCCTGCATCTGGGAAAGAGAATCGGCCCGGCGAACGAGAAGCTCGCGCAAGGTGTCCACCTCTGCCGAGGGACAGGCCTGACGCAGCTGCTCCAATACAGCCATCGCCTTATCCAGCATCATTGCAGAGAGATCCGTTTGCAGGGAAAAAACCTGGATAATCCCGCCGAGGTTATGAATAATCCCGCGGAAGATCCTTCCCACTGCGGCATCCTGACTCTGCGCCAGATATGCCTCTTCCCATTTTTCTGCCTGCATTACCCCACCATTTCAAGAGGATACGGACCTGGCTGCCAAAGAAAATGAAACACCTCTTCGGCCAGGCTGTCTTTCGCAACAGCTTACCCGGAATAATGGGGAAAAATCCAGGGTATTGTCGGCAAAACGAGAAAACAAACAACTCTTCCGGGAATTGACAGAAAACTTCTGATGATAGGGATGGGGACCCCCTGGAAACGGTTGCAAAAAAGATGGTGGGCGACCGTTTCCAGGAGGGCTTCCGGGCTTACGCCGGAAAATAGAGCATTATTTCTTGGCCATGGGAGGTGTGGGCACACCGCCTGCATGGCATTCCATGCAGTTCATCTGGGCGGTAATGCCGAAATCCTTGACCGGCGAATGGGTTCCCGTGGCAACGTACTTGCCGTCCTTCCAGTCATTGAGCAATTCAACCAGATGATAGGCCACGCTGGCCGCGACCCGGGCGCACCGGTCTTTGCGCTCCGGGCTACCGATATGATAGCCGGAAGCTTTCATCCATTTGCCCACAGAAACATGACACAGGGGCGATTCACTCGTTGTTTTAACAAGGGTAGTGGCAACCTTGGGTTTTTTGGGAGCAAAAATCGGCATGGATGCCTCGGAATACCACTGGAACATGTCGTCGGTAATCAGATGTCCCTCTTTGCCCCCGGCAATCCTCGGGCCGATAATGGTGTTGGCTACGATGGCAGCACCGGCATTGGAGCCGCAGACCGTGCCCCAACCCACCATGCCGCCTTCGAGAAAGACAAAGGCATCCGTGGGAAACGATTTGTACGGTTCGCCGACTTTCTCCCGCAACTGACTGAAAACACTGTTGATGACCGCCGCACCACAAAAAACCCTGTACCATTCTTCGTAGGCGATCTCCGCTGTTTTGGCCGGGTCGAGCTTTTCATACGGCCACGGCCATTTTTCAGTGGAACCATCCTTGGCTTCGGCGGATTTCAGCAAACCGCCGAACTGGACCATGGCCACACTTGCCGCCAAGGCTCCGGTGCCGATCATCATCTGACGCCGAGATACTCCTTTGCTTTCCATGTTTTCATCATTTTTCATCGCCCATTCTCCTTGTCTGGATTGGATTGTACCCTTGCGCGACACCAAATCGCGCCCTGCCACATTGTAGTGCGCCACATTGTGGTATCAAAAAGCCTAACACCGCAATCTTACGAAGACAATGAGGCAAATTGTCGCAGGCAAAAACTGATCCGAAAACAAGTCGGTGATCAGTTGTCAAACATTTTTCCGATACCGTTCCCGGCGGCAATGCTCTACAATACTTTTATGTTATGTAATGGTAGATACTGCCATTACGGTCACAAAAAAATGTGCCTGCTAGGTGCCCCATATGCTCCTGCTTGATGTCCCTTTTCTGCCAGATCCGCATTATGTGGAATTTCTTTCCGATTTTAAAGACTCGCTGTATTCCGTCCATTTCAGCCTTTTTCTGGACAACATCCCCGACGGCCGCCATCGTCCCGCAGACTGCCCGGAATTCGCCGACCTGACTGCCGGTCTCTCCCGTCTGCCCACCCCTAAAAAATACGGCCTACTGAACAGCCGCTTCCACCAGCCCCGGCTCTACGGCGATAAGGGAGCGCTGCGCGTAATCATCAAGTCACTCGACACCCTGCTGGCCGCTGGAACCCTCCACGGCATCACCATTGTCGATTTGTACCTGCTGCAAGCCCTTTCAGATGCCGACCCGGAAGTCTGTTCCCAACTCGAAGCGGTACCGGGGGTCAATTTCCAACTGGATTCCTTTGCCAAGGTGCAGGCCTGCCTTGCCGCCATTGGCAACACCGCTTTCAAGCCCCCGTCCAAACTTAATCTTGATCGCTGCCTCAACCGGCAATTCAATGAACTCGAAAAAATTTCAGCCGCCTGCCACCAACACTTCCCCGAACTCAAGTTGACTCTGCTGGCCAATGAGGGATGCCTGGACTACTGCCCTTTCAAGCTGACCCATGACGCCCAGATCGCCTTTGCCAATACCACCCTGACAGCCAACGAAACCCATGCAGTGAACCGCGACCTCGGCTGCATCCGGGAACTCAACGCCCGTCCGGCGGAACTGTTCAAATCTCCCTTTATTCGGCCCGAGGATCTGCATCATTATGAAGGGGTAGTGGAAGTGATCAAACTCTGCGGCAGAACCTTGGGACCCGCCTTTCTGCAACGGGTGGTGCGGGGATATGCGGATCGTCGGCATGAAGGAAATCTGCTGAACTTAATGGATACCATGGAGTGGCTGGCCAAGCGATTGCATGTGACCAATGAGGAGTTGCCTGCGGATTTCTGGGACAGACTTACCGGATGCGACAAAAATTGCCGCGCCTGCCTGTACTGCCGGGAACTGCTGGAGAAAAATGGTCGGCCCTTAACTTTTCAGCTCGCTGATCTGCGGCGATAAAAAAAAGGGAGATGTCCCTAGTTTTTTTTAGCGAGATAAGCGTTAAGCGTCGAGAAAGCAACTTCCACTAAGTGGAATGGCAAACCAATAGCCATTAACTACATATTTCCGAGTTTTGGTAGAACCGCGGTGGCGAAACTCAAAACAAAAAAGAAGCCACACATATCTGTAACTGTTGTCAGCAGAGGGCTGGACACCAGGGCTGGATCAATTTTCAACCTTTTGAGGAGGAGAGGAAGCATGCCGCCCAGGGTAACTGAAACCAGAGTGTTGGCTGCCAAAGCCCCGCCGATCACAATTCCGAGCCATGGATTTCCTTTCCATAAATAGGCCACCCCGCCAAGTAGCAACCCAAGCACCAAGCCATTGATGATGCCGATCTTGGCCTCCTTTACTAATACCCAGAGCAGTTCTTTCGGCCGAACCAAACCAAGGGAGAGTTCCCGCATGGAGACCGCCGCAGCCTGGTTGCCAGAACAACCACTCATGTCACTGACCATCGGAAGAAAAACCGCCAAGGTAATCACTGCTGCAAGAGTGTCTTGATACATAGCAATAACACTAGCTGCGATGATATTGAGGACAATGTTCATACTCAACCAGGACAGGCGTCGTCCGGAACGGGAGAACAACGGCATTGTTCGGAACTCTTCACCGCCGATGATACCGCTCAGGCGCAGAAAGTTTATTGTTTTCCGCTTATTTACTGCTTCCTCAATGTCCTGGGGCAGAACAACGCCGACCAAACGACGTTCAGCATCCACGACAGGTACGCCGAAAAGGTGATGATCCTCAAAAAAGTCTTCAAGCTCACCAAGAGTTGCCTTGTCTGATACACTAAGAGGTTGAGGGATCATTACCTGGGTAAGCAGAGTCTCATTGGCAGGGAAAAGCAGGTCGTGTATACGAAGCACCCCTGCCAGTTTCTCTTCCCGGTCAACAACGTAAAAATATTGGACATGGTAATCAACATATTCACTTCGATTGGTTTGCAGATCATCAAGCACGTCCTGGATAGTATTGTCTGTTTTGTAGACAAGAAATTCAGAAATCATGAGTCCGCCAGCACAATCCGGCGCGTACTCCAGCATCATCCTCGCCTCTTTGGCGTCTTCCTTGGCCATTTTTGCTAAAATCGCCTGACTTACATCCGCATCCATTTCTCCCAGGACGTCGACAAGATGATCGCTGGATAGTTCCTCCATAATAGCTGCCGCTTGCTCCGAAGGCATATCCTCCACGAGATCAGCGGCCTGGGATTCCGGGATGTCCTCAATGACATCGGCGGCATCCTCGGGACTAAGAAGAAAGAAAAGCCTAAGCTGTGCTTCCGCTGTCAGTCGAGAAATGCCCCTAGCGGTCTCCGGGGGACTGAGAGTCTCAATGAAACTTACCAATTCAACAGTGTCCTCTGCAGCGATAAGTTCACTGAGCGTTTCCTCGACGGGAGTTAAATGTATCATATAGTTCTTCTCGAGTTTGGATAAAGACTTATAAATTCACGTGTAAAATCAGAGTGTTTCAATAATGTTGTTTGTTGCACCTGGCGATCTACTTCCGCCGCCGAACGTTTACATCACCAGCCAGCCACGAACTATTGTGGGAACGAACTGCGCCCCTTCTGGTCTGGTGGATGTGCTGGTTGGGTGCTTTTTCATGGATGACAACTTTCCCAAAAAGCTACTCCTTTGGGAAAGTGGCAATATTTGGTTTAATGGACTTGCCAAGCCAATCAATGCATTTTCCAAGGTG
>VMSS01000191.1 GCA_013791995.1 Desulfurivibrio sp. | reverse complement strand
GCCTCCGCGATGCCGGCTACTCCGCCTACCTGGTGGGCGGTGCGGTGCGAGATCTTTACCTCGGCAAGAAACCTAAAGATTTTGACATCAGCACCAACGCCCGGCCAGGGCAGTTGCGCACCCTTTTTCGAAACAGCCGGATCATCGGCCGCCGTTTTCGTCTGGTGCAGGTCTTTTTCTTTGGCGGCAAAATAATCGAAGTCTCCACCCTGCGCTGCCGTAGCGAGTTTGAAGAGGGCGACAGGGAAGAAGATGAGGTGCTGGCCCACAACAACACCTTCGGCTCCGAGGTGGAAGACGCCTTCCGGCGGGACCTCACCATCAACGCCCTGTTTTATGAGATAGAAAACTTCACCATCATTGATTACACCGGCGGCGTGGCGGACCTCAACAACCGTATTGTCCGCATTGTCGGCGAGCCGGATCGGAGAATTGTCCGGGATCCCGTCCGCATGATGCGGGCCATCCGCCATGCGGCCAGAAGCGGATTTACCATCGAAGATAGCTCCTGGCAGGCAATTCTCGCCAATCTCGACACCCTGCGGCAATGCCCGGATTCCCGGGTCCGGGACGAATTTTTCAAAGACCTGTACAGCACCGCCTGCGCCCCCTGGTGTCGCCTTGCCGTGGCCAGCGGGATCTTTTTTCTCCTGCTGCCGTGTTATGAAGGAATCATCAGCCAAGAATCAGAGAAGTTTTCGGCGGAAACCACCCTCCTGTTCGCCCTCTGCCAGGTGATTGACCGGTTGCATGGCCAAGGCAACCTTTTGCCGGAGCATCTCCTGCTTGCCGCCCTCATGTTGCCTTGGGCCCAGGCGCGCTTCAATCTGGTGAATACACCCACCGAAGGTCGCGAGACTTTCAACTTTTCCCGCACCCTTCGGGCTCAGATTGATTCACAGCTGGAGCACCTCAATGTCAAGCGGGCTTCCCGCGAGGAGATCACCTCGCTGCTGGTCAATCTTCCGATTTTTGTCCGGCACGGCACCGAACAATCCTGGCCCGGATGGCTGAAACGAAAGAGCTATTTCATGGATGGGTTGCTGCTTTTTCAGATGTATCAGGAAGCCCTTGGCGGTTCCCCTGCGAGTCTTACTCCGCAGCCTGAGTCTTCCCCTACCCACAGGAGCGGCAAGATCAAAACAGATAAAAAACGGCAACCCCGATCGGAAAGCAGAAACCCTGCGTTTTCCGCGAAGAAGGGCGGGATATTTGGCCTCAAATAGGACGGGTTCTGCCTCCATCGCTTGATTTTTTAGAGACAAGGTCTACTGTGAACCAGCCGCCCGACATCACCGAACTCCAGGCTCTTCCCTTGGCCGAACTCATGCACCAGGCCCTGGCGACAAAGCTTGCCCGGCGAGGAACATCTTTTTCCCTGTGCAGCATCATCAATGCAAAATCCGGCAGATGCAGCGAGGACTGCCATTTTTGCGCACAATCAGCCCATTACCAGACTGAAGCGCCGGTCTATCCGCTGCTTAACACAGATCAGATCCTGAAGGGTGCCCGGGAGGCCAAAAAAACCGGGGCCAGCCGGTTTTCTCTGGTGACCAGCGGCAGGGGACTGGCAAACGATGATCTGACCGAGATTTTGGAAATCATCCGCGCCATCCGAAAAGAAGTGGGGATTAAGGTCTGCGCTTCCCTTGGCATCTTAGGCGAGTCCGAACTCGGCCAACTCAAGGAAGCAGGCGTTTCCCGCTACCACCATAACCTGGAAACCTCCCGGGAATTTTTCCCGCAGGTCTGCACCACCCACAGCTTTAATGACCGGATCGCAACAATCAGGGCTGCCCAGAATGTCGGCCTTTCGGTATGCAGCGGCGGGATCTTCGGTCTGGGCGAATCCGAGGCGGACCGGTTGTCCATGGCAATGAGTCTTGTGGAGTGCGGAATTGATTCCGTGCCCATCAACGTCCTTATCCCTTTGCCCGGCACACCTTGCGCAGGGCTTCCGCCTTTACCCATCTCGGAAATTCTCCGCGCCATCTCCCTTTACCGCCTGATCCTACCCCGGGCGGCCATCCGCTTGGCCGCAGGTCGGGAATCCGCCCTGGCCGATTTTTTAAGCTCCGCCTTCATGGCCGGAGCCGACGGCATGATGATCGGCGGTTATCTCACCCAACGGGGCCGCTCCCCGGAAGCGGATCTACAATTTGCCGAAGAAATCAAACAGCTATGGTCGATCTGAAGAACTGGCTGAACCAGCAACGGGAAAAGGGCGGACTCCGCAGTCTGCGCCCTGTCAGCCGTCGGGGAAAAGGACATCTCACCCTTGCCGGGGACGAGCGGGAATTGATCGATTTCTCTTCCAATGATTACCTGGCCCTTGCCGAACATCCGACCCTCATCGCCGCAGCCCAGCAAGCTCTGAACCAATTCGGCGCCGGTTCTGGGGCCTCCAGATTAATGAGCGGCGATCTCGCGGTACACCACGAATTGGAAGAAGCGGTTGCCCAGCTCAAGGGCAAGGAGGCGGCCCTCACCTTTGGCTGCGGCTACATGGCCAATACCGGCATCATTCCCGCCCTGGTGGGTCGTCACGATCTCATCTTCAGCGACCGGTTGAACCATGCCAGCATCCACGACGGCTGCCGACTTTCCGGCGCACGCTTGGTACGTTTCCGACACAACGATCTTAACCATCTTGAAGATCTGCTCAGAGAAAAACAAGGGCACGGCTCTGCCCTGATCGTCGTGGAGTCCATTTACAGCATGGACGGCGACCGCTGTCCTTTGCGCGAACTGGTGGCACTCAAGGAACGGTTCGGTTGCCTGCTCATGGTGGATGAGGCCCATGGTACCGGAGTGTATGGGCCAAATGGCGGCGGGGTTATCGAAGAGGACGGAGTGAGCAGCGGGGTGGACCTGGCCATGGGCACATTCGGCAAGGCCCTTGGCAGCTATGGCGCTTATGTGGCCGGTAGCGCAGAGATGATGGAGTATTTGCTTAACCGGGCCAGGAGTTTTATCTTTTCCACGGCCTTGCCGCCACCGGTTGCCGCAGCCTCGCTGGCTGCGGTACAACTTGTCCGGGAGGAGCCAAGCCTGCGTAGCGAACTGCATGAAAAAATCGCCCTTTTCAAAACCCTGCTGCGCACCGGGGGCTACACCGGCGACCTTGGCCCCTCGCAGATCATCCCTGTCCTGATCGGCGAGAGCGGAGCCGCACTGCACAAGGGGGAGTTGCTCAAAGCACGGGGAATCTTCGCCACGGCCGTCCGGCCACCCACCGTGCCGGTTGGCACAGCACGGCTCAGATTTTCCATTACCCGCCATCACAGCATAACGGACCTCACCCTGGCAGCGAAATCGCTACTGGAGATCATGGACACATAACAGGCATTTCCGGGGAATGGAGGGGGGGTAAAAGCGAAACAGGCAGGGGAAGGGCAAAAAAAATTGCCGGGCTGGGGAAAACCCAGCCCGGCAATGAAACAGCAGCTTACTTTGCAGCAGGCTCAACAGCGGGAGCTGCCTCAGGTGCAGCAGGCTCCATAGCAGGAGCAGCGGCCTCAGGAGCCGGAGCCATCGGAGCAGCAGGCTCAACAGCAGGAGCAGCCTGCTCAACCGGCGGCGCTACTGCTTCTTCAGCTTTATTGCATGCGATCATGCCGGTGGAAAGGAGCAACATCAGGGCAAGGGCAACGGTTGTTTTAACTGATTTCATGGTTCTTTTCCTCTGTTTGTGTTTTGATAATTGCGACTATGCGCATTTACGTTTGGTAGTGATCACTTCTGGACCACCCAGCCAACTCCTCCCTCGGTCAGGGGGCGACAAATATCCCCCTTATACCTCCGCTACACACCCGAGTAAAGAAAAAATATACATCCCCCCATAAAAATTTATCTTTCTCGCTTATTATTTTTGACAAACAGGGCAACAAAAAGTAGCCCGCCCGCCCAGAACAAAACGAACAACCGGCTGACCGCAACGCGGACAGGGTTTCCCCGGTCGCCCGTATACCGCAAGCTCGAGCTGAAAATACCCGGCCTCACCACTGACGTTTTCATAATCGGAGATGGTGGACCCCCCCATGGCAATGGCTTTTTCAAGAATACGCCGACTCTGCTTGACGATGAGCTGCCAGTCTAGCTTCAACAGCCGGTTGACAGGGGTTTGCGGGTGGGTGCAGGCGGCAAAGAGGGTCTCGTTGGCGTAGATATTGCCAAGCCCCACCACCACCCGGTTGTCCATGAGAAAGCTTTTCACCGGCTGTTTCTTGCCCCGAGCCTTTCCCATCAGGTATTCAGCGGAAAAATCCTCGGAAAAAGGCTCCGGCCCAAAACCGGCAAAAGGATCGCTCTCCCGGAGCTCTTTTTCGGAAAAAACCTCGACACAGCCGAACCGCCGCACATCGTTAAAACGCATCTCCTTGCCGTTATCCAGGAGAAAACGGAGATGATCATGCTTGCGGCGAGGGGAATCGCTGGGGAAGATACCGATCTTGCCGGTCATGCCAAGGTGAAACAACAAAACACCTTTGTCGGTCAGGTGCAGAAGAATATATTTGGCGCGGCGCTCCACCCCAAGGATGAAGGCGCCTTCCACCTGATTATACATCCTGGCCCTGGGAAACGGCTTGCGCAGCTTCTTGTTGCTGAAGGAAACCGAGAGGATCTTCCGCTTGATAACCAGAGGGGCAAGCCCTTGGCAGACCACTTCCACTTCCGGCAGTTCAGGCATGGGGGAACTCCTTTCTCAGACTGCGGCGTCGGGCTTTATTTTCCGGATCAGTTTGGGGATAAAAAAAGAGCCGACAAAGAGCGCCAGGGAAAAAAGAGTCTTCCAGCTCACCAGCTGCCACCAGTCGCCGGACCTCCAGACCTCGGCCAGGGTGGCGAAGAAGAAGGTGAGGACAAAGCCTCCGGCGATGATACCGAACAGGGTGCCGAAAAAATATTCCTTAAACGTCACCCTGGTAAGGCCCATGCCGAAGTTAAGGGGGGTGAAAGGGAAAAAAACCAGCCGCAGGTAGAGCACCGTTGCAAAGCCGTTGGCCGCGATCCGGTCATCGTATTGTTGCAGCCTGTCGCCGATCAGCCCTGAGGCAAAATCCCTCCCCAGGTACCGTCCGATGAAAAAAGCCAGAGAAGCGCCGAGCATGGCTCCCAACTCATTGTAGAGAAAACCGTACATGGTGCCGAACAACAGGGCACCGATGCCGGTGAACAGGGTGGCCGGCAGAAAAAGACAGATGCCCCCGGCATAGAGAAAAACGAAAACCAGCGGCCCCCATGGACCAAAAGAGTTCACCAGGCTTTGCAGATATTCCGGCGAAATGTATTCCCGCACCGGGGTAAAACGAAACAAGGCGATCATGCCAGCCAGAAACAACGCGAACACAACCGCCTTGCCGACCCCCTTTCTTTTGGCCATTACCGTGTTTCCCTGCATCATGATTCCCCGCCCAAACGCAATTCCGACTTGTTCCACACAGGGCACTGGTCATGGATGCATTCCCGGTTGGCGGAGAACTGCTTGCAGAAAAAATCCGCCTCGGCCAGAAGCGAAACAGGAAGAAGGTGGTGGGAAAGAAGCGCCGCCTCCCGCAGGGCAGTGACCGATTCCCGCTGGCAGCACCGTGCTCCTTGCGTCTGGGCGATCTCGCCCAACACCCGGGAGGTGATTTCCTGCACCTGCTGCCGGGGTTTGGGGGTCAACGGCGTGGCCGCAAACATGACACTGAAGGCGATGCCCACCCCGGCAGCGGCCCCGCAATTACCCCAGAAACCGCACACCCCGCCCGGCACCTTGCTGCCCCGCTCAATGCCGGCAAGAATGTCCTCCCGGCTGATTTTCCCACCCCGGTTCCGGTAGGTGGCCAGAATAATGCCCGGCACCATGGCATGGTGCTCCGGGCCATGCAGAGGAATAGCCGGGTGACGGCGGATCGTGTCCAGAAGCACCAGCATGTCCTGTTCTTTGGTTTCGGCGCAGAGAAGCCGGATGACCGAGAGACCGTCCTGCTGGTGGCAGGAATCGCATATATAATGTCCCTCAACGCAGACCGCATTGGTTTTCTTGACTCCGCCGCAATAATAGCAGGGGACCTCCCGCTCATGGGCGAGATAGCCGATCTCCTTGCCGCAGGCCATGCAGCCTGACTGGTGCCGACCGTTTACCGGTGGCCGCAGAGTGGGAAGGGCAACAATCTTGCTCGAGACACCCTCATCTTCTCCGGAGCCGCAACAGCCGCCCCCCGGCAGCATGATCGGCTCCGCCGCTGCCTCCTTCGGAGGAGCGCAGCAACTATTCTCCAGATTCAGGTTAAACACTCCCCCCTGCGCATCAAGGACAAACAGAGATTCGGCCAAACTTTCAGCCTCGCTCAACTCCACCGTTGCGCGCTGACCCTTGAGCAACAGCCCGCCGCTTTCCGTCCATACCGCAGCAAACGGCCCTCGATACATGACCTCCACCCGACGCGGCTCTATCGGTTTATATACCCGGAAGGTAAGGGAATAAAATTGGGTTCCACCCTCAATCCGGTAAGGGAACCGCTTGATCAGGCTGGCCCCGGTAAACCCTGCCCCCCGGAGCATGCCCAGCAGATCCTCCTGCCGCAGCGCCCCGCCCAGGCATTCGCCCCGGAACTGTTCGTTATTCTTGATGGACACCGGAATGGGGTCGTCGGTGACAATATCGGACACCACCAGCCTGCCGCCGGGTTGTAAGATCCGAAAGATCTCATGCAGGGTTTGCCGCTTGTCCGGGCTCAAATTTATCACGCAATTGGAGATCACCACATTGGCGGTGGAATCCGAGAGAGGGATATCTTCGAGAAATCCCTTTTTGAACTCCACATTGTCATACCCCAGCCGACTCGCCACCGTTGCCTTGGCCACACCCGCCAGATGCAGCATCTCCTCGGTCATATCGATGCCGATCACCCTGCCGGTCGGCCCCACCTGGGGTGCTGCCATGAAGCACTCAACGCCGCTGCCGCTGCCTAAATCCACAAGCACTTCGCCGGGTTGCGGCTCGGCATCCCGGACAGGGCTGCCGCAGCCGTAGGATTTCTTCCGGGAATCGGCCGGGATGAAATTGGCCAGAGCCTGGTCCGGGGCAAAGGGGTTGACGATCTCCTCATTGGCTGTAAGCGCTGCCCGCCCATAAAACTCGCGCACCGAACTGTGCCCTTTGTCATCGGACAAGGAGATCACGCAATTGCAATGGGTAAGAGCCACCTCCTGGCCGCCATCCGGGCAATCGTGACGCACTTCGCCCATCCGCAGCAGGAGTTCGCCCTTTGCCCGAACAGGATATTGCTGCGCCTGCCTGCTGATCAGCCACAGGGCAAGCCCGTTATACAACTCCACATAGGGATCATGCCCGACCAGCTCACCTCCGGCCAGATAACTGTGATCCACGTCGCCGCCGCCCACCAGGAACCGCAAGGGGTTGGCCAGATATATTTCGCTTTTCGCAAGGGTTGCCTGCCGGACTCTCTCCAGGACCGGGCTGTGGCGCCAGACCATTTCCAGCCCTTCGGACAAACTCCCGCAGGCCAAGTCCGCAATGCCGACCAGGGCGGGGGAGGGGTAGATAATGCCATCCGGCCCTACGGCCAACGACTCCCAGGCCGTGTTGGACAAATCATGCCGGGTGCCCGGGGTGCTGAAAACCTGACTGCGCAGGGTCTCCACATTATCGATCCGCACCCCCGTTTTCTCTGCCATCTCCTGGGCCCGGATCAATTCAGGAAGAATCAGGGCAGGCGAGACAAACTGCTCCCGGCTGCCCTTGCCCCGAACAAAATGCCAGAGCAGATGGACATTGCGGACCCCCTGCCCGGCGGCAAAAGCGACCATCTCGGCCAGTTCTGTTACATTGGCACGGTTCACCGCCACGGACAGGGTAAGGGGAAAGCCCGCCTCCCTGAGAGCCTCGAGACTTTCCAGCAGCCCTGCAAAGGTGCCTTTGCCCCGCAAGGCATCATGCCGGTCGGCCAGACCATCCATGCTGAGCTGCAAATGAAACCGCTCTCTGGGCAGAGCTGTCAGCTCTTCAAGATGCTCCCGAATCAACAGGCCGTTGCTGAGCACCACCACATGAATGTGGGGATCATCAAGCAGCTCAGCCACTCTGGCGACAAAACCCGGATAGACAAAGGGTTCGCCCCCGGTGAAATAAAACAGGGTGCAGCCCAATCCCCTGGCCTCGGAAATTCCCTGGGCCAGGGCTTCAGGGGCAAGAGTAGCCGCCTGGGCCGGAGAGGAAGCGAAAAGACAGTGACGACAGGCAAGATTACAACGGTCGGTGAGATGAAACCAGCATTCCTTCAGGTTGTTCAGCGCGAGAAGCTCCCCCCGCCCATGATAGGGAGAAACCACCCCGCCACCAAGCTGGGAGGCAAGGCGTTGGGCCGCGAGCACCCGAACACCGAGTTCTTTTTTTGAAAGTGGTGCATTGTCGGAAGCAGGAATTTTCCCGTGTTGCAGCTCCTGCAACAAACAATCAGCCTCGTGGTCCGGCACGAACCAGTCCGGCTTATCCGGCTGCACATAGATCGGGATTTCGTCGTGCGCCAACCGTTGCCATTCTTCAAACATGCAATACTCTCCTGGAATTTAATGATTTCCTTCAATATAACGCACAAGCACAATAGACGCAAAGAACAAAACAAAAAACTTAGCGTCTTTGTGCCGTTGCGTTATAACTAGAGGCATTTAAAAAAGGAGAGGCAATGGCAAAAGAACGAACCGCCCTGCGCACACAGATCCTGGCCGCCCGGGATAGCCTGCCTGCGGAAGAGAGGCAGCGAAAAAGCCGAATCATTACCGAACACCTCCTGGCTCTGCCGGAGTTTGCCGGAGCCCGCAATGTTTTTGCCTATGTCAGCTTCCGGAGCGAAGTGGAAACCCTGCCTCTCATCGCAGATTGTCTGAGCAGGGCGGTAGTCGTGAGCGTTCCTCTGACCCTGCCCGCGGAGCACCGGCTGCGGCCTTATGCCATCACCGATCCGGACCGTGATCTTACGCCGGGCTATTACAACATTTTAGAACCGTTGAAAACTCTGCCCCCGGTGGACCCTGCGTCCATCGAGGTGGTGGTGACGCCGGGCAGTGTTTTTGACGCCCAGGGAGGGCGACTGGGATACGGCGGAGGATTTTACGACCGGTTTTTACAGACAGCGGCACCGCAAGCCCTGCGTATCGGCCTGGCCTTTGATCTCCAGGTCGTTGCGTCGGTGCCCCTGGAAAAACACGATCAGCAACTCGACTATCTTATCACCGAAACCCGCACCATTGCTCTGAGGAGAACAGCACCATGCCCCGAAAAACAGCGGTCCTGAAAGACCCGCTCTTTCTTGAACATGATCCGGGCTTTGACCATATTGAAAGTCCGGAGCGCCTTATCGCCGTCTACCGGGCCCTGGCCCGGCCGGAGGAGGCTGAGGCCTTTTTCTTTGCCGAATGCGAGCCTGCCGGGTACGCCGACCTGGCCTTAAACCATACCCCCGAACACATCCGGCGGGTGGCCGAGACGGCGGGCAAACAATTCGACGTGCTTGACCCGGACACCCACACCTCGCCACGCTCATACGAGGCCGCAGTACTGGCCGCTGGCGCGGTGATCACCGGCCTCAAACTGGTGGCCGAGGGTAAAGCGGATAACGCCGCAGCGCTGGTTCGCCCGCCGGGACACCATGCCGAAACGGATCAGTCCAGAGGTTTCTGCCTGTTCAACAATATCGCCATCGGCGCTCGCTATGGGCTGAAACATCTCGGGATGAAGCGCATCCTGATCCTCGACTGGGATCTGCATCACGGCAACGGCACCCAGCATTCCTTTTACGACACCGATCAGGTTCTCTACTGCTCCACCCACCAATACCCGTATTATCCCGGAACCGGCAGCCTTCGCGAAACCGGCGTCGGCAAAGGTGAAGGCTACACCCTCAATGTGCCGCTGCCCGGCGGCCAGGGCGATCAGGACTTTGCCCGGATCATGAACGAGCTTATTGCCCCGGTTGCCCGCCAGTACAGGCCGGATTGCATCATGGTCTCCGCAGGCTACGACACCCATATCTCCGACCCCCTTGGCGGTATGGCTGTCACCACAGCAGGGTTCGCCTATATGACCAAAGTTATGGTCGATCTGGCCGCGGAACTCTGCGATGGCCGACTGGTTCTGGCACTGGAAGGGGGATACTACCTGCAGGGTCTTGCCGATGGCGTCCTGGCCAGCCTCCATGAAATGAGCGGGGAGGGAGGGCTGCAGCCCGAGGCCTTTGCGGCCATGGCCAAGACAAAAAAACCCCTGCCACCACTGGATGCAGCCATGGCCACAGCAAAAAAATACTGGACTTTTTAGAGGAAACTCTGTGTTATAAAAAAGGTGGTTGTGGTCCTTCCCGGGCCACGACCGGATAGGCACTTTATTTCTGGCTACGGACTTTCACCATGGCACAAGCAAAAATCCTCATAGCGGACGACGACACCCTGGTTCGGGAGGCCGTCAACAAAATTCTCTCCATGTTCGGCCACACGGTGGTGCCCTGCGCCAGCGGCGAAGAAGCCATGGAGGCTCTGAGCGCTGATTTCGACCTCATCATCCTCGACATCAACATGCCGGGCATGGACGGCTTTGAAACCCTCAAGCTCATAAACGACCGCAATTACGGGATTCCGGTAATATTCCTCACCGGCGCGGGCTCCATGGAATACGCGGTCAAAGCCATCAACCTGGGAGCCTACGATTTCATCCCCAAGCCCATCGAAGATCTGGACATCTTCAACATCAAAATCAAGCGGGCCATTGAAAAACGGATGTACGTGCTCCAGGAAAGAACCTACAAGGAAAACCTGGAAGTCGAGGTGCGCAACAAAACCAAAGAACTGGCGGAAAAAAACAGACTTCTCGAAGAATACAACGAAAATCTGGAAGTCTCCACCCTGAACACCATGCTCACCCTGCAAACCGCTCTGGAAGAAAAGGACATGTACACCGCAGGGCACACCACCCGGGTCACCCTGCACGCCATGAGCATCGGCCATGCACTGCGACTGGGCGAGGAAGAGCTGACCGTGCTGGAACGGGCCTGCAAGGTGCACGACATCGGCAAATTGGTGGTGGATGTCAACTATATCCGCAAGCCGGGGCCGCTTTCCGATGAGGAATGGCTCCTCATGAAAAAACACCCGGAGATCGGGGCCAACATCATCAAACCCCTGGCCTTCATGCAGGACGAACTGTTCATTGTCCGGCACCACCACGAGCGCATGGACGGAAAAGGCTATCCCGATGGCCTGGGCGGAGACGAGTTGAACCTGTTGACCAAAATCATCACCGTGGCTGACAGCTATGACGCCATGACCTCCAAACGAAGCTACAAGCAGAACCTGGAACTCAAAGAGGCCATTGTTGAGCTCCACCGGTGCGCAGGAAGCCAGTTTGACCCTGAGGTGGTACGGGTCTTTGTCGAGGTTCTCGAGAGCCAGACAACAATGGGCGCGCACTGACCTCTCTCCACCCCGCCTCGAAATGACCGAACCCAGCAAAGGCATTGTTGGAATCACAGATAAACGCGGGCTTCTCCCGGATGCTTCAACAGGCTCAGCACGAACGGAATATCAATGCGTTAAGACAATGTCCGTTCACCCTGAACCCTTCGACAAGCTCAGGAGAGCCCTGTCGAAGAGCTGTTGTTACAAGCCTATCCGGCATTGACTTGACCGGCTGAATGC
>VMSS01000134.1 GCA_013791995.1 Desulfurivibrio sp. | reverse complement strand
TGGCCAATTTAAGACCATTATCAGCCAATTTCAGCCCCGGTTCAGGGTCGATCTTGTCGTAGAGTTCAAAGGGAATTTTTGCCTTGGTCAACGGTGCGGTGATCCGCTCCACCAGCCCGGCTTTGACAAGGCCCGGGTCAACCACCAGGAAAACCTTACTGCCGCCAAGGTCTTTAACAAGAGCGGGAAGATCGTTGATCGCATCCACTCCAAAACGAATGCGGGTGGGCTGGGTGACGGTAAAGGATTGGGAATGCATGGTGGGTCCCCTTTTTTGTTTAAATAACTTGCGGGCAATGCTACTGTCCCAGGAAGATAAATGCGTACGTAACTATCCAGCTTGGAACAAAAAACCAAGGCTAGCCCAAGATATGTAACTGGGCAGCAGGGCCGCAGATGCGCGAAAGAGGCCTGCAAAGTGTGCTATTGCACACGAGCATGCCGATGACAAAGCAGATGTGGTGCTGCTGCACAGTTACGCGAAATACTACTGTAGCGGGAACTTGCATGGCAACTAAAAAATCAAAAACCAAAGATACCGACCCGCAAGAAATCTATGTGAGCCGTTCTGAAAAGAAGCGGTTGGCCAAAAACATCGAAGAGATAGCCAAGGAACTGGTTACACTCTCCCCAGCCCATATCAAAAAACTGCCTGCCGACGATCTGCTGAAAGCGGAACTGCACAGCTCCCGCGACCTAAAAGGCGGCGCACTCAAGCGGCAGACCAAATTCATCGCCGGGATGCTTCGGGAAACCGGGACCGATGAAATTCTTGCTTTCCTCGCGGAACGCAAAGGTTCCCACCTGAAAAAAACCGGGGAATTCCATGAATTGGAACGGCTGCGCGAAGACATTATCACCGAAGTGCTCCAAGCCAAGGAGGAAGCATGGCATAACCACGAACAGCTCACGGAAAGCTGGCAGTCCGATACCGTTGCCGCAGCCTGCCGCAGATTTCCGGCCCTGGACCACAATGCCCTCAAAAAATCAGCCCTGCGGTTTGCAGCCACCCGCAAGCCTGTTCATCGCCGGGAAATATTCCGCCAATTACACGCCGCCATGGAACGACAGCAGTTTGCCGACTCAACCCCGTCTCCCGAGGAGGTGTAAGGATAACCATGGAATACCGCTCCGGTTCGATAAAACGGGTATTCACCATTCGCTTTGACGAAGGCGACGACTTTCTCGATGGCATGCGCCAACTCATTATCAAAGAGAATATTCGCTGCGGCTGGTTCCATGTCCTTGGCGGCCTGCGTGAGGCAGGGGTGGTCACCGGCCCCAAAGAACCGGTCATGCCCCCTGATCCGGTCTGGGCGCAAATAGAAGGGGCACGGGAAACCCTGGGCAGCGGCAGTATCTTCTGGGATGAAACCCAACCCCGCATCCATCTCCATGCCGCTTTGGGCCACCACGGTGAAACCCTCACCGCCTGTGTGCGCAAAGGCACCAAGGTCTATCTCGTCCTTGAGGTTCTGCTTCTGGAACTGGACGGGATCGATGCCACCCGCCCCTGGTTTGCCCAGGGAGGCTTCAACCGTCTCACTTTTAATTCCTGACCTTCTCCTGGTTTTTCCATTTGACTTTCCTGCTTTTTTCCCTGCATCATGTGATTAGTTTCCCGTAAAAACCAGCATGATGACGGGCATAGCGCCCATTCGCACTACACAGCAAGGGAGAAAAAACATGGCAACCAAGGAGAAGGTGAAAAAAGCACCCACCACCAAAAAATCGCGAACAACTGCACCATCCATCGAATTCACGATAATGGCGCCTGAAGCCAGAGAGGTGTATCTGGTGGGGGATTTCAACGGCTGGGAAGCAAAGGGTTTTCAGATGCGCAAGTTCAAGGACGGCATCTGCCGGAAAAAAGTGCAACTCAAACCCGGACGTTACGAATATCTTTTCATTGTTGATGGCGACTGGTGGACAGACCCACAAAATGACGCCCGCTGCACCAATCCTTTTGGCATGGAAAACTCGGTAATTCAGATCAGCGACTAGCATCTCGTCGTTCAACAAAAAAAGGCCGGGGGGCACTGTATGCTCACCGGCCTTTACTATTTCAAGACAACCGCTTCAGCTCAGGCTGCGGGCGTCACCTTCACCAGCTCATCGCCGGGCTGCATGGCATCACCAACCTTGGCGACAATCTTGGCAACCACCCCGTCCACTCCGCTGTTCACAGGAGTTTGCATCTTCATGGCTTCCAGGACGGCAAGCTTCTCACCTGCCTTCACGGCCTGCCCTTCCTTGACGGAAATCTCACAGACATTTGCCGAGAAAGGCGCCCGGACATCCCCGGCCTTGGCCAGATCCTCGATTTCCTTCTTGCTCAGCTTGGCCGCTTTTGCCTCGCCAGCCTCAGCCACCGCATTTTCAAAAACAAAATGACGCTGGTGATGATCAATGTTGAGGTAAACGTTGGTCTCGGATCCGTCCTCACTCTCCTGCATGGGCCCCATCTCAATGATGTGCTCCTTGCCGGCATGGTCTTTAAAGGTAACGGTCTCTCCAAGCTTAAACCCGCCCCGCCGGAACAGAATACTCGGCGGCAGCACATAGACCTTGCCGAACTTCTCCTCAAAGCGGAAAAAATTCACCGCGTCATTGGGATGCTGGAGATAGGTGACCAACTGCTGTTCGGTGGGAGCGTAGCCAAGCTTGTCAGCCAGAGTTTTACGCTCCTTGTCCAAATCAATATCTTCGATGACTGCCATGCCGCCATCCCGCTCGAGCACCTTCTTCCAATCCGGGCCAAAAGCCTTTTCGTAGATCCAGTCCGGCGGCTGATAGAAAGGGAAGGGCCCATACTTACCGAGCAGCAGATTCTTAAGATCGCCGGAGCAATTGCCATACCGCTCGCCGCCCTGCACGTTGCTTACCGCCGTGGTCCAGAGAATCTGAGAGCCGGGGGTGACACTCCAGTAGTTGCCAAGTTCGATCTGGACCTTGGGCAGTTCCTTATGGAGAATTTCCGGCATCTTGTCGAGAAAGCCACCTTTGGCCGCCTGCTCAAGGCTGCTGCCCATGGCGCCGCCGGGCAATTTGTGGATCTGAACCGTGGGATCAAAGCCCTTGATCTGAGACTCGAAGTACTCGTAATATTTGCGCTCGGGCTGCAGCAAATCGGAGGTTTCCATGATGGCCGCCTCGTTGATGCCCACAGCTTTATGCCCATACTCCTGCAGGGTGTGGATGACGCTCAGGATCG
>VMSS01000236.1 GCA_013791995.1 Desulfurivibrio sp. | reverse complement strand
GCCGAACCGGAGCAGCGTTTCCACTTCCTGTTCCCTGCCGGTGTTCTTCCGTAAAAAAACAACAAAAGGCTATGGGGGATGACCGCCGATATGCTATAGTTGCGACTATGATCTTCTTGTTTCAATGGTGACCCGGATGCGTCGGCGTTGTAAGCATATAGCAACCCTGCTGTTGCTGTTGTTGCTGGTTTACGCACCGTCTTCTCGAGGGGCGCCATCTCAGCTTCCCGTTTTTCTTTATTTCAATCCCGACTCCATCCAGAACAACCTTTCCGGCCTCAAAGAGACCATGGACTCCTTTTTGTCCTCCTCGGGCTTTGCTTTTTCCTTTCAGCCTTTTGCCAGGTTCCACGATTTTAACCGAGAAGCGCGGAGCGATAGCTCGGCTTTTCTTTTTATGCCGGCATGGTACCTTCATCAGGATGGCAATGATAAACGCTTCAAGCCGTTTCTGATTCCGGTCCGCCAAGGGAAGACAACCTATCGCAAGGTGCTGCTCGTCGGTGCCGATTCGACGTTGACAACGGAAAATCTGGCCAACATCACCATTGCCATGACGCCGGTGGGGCAGGCCGGGCTTACCGTGCTGGACGAGGCTCTCTTCAGGCGCATAGGCCTCCGGGGCAAAGAACTCAATTTCATCACCACTGCCAAGGATTCCGACGCCCTCTTTGCCCTGGCCCTGGGGCAGGTGAAGGCGGCACTCGTTTCCCAGGACAACCTTGATTATATCGGCAACATCAACCCCCGTCTTCTCAAGACGGTCAAAACCCTTGCCGTTTCTGACCCACTCCCCCTGCCGGTACTCTGTTATGTTAACGGTGCGGTTCCGGCCAAAGAGGTCGAAAGGATGCGAAAGGTTCTCCTTGCAGGCAAAGACGGCGGAAAAGCAGCACGTGTTATGGAGATGCTGCACATCGATGCGTGGCGGGTTCCCAATGCTGAATAACTCAATGCACAAGAGATTGATCCTCCTGTTCCTGGCGGTTGGACTTTGGGTCGGCGCCCCGGCGTTGGCTGCCGCTTCCGGCTGTCCGATTGCCATCCTGCTCTCGGACAGCGAAACAGCCTATGGGCAGCAGGTCTCCATCTTCAGCGAGGAAATAGGAATGCCGGTGCATGTTTTTAACCTGCATGGCGATCTTGCCCATGATCCCGGCTTGAAGGAAAAGTTTTTCGCCGTCAGGCCGGTCCTGATTTTCGCCTTGGGCGCCAAAGCCGCCTATGTGGCAAAGCTCTGGACCCAAGATCGTCAGGACATTCCGGTTCTTTTTGCCATGGTGTTGAATTGGCAGCGTTACAAGCTGCTGGACGACAACACCAATATTGCCGGGATCTCCGCCGAGATTTCTCCCGGTGCCCAGTTTGTCAATATGACCTTGTTTTTTCCGACCATGCGGCGTATCGGCCTGCTCTACAGTCCTCTTTCGGAAACAATTTTCTTTCAGGCCAGGGAGGCGGCCGCCCTGCTCGGTCTGGAGCTGGTGGCCGAGCGCATTGACCGGGCAGGTGATTTCCAGCTCGCCTTCAAGCGGCTGGCGGGCAGGGTGGATGCCTTCTGGCTGCTTAACGACCCTGTGGTCTACACCCTGGAAAATGTTGATTGGCTCGAAGATCGCTGCCTGAAGGAGAAACTTTTCTGCGTCGGACAGACTCAGAATCTGGCCAGAATGGGACTGGTCCTTACGGTCAACCCGGATCTCACCCAGATCGGCGGCCAGGTTGCGGCCATGGCCCGCAACATTCTGCTGCATGGTCAGAAGCCCAGGGAGATCGGGGTGATGGAGCCCATCGGCACCCAGCTTCTGGTCAATACCAAAACCGCGGAGCGCATTGAGTTGCTTATCTCGCCCGAGGTGCTGGATATGGCCACCTCCGTTATCCATTGAGCCGAAATCGGTATTGCCGGATATTCCTACTCCCTGCTAACCCGATGAAGTTAAAAGATTTCTCCCTTTTTCCCAGCCGAATGTTTCCTTGATTTTTTATGCCTCGCCCCATAAACTGAAAAGAATCAGCAGGGTTTTTGCGGAGGAAAAATCCCTTCACGCCCCTGTTCGGTGTTTTTCAACAGAGGAAGGGAGAGGGGAGATGCGTAAAAACCGGGTTATGACAGCAGCGGTTGTATTGTGTTTGTCCTGCGCCACCGTGGCCATGGCAGCGGATTCCCCACCTGCTTCCACCGAGAAGGCCGAAATTGAGGCTTTTGAGAAGATGTTCGGCCAGGGGCCGCAGGAGGGGGATGTCTACCGCACCGACCGGCTGCTGCTCACCGCCACCGGCTCACTTAAGCCGGTGCATCTGGCCCCTTCGGTGGCCTCGGTCATCACCGCTGAGGACATCAAGGGCATGGGCGCCACCACCCTGGACGAGGTGTTGGAAACTGTGCCGGGGTTGCATGTGGAGCCGTCGGGCTCCCAGTGGTTCAGCTCGATTTGGTCGATCCGCGGGGTGCACACCAGCCTCAATCCCCAGGTGCTGCTGCTGATCAATGGCGTCCCCTTCACCTCCAGCTACCAGGGCAGCCGCTTCTCTAGCTTCCAGATGCCGGTGGCCATGATCTCCAGAGTGGAGGTGGTGCGAGGGCCGGGCTCGGCCCTGCATGGCGCCGATGCCTTTTCCGGCACGGTCAACGTGATCACCAAGGACAACTTCGAGATCGACGGCACTCAGGCAGGAGCGCGTTACGGTTCCTTCGACACCTCTGACATCTGGGCTCAGCACGGCGGCCAGTACGGCGGCTTTGACTTGGCCTTCGGCGTGGAACGGCGCAAGAGCGGCGGTGACACGGGCAGGATTATCGAACGGGACTATCTCCACGCTGTCGGCGCTAGCGCCCTCTCCAACGCTCCGGGCTATATCAACACCGCTAATGAGCAGCTTGACAGCCATCTCATGCTGCGCAAGGAGAACTGGACCCTGCGTCTTTACGGCTCTATGCAGGAAGCCGCCGCTGGGCCCGGCGGCTTCCAGGCAATCACCTACGGCAATGATGTTGATACAAAATCATTGCTTGCCGATCTTGCCTGGCACAACGACACGCTGGCAGAGAACTGGGAGCTGGAGAGCCGCATCTATTATTCCTATATCTACCAAGATAGCTTTATTCAATATTTTCCCGCCGCCTTTCTCAACATGCTGGGCAATCCCATCTATACCTCTAGGGACGGCGGAGCGGAGGCGGGCGGCTTGTACAAGGGTTTCCGCGACCACCGGCTTCGCATCGGTGTCGGTGCCAAGTCATATGATTTTGGCAGGGATCAGTACAAAAACTTCGGGGCTGCCGCCGTTGCCGACCCGTTCGGAGCCATGGTGCATGTGACCGATCCGGCCCATATCTATATTGACGAGGCGAGCCGGACCCTGTGGTACGGCCTGATTCAGGACGAATGGCAATTTGCCCGGCACTGGACCCTTACCGTCGGTCTGCGTCATGACGAGTACTCCGACTTCGGCCCTACCGTCAATCCCAGAGCGGCCCTGGTCTGGGAGACCCGCTACGATCTGACCACCAAGTTGATGTACGGTCAGGCCTTCCGCGCCCCTTCCTTCGGTGAACAGTACGTCAAGAACAATCCGGTGGTCATCGGCAACCAAAATCTTATGCCGGAGGAGATCGAAACCATCGAACTGGCCTTTGACTACCAGCCCACCAAGAATCTTCGTCTGATCCTCAGCCTGTTCAACTATGAGGCCACGGAGCTTATCGAGGCTGTCGGCCCTAGTCTGCCCCAAGCTTATACCAACAACGGTGAGCAGGAGGGCCGGGGCTTTGAGGTGGAACTGGACTGGTTGCTGCATCGTGATTTCCGGCTGCGGGCTAACTTTGCCTATCAGCGTTCGACAAACAAAAAGCTTGACGACGCAGTGGTGCCGGATGCTCCCGGGCAACAATTCTATCTCAATCCCATTTGGACCTTCCTGCCGGACTGGTCCCTGAATGGTCAGTTTTACTGGATCGGCGACCGCCATCGGGCCCAGGGGGACCCGCGCGGTGATATTGCCGATTACGAGGTGGTTAACCTGATAGTGCGACGCAAGAACATCGCCAACCACTGGGAAGCGGCGGCGGGAATTCAGAACCTTTTTGACGAGGTGGGCCGGATTTCCAGCCCCCATGCGGCGGCAGCCCCGGACGGCGCCTATATCCCCTACGATTACCCCATAGAAGGCCGGGCGGTCTGGGCGGAGTTGAAATATTATTTCTAGGTGTTTGTTGGTCCGGCAAGGCATAAGGCTTTGGTTGCCGAAAGGCGGGCAAAGCCTTTTTGCATATAAACGAAGCGTAGGCAGCATATGACAACTCGGAAAAATCAGGTTAGAAAGCGGGACATGTCCTTTGCCAACCGGACCATGACGAAGATTTGGCAGGAGATCCCATCCGAGCAGAATCCCTATTTGGCGGAAGCGTGCCGCTGTCATGGCTATGACATCCTTGAGCTAGCCCAGAAGAGGAGCTTCAGCGAGGTTCTTTTTCTCCTCTTTCAAGGCGAGCTGCCAACTCCGGAGCAAGCCAGGATGCTGGAGTTTCTGTTTGTTTCCATGATCAACCCAGGTCCACGCCACCCGGCCACGCGGGCTGCCATGAACGCTGGGGTTGGAAAGACGACCCCCGCGCACATCTTGCCCATTGGTCTCAATGCACTTGGCAGTGAATATTTGGGTGGGCAAGAGGTTGAGGCGGCTATCCGGTTTTTCAGAAAAAATCTTCGGGATTCTCCTAATGCTCTTGTCGCGGAATGTCTCAAGGGAGAGCGCCCGCACAAGGGCGATTGGCATATTGTGCCGGGATTTGGCAGTCGATTTGGGGAAATCGACCCAATGCCTCTCAAAATTATTGCTCTGCTCCGAACAAAAGGAAGCGGCCAGGCCATCTCCTGGGGGTGCAGTTTTGCCGAGGCCTTAAAGCCATATGGAATGGGATGGTTGTCAACCGGGGTGGTGGCAGCCGTATTGAGTGATCTGGGATTTCTGCCGCAAACAGGAGCTGGTCTTTTTCAACTTATTTGTGCGCCAGGAATTTTAGCCCATGGTCTTGAGTTGACCAACAAACCAATCAGCGCCATGCCTTTTTTAGATGAGGAGCACTATGTTATCGAACCTGAATCTCGCAAAAAGTGATACGTTTTTTTGGGATGAAAAACGTGGAGTAATACGGACCCGCAAAGGGGGGTGGATACCTGGCGAGGCGGTTTATTGTCACGGCTTTGATATGATGGAGAATCTGGTAGGGCAGGCCTCGTATTTTCAGGTTTTGGTCCTCAATGCAACGGGACGCCTCCCGGAAAGGCGACTGGCGGATTGGCTGGAGGCGTATTTTGTTTGCAACAGTTATCCAGACGCGCGGATCTGGTGTAATCAAGTGGGAAGTCTGTTTGGAACCATACGCGCTACGCCGGTCAGTGCCATAAGTGCAGGCATCCTTGCCTCTGATTCTAAAATGTATGGTCCAGGTACAATTCAGGCCGGGGTTAAATTCTTTGTAGATGCAATGGCTAAAAAACGAGGGGGGATATCTGTTGAAGAAATTGTACTCTCATGCCAACGAGGCCCTCGAGCAAAACCCGTAATCCTTGGGTATGCGAGGCCTGTAGCCAATGGTGATGAACGGATTGAAGCCATGGAGCGTGTTACAAAAAAACTTGGTTTCGAGCATGGGGAACATCTTTCTTTGGCTTTTGATATTGAAGAAATAATGTTGGAAAAAACCAAAGAACAAATGAATGCATTAGCCTATGTTCTCCCTTTTCTGTGTGACCAGGGTTTTTCCGTTCAAGAAATTTACTGTTTGTTAGCAGCTCTTGTCTATGCTGGAGTTATTGCCTGCTACGCCGAGGCTGCCGATCAGCCCCCGGAATCGTTCTTTCCATTGCACTGTGAGGATATCGACTACCAGGGCAAACCACCTCGTCCTGTTCCTGCGTGAGAAGATTTTGCGAGATCAAGGGCGCATGACAAAAAACAACATCATCTGGCACATGGCCACCGTGACCCGTCAGCGGCGGGAAGAGGCGAACCGCCATCGCAGCATGGCCCTGTGGTTTACCGGCCTTTCCGGAGCCGGCAAATCAACCCTGGCCCACGCAGTGGAGGAGCGGCTTTTCTCCATGGGTGCAAACACCTACGTCTTTGACGGGGACAATGTTCGGCATGGCCTGTGTCGTGATCTCGGCTTCAGCAGGGAGGAGCGGAGCGAGAACATCCGGCGGATCGCGGAAATGGTCAAGCTCTTCCTTGATTCCGGGATCATCGCGCTTACCGCCTTTATCTCGCCCTTTCGCGAGGATCGGCAACGGGTGCGGGAGATTCTCGGCCCGGAAAATTTTTTTGAAATTTACTGCCGCTGCTCCTTGGAAACCTGCGAACAGCGGGATGTGAAAGGGATATACCGAAAGGCCCGACTCGGCGAGGTACCCCATTTCACCGGCATCACCGCACCCTATGAGGAGCCGGAGCAACCGGATCTGGTGTTGGACACGGACCGGCAAACCCTTGCGGAGTGCGTGGAAGCGGTAGTGAAGGCAATCAAGGAGCGTGCATCTTTCGACTGTTGATTATTCTCCCGTTTCCTCCATGCCGTAGCGCTCAAAGACAAAAGCAAACTCCTTTGAGATGCGCTCCCGGCTCAGGCCGAACTCCGCCAGTTCTTTCACCTTGTGTTTCCGTTGGTAGGTTCCCTGTTTTTCAGCACGTTTCCGTATCGCCTGCCGCAGTTCCTCGCTGACTGCAAGGCCGGTGAACTCCGTAATCCGTTCAAAGGTACTGTTCAAGTCGTTGCGCAATTGGTCGTAAGGCAGGATCAAGACCCTATCCGGCGGCAGTTCGCCATGGATATCCATCTCGTAAAAGTAACGATACAGGTCCACCATGCCCTGAAGGCGTTGTTCGTTATAGCGTTGCAGCAATTCCGGGTCAACCTGCTTGATGCCCCAGCGGAACTCGATGCTGTTGTGCAGCAGGGAGAGAAAGGACGGCACCACATGGTGGGGGCTGCGCATGATGAAGATGAAGCGGGCGTCCGGGTAGAATTCCAGCATGGTCTTGAGCCGAAAGGTGGAGAAGTGGGTCTGGGCGATGATCTGGCTTTTTCCGGTGTAGTACAGGTGGCGCCGGAAGCAGCCATCCAGGAAGCGCATGGAGCGCAGCCGCGCCTCCCTTGGCTGGCGATCGTGGTATTGGAGTTCAGGATAAGTCCGCTCGTCAAAGGAGAGCATGCCGATGGTGATGAAGTTGGTGTCGTAATTATGCAGGAAGAGCATCTCCTCTTCCTCGGTCTTGTCCAGCGCCATGCGGTGGCCGGTCCATGCCGGCATCACTTCGTCCTTGCCTTTTTTGATCAGCATCTTCACCAGGGGGCGGAACAGGACTCGGGCCGTGAGGGCCGGAAAGAAGAGATGCCAGGTATGGAAGGGGGCTGCCTCTTCGTGCCGGGTCAGCAGGTGGTGGAGAAAGGTGGTGCCGCTTCTGGGGTGGCCGATGATGAAGATAGGATTTTCCACCTTGACCTTGCGAAACCCTGGGAAAAAGAGGTGGTCCAGGGCCAGGGTCAGGGCGGTGAGGATTTTCATCGTGGGTTCGACCAGAAGCCAGGTAAGAAAAACCGGGCCGAATCCGTATACCCGCCAAGTAACACGGAGGATTCGCAGGTAGGTTATCAGCATGAATGAGAAACGCATTTTTATTCCTCTGGACAAGAGTGGACAACTCTTCTTTACTGCATCTGACAGCATTGTATTTCCATACCGGAAAATAGAGGAAAGCCGCAAGGGGTTTTGCGGTTTTAGTGTCGCATGGTTGATGCGGCGAGTTCGTTGCGCAAATACATCCCGGGGGGGGAGAGTATGAATACTGCGGAATTGATGATCGGTTTGTTGGCCGATGCCGGAGTCGAGTATATTTTTGGCGTGCCGGGAGGAGCCATTGAGGACCTGAATACCGCGATCTATCACAACAAAAAGGGAGTCAAGCCCATCGTCACCAAGCATGAAGCAGGGGCCGCCTTCATGGCCGACGGCTATGCCCGGGTTTCCCGGAGGATCGGCGTGTGCTGCTCCACGGCCGGCCCGGGTGCCTCGAACCTGATCACCGGCTTGGCTTCTGCCTATGCCGATCAGATTCCGGTCCTGGCGCTCACCGGCCAGGTGGCCACCTCGGTGTTCGGCAAGGGGGCAATCCAGGAGTCCGGCTCCGAAGGGGTGAACATCACCAATATCTTCCGGAATTTCACCAAGTACAGCGGCATGCTGATCACGGAAGACCGCGCCCAGTACATGCTGCACAAGGCTGTCCGAATTGCCATGAGCGGCCCCACAGGTCCGACCCATCTCAACCTGCCCACCGATATCATGAAGCGTGAGGTGGACCAGGAAAAGCCCTGTTCGCTCAAGATGGAGGGCCGTCTCTTTGATAAGGAGAGCGTCAAGCGGGCTGCCGGGTATCTGGTGGCGGCAAAGCGGCCGGTGGTGATTGCCGGCTGGGGGGTCGTCCTTTCCCGGGCCGCCAATGAGCTGCTTGAGTTTGCGCAGCTCCTTCAGGTGCCGGTGGCCACTTCGCCCAAGGCCAAGGGGGTCTTTCCGGAATCGCATCCCTTGTCGCTGGGAGTATTGGGCTTTGCCGGCAGCCCCGCGGCCAAGGAGTACATTATCGAAAATGAGGTGGATGTGGTGCTCGGAGTGGGTACCAGCTTTTCCGAGATGATGACCAGTGGCTGGGACGAGCGCATCCATCCCAGCGAACACCTGATCCATATCGATATCGATCCGGAGAAGATCGGCAGGAATTACTGCACCTCGGTGGGGCTGGTGGGAGATGCCAGGATGAATCTCAAGGAGCTGTGCAAGGCTATCGTGGAAGAGCGTTCGCAGCAGTATTCCTCTGTCCAAGGCAGTTCGGTGGTGGAGGGCATCGCTGTTCTGCACCGGAAACACCAGGATGTCTTGGAGGATTTCAGCAGCCGGGAAAACCTTTACCACCCGCAGAAGCTGGTGCAGGACATTCAGCGCGCCTTCCCTGCTGATACCGTTTATTTTGCCGATATCGGCACTTCCATGGCCTGGGCAATACGGCATATGACCATTGACCGGCCATACTCTTTTTATGTCTCCCTGGGCTTCGGCTCCATGGGCTATGCGGTGGCGGCGCCGGTGGGCGCCAAGCTGGCGATGCCGGAGCGGCCGGTGGTGACCATGGTTGGGGACGGTTCTTTTCTGATGAACGGGTTTGAAGTTGCCACCGCAGTGGATAATGATATCCCCGTAATCTGGGTGGTTTTCAATAATGCCATGCTGGGCATGGTCCATCATGGGCGGCGGCTTTTCAAAACCCCGATCCCGGACGGGCTGCCGCCTCGTTTCAAACGGGTTGATTTTGTCCGGATAGCCGAAGGCCTGGGAGCCCGGGGAATCCGGCTTGATGGAGCCAACCCGCTTACGCCCGAGCTGGCTCGCGAGATCCTTGCGGAGGGGCGGCCGACCGTGCTGGATGTCTGGATCGACGATGAGGTTGTTCCGCCCATTCACAGCCGCATCGCCACCGTGGACAAGCATTTCGGCTGAAAGGTATGGGGTTGGATGTTTCCCCATGGTTTTCGGCTTTAGCCGGACAGTTGCATTTTTTCTTGCCTTTTCTTTTTTCCCACCGGTACCATGAAAGGACCGGGTCGGGAAATGCTGTTTTTACAGCCTGTGCTCAATGCGGAAGGAGCGGAAATCCGGAAGAAGAAATTTTTCTCCCGGTGGCCATGGCGGGGAAAAGAGTTTTTGAACTGCGGCGGAGAGAACATGCGGAAGCGACCGACAATCAGCGTATACCTGCTGGGGATGAACATGGTCCTGCTGTGCGTGCTCTTTCCTGCCTTCAGCTATTTCATCCTTCGAGAAACCGTTCAGCTGCGCGACATTCAGCTCGATCGCAACATCAATATGATCCGCCAGGGCCTGGTCATCCGGAGCGCCTCCCTGGTCCGGAATACGGCCATGATCGCCAGAGAGGCTGTGGCCGGCTTTGACTTCACCTTTTTACAGAATCTGGTTGGTGAGGTGGTCCGGGACGATCCGGAAATTCTTTACTGTATGATCATGGATCGGTCACGGACAGTTATCGCGCATAACGACAGCAATCTGGTCGGCAGTCGCCTGAACGGTGAACTTGATGATAAGGCCGGTCTATTGATGGAAAAAACGTTTCCCGCGCAGTGGTCGAGCGGGAAAATCCCGGTGGAATATTTCTGGCCTGAAAAAGGGAAGGGCAGCGACAAGGTTTTGGAGGCGGTTTTCCCTATCTACAGCGGGGAAACGCTTTGGGGGGTACTCCGTTGCGGCTATACCTTGGCGCCCCTTGAGGAGGAAATTGTCCGGGCGCAGGCGGAATGGACCGCGCAGATGCGACAGGCTACCATCAATTTTCTCTATATCCTGCTTGTTTTCTTTCTTGCAGGACTGGCGGTGGTCACCCTCCTGACCCGTTTCTTTGTGCGGGCGACCAGTGTGCTGCATATCGGTGTCCGGCAGGTGGCTGCCGGGGATCTTGATAGAGAAATAGCCTTACCGGATATGGCTTGCGAGGAATTCGTCGATCTGGCGGCTTCGTTCAATAGCATGACCGAAAAATTACGCCTGATGCGGCAACAGCTTGACGACTACGCCCGTTCTTTGGAGCGGAAGGTGGAGGAGAGGACGAAGGAACTTGAAGAGGCGCAGGACATCATGATCCGGCAGGCCCACGAAGCGGGCATGGCCGAGATGGCGGTGGGTGTGCTGCACAATATCGGCAACGCCATTACGCCGGCTCAGGTGGGGGCCACGACGCTGTGCAACCATCTGGCTGAAAGCCCTCTTCGTTCCAAGTTGGAGGAAGCCGTATCGCCGTTGCGTGATTTTCTTGAGGGGAAGCGTTTGCTTGCCCAGGAGGAAAAAGAGTATTGCCTCGATATCCTCCGGCATCTGCCCGCCGCAGTCACCGAGGAGTTCGACCGCACCGTCAACGAACTTCGTTCCATTATTGGGAAACATCGGCACATAGAAAGCATTATTCGGCTACAGATGCGGTATGCCCGGCTGATGGACAACTCCGAGAACCTCGATATCAACAGACTTGTGCAGGATGCGCTGAAAATTCTGGCGTATGATATCGGCAAGCGTCATATCACCGTCGAAATGCGCCTTGGGGAGGTGCCCCCGGTGAAGGCGGAAGAGG
The DNA here is from genome assembly GCA_013791995.1 of Desulfurivibrio sp. Classification (GTDB taxonomy): domain Bacteria; phylum Desulfobacterota; class Desulfobulbia; order Desulfobulbales; family Desulfurivibrionaceae; genus Thiovibrio. The sequence continues at coordinate 5,804 of VMSS01000236.1, read as the reverse complement.
CGAAGCTTCTCCAGGTTCTGGTGAATCTGATCAAAAACGGCTATGAGGCCATGGATGGCTTCCTCGGCAAAGAGCGGGAGTTGGCCATCACCACGAATACCCGGGAGGACAACGGACAACTTCTGGTCCTCTTTTCCGTAAAGGATACGGGGTGCGGATTTACAGAGGAGGAAAAGAAGCGTTTTTTCAGCTTCGGTTATTCCACTAAAGAGCGGGGCAGCGGGTTCGGGTTGCATGCCTGCGCCAACTACATGATTGCCAATAACGGTTTTATTGAGGCGGAGAGTGAAGGTCCGGGGAAAGGGGCGCGCTTCACTGTGCTTTTGCCTGCCGCAGTCTCGGAGCGACCACATGCGGAATAAGGAAGAGTGCATGTAACTATCCAACTCGGGGCCGGAAAGGCTCGATGAAGGTTGCGGGACAGGGTGTGGAGCAGAAAAAGGAGGGGAACCAGGAAATGACAAGGGATATGAAGCAGCAGCCCCGCCGTATTCTGGTAATTGACGATGATCTGGATGTCTGGAAGGCATATCAACTGGTTTTGGCCCCGGAAGCGGTGTCTTCCGGAACATCCGCCGAAAAAATAAACCGCCTCCTCTCCCCTGGGATGGAGAATGATCCGGCAGCCGCGCATTTTTCTCTTTCCTTCGCCGCGCAGGGCCAAGAAGGTTTTGCCATGGTGGAGGAGGCGGCACGCAGGAAAGAGCCATTCGCCCTGGCCTTTGTCGATGTCCGGATGCCGCCCGGCTGGGACGGAATGGAGACGGCAAAGCGGATCCGCGCCCTGGATCCGGAGATCGAGCTGGTTATTGTTACGGCCTATTCCGATCACAGCATTGAGGAGATTGTCCGGGCCGTGGGCTCTTCGGAAAAGCTGCTCTTTCTGCGCAAGCCTTTCGACCCGGATGAAATCAGGCAGCTTGCCCTCTCGCTCACGACCAAGTGGTATCTTGCCCGGCTGGCTGAACAGCAGCGCAAGGATCTCATCGCCTCGGAGCATCGTTTTCGTTCCCTGGTGGAGACAACCAGCGATTTTGTCTGGGAAGTCGACAGCGAAGGGCGGTTCTCCTACTGTTCTCCTGTGAGCCTTGACCTTTACGGGTATGCCCCTGAGGAGCTGGCGGGTAAAATCTTTTTCGAGGTGCTCGCCGAGCCGGAGAGCCGGGATCAGTTCCGGCAGGTTTTTTTCTCACGCATGGCCTCGGCCAGCCGGTGCCATGCGGTGGAGCGGCGCTGTCTCACTAAGGAGGGCCGGTTGGTCATCGTGGAGTCCAGCGGCACGCCGGTATTCGATGCCCAGGGACGGATTTGCGGTTATCACGGCATCGATCGGGATATCACGGCACGGAAGGAGAATGAAACCCAGCGGCAACGGCTGGAGGAGCGGTTCCGGCAGACCCAGAAACTGGAGGCATTGGGAACCCTGGCCGGCGGCATCGCCCATGACCTGAACAACATCCTGACCCCGATTCTTGCCAATTCCCAGCTTGGCAAGATGCAGACCGTCGGGAACAATGAACTCCACGCGAAGTTTGAGACCATCGAAAGCTGTGGGCGGCGGGCGGCGGATCTGATCCGTCGTATACTTTCCTTTTCCAGGAAACAGAAAATTGATGTGCAGCCGCTTGATCTGCGTCAGTTGATTCAGGAATTCACCAAGATGCTGCGCCGACTGATTCGGGAGGATATCACCCTCACTGTCGCACTTCCGGAAAAATTATGGGCCGTGCTGGTGGATCGCAGTCAGATGGAGCAAGTGCTCATGAATCTGGTGGTCAATGCAAGGGACGCCATGGATAAAGGCGGCGAACTCAGGATCAGTGCGGAAAACATGAGCGTGGCCGCGTATTCACTCTACGATGTCGACTTGCGGGAGATTTGTGGTGATTTTGTTGTGCTTGCGGTCAGCGACCAGGGCTGCGGTATCGATGCGAACAATATGACCATGGTCTTTGATCCTTTTTTCACCACCAAGGAAGTGGGCAAGGGAACCGGGCTTGGTTTGGCCACGGTGCACGGTATTGTCGCCCAGCATGGAGGCCATATTTTTGTGGAATCCGAGGAGGGAAAGGGCAGCACTTTCAAGATCTTTCTGCCGAAAAGTGAAGGTGCCGTTTCGGGAGAAAAGATGAAGGCTACCCCACTCCATCTGGAGGAGGGAACGGAAAGCATTCTCCTGGTGGAGGATGACGCCGAAGTGTTGCAGATTTTGGCCGCAACCCTGGAAGGACTCGGCTACAGGGTTGCGGCGGCGGCCAACGGGAAGGACGCCTTGGATATTTTTGCAGAGAAGGGCGAGGGAATTGATATGCTGGTGACCGATTTGATTATGCCGGGTCTGGGCGGCAAGGCCTTGGGCAGGGCGATCCGGGATCGGAGACCCGACCTGCCTATCCTCTATATGACCGGTTACGCCTTTGATGTTGAGACACAGGAGCTGGAGGAGGAGCGAGGCTCCGCCCTGCTGCAAAAACCTTTTGCCATGGATCATTTTGCTCGAGTGGTGCGGAAATTACTGGACTCCCGGTCATAGGCCTTCGGTGAATGGTTATTTTTTTCTGATTACCATCGAACTTCAGCCAGCACATGGGTTCCATGCGTCAATCAGCTCATCATGCGTGCTTTATGTCAATGCCTTGCTTGCGAACAAGTCATTCCGGTTTTCGCCGGAATGACGGGGGAAAACTGGCTGAAGATCAGTGGTAATCTGATATTTTTTTGTGAAACGGCATGTCCGCCGGTTTTCTAAGTGCCGGCGCTGAGCACCACCGCCTCCTGGATATGCATAAGACGGTCAATATCCAGGAGGATGGTCACGCCCTCGGCGAGCTTGGCCATGCCCAGCAGGCACTGGCTATCAACCGTGCTCCCGAATTTGGGGGGATCTTCCACCTCCTGTTCCTTGATGCTGACCACCTCGGATACCGAATCGACAATGATGCCGATGAGCCGGGAGCCGGTGAGGCCGGAAACCTCCACCACGATAATACAGGTTCGGGCATCGTATTCCGCGCTCTCCATGCCGAACTTGCTCCGCATATCCATGACCGGGATGATCTTATCCCGTAAATTGATGACCCCTTTAAAAAAGGGCGGCATCTGCGGTAGTTCGTGGATGGAGATCAGGCCGATGATTTCCCGGACATCGAGGATGCCCAGACCGTAATGCTCATCGCCCAGGGTGAAAATCAGATATTTGCCTTCTCGGGAGGCAAGAGTCTGGTCGATGCCCAGCTTCTTGGCTGCGCCCCGGGGCGGCCCCTTCTCCTGGCCTGCGCCTGTCGCGGCCGGCAGATTCTTGCAGGCGATATCGGCAAAGCGGGTGTCGACAAACTCCGCGAGATTGATGCGTCGGCCTATCTCCATCTTGCTGGTCATGTAATCCTGGATGGCTTCAAGATCTTCGCTGACCGGATAGAGGTTGTCCGTGGTGATGCCCTGGGGGTCGGAAAGCACGTTGCGGAGAAGGGCGGGTTCGAGCCCGATTTTTTTCAGCGGGTCGAGAAAGTTAACGGCGATTTCCGCGGCCTCGTCAACATGATCCCGAATATAGAGACCGGATTCCACCAGCATATTGGTGAATTCCTGCACCGCATCCGGATATTTCTTGAGGATTTCATCCCGGAAAACCACGACACAGCAGGGGTGATCCTGCCATACTTCGCTGGAGAGAAACTGGCGCTCGGCAATGCCTGCGGTGATAGCCCGCGAGCCGATGGGCTCGGCCACCAGAAAACCGCTGGCCTCGGCATTGTCTTTTAAGAATTCCGGCATGGCCACAGGCGGGACCACGTCAAAAAGGACATTGACCGCTTCTTTGCCCACCACCCCGGGCCGCAGACCCATCTGGGTAAAATACATATGGGCCAGCATGTTGTGGACCGACATCTTGTGCGGGATATAGAAAGTCTTGTGTTTGAAGAACTGTTGATACGGTTTGGCATACTTGCCGGTTTTGTTGCGCACGCAGATGCTGCCGTTGCGGTGGGCGAAAAGCACCAGCTTGATGGGTACGCCGTAGCTGAACAGGTCCATGGCCATGGGGGCCAGGATAAAGGCCCCGTCCACTTCGCCGTTTTCAAGGGCGTTTTGCACCGGGTTCCAGCCCGGCATGCAGAGGGTGTCCAGGCTGAAATGCTGCGGGGCCTTTTGGCCTGATGTTACCTGATGTTTGAGCACTCCCAGAGCCAGATGATCGGTAATCTGGATATGGGCCATCTTGAGATGCACCTTGCCCTCGGCGCTCATTTTCGGGCCTTCTTCTTTTTTTGGGGCGGCTACCTGCTTCAGGCCAAAGCATTCCTCAATGAGGACTTTGAGTTCGTCCGGGGTAAAAGGCTTGGCCACCACGCCGTTGGCTCCGGCTTCCTTGGCCTTGGCCACGTATGCCTTGTCGCCGTGGCCGGTGGCCATGAGAAAAGGGAGGCTTTTGAATGACTCGTGGGCACGCATCCATTGCAGCAACTGGTAGCCGTCGAAATTGGGCATGGACCAGTCGCTGATAACCAGGGCGATGTCGGGTTCGGCGGTAAGCTTTTCTTTGGCGTCGTTGCCGTCCACTGCCTCGACGATGTTGGTAAAGCCAACCTGTCCGAGGATGCGGGCTTCCATTTTGCGCATGGTCCCGGCGTCTTCAACGAGCAAAATCTTCATCTGTGGATCAAGAGCCATTATGCTACCTCCTAGTGCCAATATAGATGAAGAAAAGTGTTTCGACAAGAAGGGAGAAAAAAATGAAAAGACAGGAATAAAGGAGAGGGGGCGGGCGGAGAATTTTCCGGGCGGGATCGGGGGGAAAAATATATAATGATGAATCAGGGCGGATGGCGCGGCTATTGTTATTCCACACAGGACACGCAATCATGACGGAAAAAATTCTTTACACCCTTCACGAGACCCAGGCGCTTATTGAACAGGGTTCGGTGTTGCTGGTGGATATCCGCGATCAGGATACTTTTGCCGAGGGGCATATTCCAGGGGCGGTGAACATGCCGGAGATTTTTTCCTTTTTGAGCGTGAGCAGCCCGGAAGGGCTGGCTGCCTTGCAGAATACCTTTGCTGTGAGCTTTTCCCGTGTCGGCGTCTCCCATGACCGGAAGGTTGTTTTTTACGAAGACAGCTTTGATACCCGCTATGGCGCTTCCTGCCGGGGGTACTGGCTTGCCTGTTATCTCGGCCACCGGGATTGCGGCATCCTTGACGGTGGTTTCTGGGCCTGGCAGCAGTATGGCCTGCCTGAAGAAACCGGCGAGACTTCGCCCCCGGCTTCCAGCCAATTTATACCCCGGCCAAACCACGCTCTGATGGCCACCAGGGAGGATGTTCTTGCGGCCCTGGGCGACTCGCGAACGATTCTGCTCGACAACCGGGATGCCAACGAATGGCTGGGGCAGACCTCCTCACCCTATGGTTTTGATTTTGCCCCCAGGCGGGGAAGGATTCCCGGAGCACGGTGGATTGAATGGTACAGTTTCATGAGCAGGGATGCGATTCCAGCCTTCCGGCCCGCCCATGAAATTCGAGCCTTGTGCGCCAGCCAGCAGATCTTCCCGGACAGTGATATCATTATCTTCTGTTTCAAGGGTTCGCGAGCGGCCAACACCTATGTTGCGCTGAAGTTGGCCGGTTTCACCAGACTACGGGTTTATTTTGCCTCGTGGAACGAATGGGCCAGAGACCCGAACTTGCCCATTGAGAGCGGTGAACCGCAGGCCTCAACCGTGGACAAGGGAAACTGAGCGTCCCTTTCTCCGCTTTTTCGGCAGACAAGGGCAAGGAGACTCCGAATGCCATTTGTCGATCTC
>VMSS01000224.1 GCA_013791995.1 Desulfurivibrio sp. | reverse complement strand
GGCCCTGGTGATCCGCGAAAACCTGACCAAACGGCCGGACAAGCTCTACCAGCTGGTCAACGGCCAGGTGGAGATGTGCCTTTCCTGCCATAAGGACGAAAAACTCGATCCGGCCCATGGCCGCGAAGTGCTGGGCTGTTCCCCCTGCCATCTCGGCGATCCGCTGGCCATCGGCAAGGAGGCGGCCCACAAAGGTATTGTCAAGAACCCCGGCGATCTGCGGGTGGTGGAAAAAACCTGCGGGGTTGAAGGGTGTCATGCCCAGGATGTCAAAAAGGTGAAAAACTCACTCATGGCCACCAACCGCGGGATACTCGCCACCCTGCTCCATTACTGGGGAGAAGCCCCGGACCAGAACGGCGATTTTTCCGTGGAAGAGTTGATCAAAACCGGAAAAACCTCGCTGGCCATCGACTATTACCGCAAGCTCTGCGCCACCTGCCATCTCTGGAAGAAAAAGGGCGATCTGGAAGGGTTCTTCGGCGAAAAGGGCGGCGGCTGCACTGCCTGCCATTACACCAGACCCCAGGCCCCCACCGCCACCAAGCCCTGGGAAACCTTTTTCCAGTTCGGCCAGCTCAAGAAAAAACCGCACCCGCTCATCAACAAAAAGGTGCCCATGGAAAACTGCATCCGCTGCCATAACCGGAGCGGCAGGGTGGGCACCTCGTTTATCGGCGTCTACGAGGGGGAGAGCTACGGCACCCCCTACGAAAAAGGCGGGCCATCCAAAAAAGAGCTGCCCGGCGACCGCTTTTACCTGGATCTGCCCTCGGACATCCACCACCAGCAGGGCATGGCCTGCATCGATTGCCACACCCGCGACGAGATCATGGGCGACGGCACCAATTACGCCCATTACGAACAGGCGTTGGAGATCTCCTGCACCCTCTGCCACGTGAATCCCAAGGACGGCAAGCCCGGCCTCACCAGAAAGAAGAAACAACTCAACAACCTCGAACAAACCCCGGACGGGAAATACCTTCTCACCGGCAAGCTCACCGGCAAAAAACATCCGCTCAACCCGCCCAAGAGCGGGACCTGCGATTACCCCGGCCACAAACGGATCGGCTGCGCATCCTGCCATTCGAGCTGGATTCCGCAATGCTACGGCTGCCACGCCAAACAGGACATGCGGGACACCCATCTCGACAAGCTGACCGGCAAGGAAACCGCAGGCTGGTGGGAAGAGGGCCGCTCCTATCTCCGCTACGAAAAACCCATGCTCGCCGTATGGAAAGACAAGATCGTCACCGTCACCCCCGGCTGTCAGGACTTCGTCACCCTGATCGACAAAGATGGCAAACCGGCCGGCTCCTTCAACTCGCTGACCATGGCGGCCTTAAGCCCCCACACCACCCAAAAAGCGGGCCGCACCTGCGTTGACTGCCACACCTCCACCAAGACCGTGGGCTTAGGCGAAGGCACTGCCTGGAAGGAAAATGGGGAATGGCGATTTAACGGCATAGACCAAGGCATCACCACCGAGGCCGGCCCCACCCCGCCGCTGGACGGCTACGTGGACATCAACGGCAAACCCCTGCAAAAAAGCGCCCGCCCCGATCTGCGCCCCTTCAACAAGAAAGAGCTGGCCCGCATCCTGCGGGTTGGGCAATGTTTGCCCTGTCATAAGGATTACACCGACAAGATCTACACCGATTACACGCCCGAGAAGAAATGCCCGGTGTTTGACGAGGAAAGCGGGACGGTGAGGAGATAACCCCGTTGCCTGTGACGCCCCGCCAACTTGACAAAAACTTATAATTAACTTATATTTTATCATGTACGAGATTCAGTGGAAGGCGAAGGCGATGAAGCAATTCGCTCGGATTGGCAGCAAGGAAACCCGCGATGCCATCTATTCCTCAGTGCAATCCTTGCAGGGATTCCCGGAAGTCCTGCAAGTGAAAAAGTTGAAAAACCATGAACATTCCTACCGCTTACGAGTCGGACGCTACCGGGTGTTTTTTGAAGCGGAGAGTGAAGTGCGTATTATCCGCATAGAGGAGGTAAAAAAACGCGATGATCGAACCTACTAAAATCCAACCGATCTACCAGGGAGGAGTTCCGGCCTTCGTGGTTATCCCCTTTGCCGATTTCGCTCGCGAACATCCAATCGAGGCTGCCCAGATCACACCAAAAACTCCGCGCATCCCGGAAGGGGATTACGTCCCCCACGAGGTCGTCGGCATGCACGTGCAAGACGGTATCCCGCTCGCCCGCGCCTGGCGCGAATACCTTGGCCTCACCCAAGCCGAGGTCGCCGAGCGGGCCGGGATCACCCAGGCCGCACTCTCTCAGATGGAATCGGGCGAGGCGAAGCTCCGCAAGGCCACCCGGGAAAAGCTGGCAAAAGCCATGGGGTTGAACCCGGAACAGTTGGCATAGCGAACACCCAAGAAAAGCATGTGGAAACAGGGAAGATACCCATGTTTCTACCCTGACAGAAAAGCCCCTTACAAAAATAAAAAACCACCCTTCGTCAAGCTCAGGGCGAACGGTAGCCATTTTAAAATCATTCTAGTTTCTTCCGTTCATGCTGAGCCTGTCGAAGCACAATACAATATCAGCTTGGAACTCTAGCCTTAGAATTACGACCAAGAAGACTGGTGCAAAATACATTAAAAAAATAAAAGCGGTTAGCAATGTACCGCACGTGATCGGGGCGAGCGCGGCCTGTGAACTTTAGCGGTTCATATCAACAAACAGATCAATTCTAATCTTAACAATGAAATTAGCTCTTTTCAGCGATACCCACGCAACACACGGGAGAATAAATATCCCCGAAGCAGATATTTTAATATTTGCCGGCGATATGACCCATTGCAGAACTTCGCAAGATGTTGCGCACTTTAACAACTTCCTGGGAAGCCTTCCTCATAAGCATAAAATTGTAATTGGAGGGAATCACGACCATAGGCTGGCACGTGACCCCGGAAAGGCCAAATCCCTTTTATCTAACGCGGTATATCTTCAGGATGAAGGTGTGGTTATTTGCGGGATCACTATCTACGGAACTCCTTGGCAACCAACATTTAATGACTATGCTTGCGATGCCTTTGCCTTACCACGGGGGAAAGCCCTGAAAGAAAAATGGGATATGATCCCAGAAAAAATCGATATCCTAGTAACCCATGCACCGCCGTTAGGAATTTTTGACCAAGATGGGCCCATATCGCATGGCTGCTCCGAGCTTGCCGCTGCCGTGGCCAAAATAAAACCCAAATATCATATTTTCGGCCATATCCACAGTCATCACGGAATGATCAAATTTGGCTCTACAAGTTATATAAATTGTAACGTCCAAGGAAAAAACGGTGTGTTACGATCCGCACTATTGCTTGACTACTACTCAGGGGAGCTCCTTAAAGTTAAAAGCAATACAGAAAACCGGGCTCCGTCCCCATTTTGATTGGGCTCCTTCAACAAGAAAGAGCTGGCCCGCATCCTGCGGGTTGGGCAATGTCTGCCCTGTCACAAGGATTACTCCGACAAGATTTACACCGATTACACGCCCGAACGGAAATGCCCGGTGTTTGACGAGGAGTCCGGCACGACGAAACGATGAAACAGGACTCCTTTCCACCCTTGACAATGATATTGCATGTGATACTATATTAACATGAGCGCGGCTGATAAAATACTCGCCCAGATGAAGAACAACCCGCAGGGTGACTGGAAGATCGACACCCTGAAGGGTGTTGCCAAGCGGCATGAAATCATCTGGCGACAGCCGGGAACGAGTCATGTAACCTTTCGCCGCAGCGACGGAGAAAAATTGACCATCCCCGCCCATCGGCCAATAAAGCCCATCTATATCAAATTGTTTATCCGTTTTGTCGAAGGAGGCTAAGCCATGGCAGAAACCATCAAATATTCTTTCGAGGTACGCCCGTTGCCAAACGAAGACGGCAATGGGTATCTGGTGACCTTCCCCGATCTGCCTGGGTGCATGTCCGATGGCGAGACCATCGAAGAGGCCATTGCCAACGCCATGGATGCGGAACACTCATGGATTGAAACGGCCAGGGAGTTCGGCGATGCCATCCCCGAACCTGGACAGTACAGCGGCAAATGGGTGCAACGGGTGCCGAAAAGCATCCATGCACGACTGGCAGCCCGGTCTGCGGCGGAAGGGGTGAGCATCAACGCCATGGTGGCCGCCTTCATCGCCGAGGGGCTTGGAAAACAGAACTAACGAGGTGAAAAACGCCGGTGAATCGCTTGCCCGCATCACGCCGCTGGCTGCGTGAAACAATAACTGGACAACCAAACAAAGAAACTGGGGGATGCCCCTAGTTTTCCCTAGTTTTCTCCGCCCCTTTTAGAGGCTCAAGATGAGCTATTTCCAAACAACAAACGACTTGATAAATGCCTTTGGCGACATTGACTCCTGTTCTTTCTATGGCCAGGTCGCTTTAACTGACACCCCAATCGGATTCTCGGTTAAGAAGCGATATCCACAGGATATTCGGTACAAACCTGCCGTTCGACAGGACAACAAAGAGCCAGACAACATTGCGGCAATTTGGGTTGTTTATCTGGCTCCAAAGTCGTCGTCCGAAAATCCAGCCCTCGCTCCCTTACGAGTAAGAATCGCGCTGATGAGCCAGTACCGAGCAACGAAATGGGACTACAATTTTTCTGATATCAAAGGCGGTTGCCCCTCCAAAGAGTCCTTGGAAGCAAGCCTTGCAACGCCCCAACCAATTGACCTTACGTTTGATGGTGAATACTTCTTTGATCACAGCAGGAAAGCCTTTATCGACGCACGCGGAACTTCATATACCGGCGCGCAGCTGCTTCAGTCCGTATTTGAGGAGCACTGCTACACAGTTCACTGGCTGAAAGGTCTCAAGCTGAGATCAAAGCTTACGCTAAAAGATAAGGCGATTGGCGTTCTTAGCTTACTAATTCAGCTGACCGCTTCCTTCCTAAAGTCGGTATTCGGTAGAACTATTGAAAGTAGTGAAATGCTTGCCGGCTTGTACATGCCTTACAAACGGGAGGCATTCAAGAAGCTCAATCAAGACAGCATCGACCTCCTTGGTTACAAGGCGTCTAAGCATGTCATTGTGTTGTTCTGCTCTCTGGTCGTTCTCCTGGCCATCGCCAAGTACAACGCCATCTTCACAAATGGCTACGTTGATTGGCTACTAAGTAATCAGGCAATCCTAGCTGTGCATGGGATATTCGCACTGTGGTTCCTCGATGCGGCCATTCCGTGGGGGCTTTTCTTGCTAATCAACATGATGTTGCGGTTAAAAAACATCATATTCATGAACCTTTCATCGAAGTAAAGCTAACAATTCGCTGCAGGCGCGGCGGCCCTTACGGGCCGCCGCCTAAGTTCAAACATTGGCATTTTCTGAGCCTTACCCGGAGCCTTAAAAACAAATTACGACCACCCATATGAAATACAACTATATCGGAAAAAGCGGCCTGAGAGTCTCCAACATCTGCCTGGGGACAATGACCTTCGGGAAGAAATGCGACAGGAAAATATCGTTTGAAATCCTGGATAAAGCCTATGCAAATGGCGTCAACTTTTACGATACGGCTGAGGTCTATCCCGTTCCGCCAACAGCGGAAACGGTTGGGATCACGGAAGCGATCTTTGGTGAGTGGCTGGCAGGAAAGCCAAGGGATTCTATCATCATTGCCACCAAGGTCGCGGGCGCGGCCAATGGCTGGTTCGTTCCCCCGGTGCGCCACGGGTTGACGGCCATCGATGCCTTTCATATCACCACCGCCGTCGAAGGGAGCTTGCGGAGACTCAAGACCGATTACCTCGATCTCTATCAGGTCCACTGGCCCGACACCGTCGTACCCATTGAAGAGAGCCTTGAAGCGCTTGATCAACTGGTGCGTAGCGGGAAGGTGCGCTATATCGGCACCTCGAACGAGAACGCTTACGGCTTAACCAAAGCCCTGGAAACCAGCCGTTATCAAGGATTCAAGCGATTCGAGAGCATCCAGAACAACTTTTCCATGCTCAACAGACGTTTCCTTGATGAAATTGCCATCGTCTGCAAAAAAGAGCAGGTCGGGTTGCTTCCCTTCTCGCCCTTGGCCGGCGGAGTGTTGAGCGGCAAGTATACACCCGACCGGAACTGGGACGGCTTTCGCTTCGGGGATTACCTGTCCAATCCCGATCCGAGGATGAAAGCGCAGGCCAGCCGATTCGCCAACGATCGCTCCATAGCGGCGGCACAAAAATATGCGGCCATCGCCATAAAACATGGCCTTGCTCCGGCAACTCTGGCGGCGGCCTGGACGCTCAGCTTTGCTTTTGTCCCAAGCACCATCGTCGGGGCAACGCATCCTTCGCAACTGGACGATACGCTCAAAGCCTCGGAAACCGTCCTTTCACAAGAAATCTTGAAAGAGTGCGACAGCGTCAATCAAGAGATTCTCTACCCGATGGGATGAGCGGCATGACGGAAAGACCCTTTTATACCTGGGAAGGTGAGGTGCTGGTCCTCAATATCCTCGGCACTCCCAACGCCAAGAAGGACGCCATCGGCAAGGTAAAGGGCCATCAACTCTGCATCAGCGTCAAGGCTGTGCCGAAGGGAGGAAAGGCGACCGACTATATGGTGCGCTTCCTGGCCGAGGAATTTGGGGTTTCGGTGCGTGATATTGAGGTTGTGACCGGCAGGACGAATGTCAATAAGGTACTACGAATAAAGTCTCCCCAACGGCTCCCAGGGGTTATCGGGCAGCAGAAATTGTTTTAGTCTCTTGCCTATGGAGTCCCGGATTTTCTCGACACTTTTTCAGCCGCAGCACGCACTCAACAAAAATTTTGGGTGATCAGCACCTTGCCGTCCTTCCCGATGGCAACGCCGATCCCCTCCCGCCGGAAGTCACGGGTCAGGATATTCCGCCGATGGCTGGCGCTCGTCATCCATTGTCTGACTACGGCGGCGGCAAACTGGTCCTCCGCGTCCCCGGACGTCAGTGTCTGTCCCTTCCGCCGCAAGATGGCGCTGGAGAGATGATTATAGGCAATATTTTCGCCCCCCCGATTGGTGCTCATGCCAAAGAAGAAACCCTTTCTGATGGCGCACTTAAATCCAGCCCGCCGGTAACGCTCGACAAAAGTGCGCCCTTCCGGGTCGGTGTGGGAGAAAAAATTCCGCGTTGCCATGTCCTGGCTGTAATCGCGAGCAATCTGTTGCAGGGCTTGATTCCATGCCAGATCCGGCAGCCCTGCATTTTTTCGCTCCAGGTTGATGAGGTCATGGATTCTACTTTCCAGCCTGGCGATATCGATGGCGGGTTGTCCAGCGGAACGCGATTCACTGCGGGTCGCCGCGCTCGCGACTGGTCCGGTCAACCAGCAGCAGATGAACAGCGCAAGAAACATTGGGATAAGGATTGTTTTTTTTCGCATGGCGACCAGGAGGATGCTGATTCTTAAACGGGGTGACAACGGTGATCTGTATTCTAACTGTAGCAGAAACGCTCCTGTTGGACGAGTTGCGTTACAAAAAATAATCTGATTACCATCAAACTTCAGCCAGCACACGGGTGGCATGTGTTAACCAGCTGATAATTCGTAATTTGTGTCAATCTCTTGCTTGCGAACAAGTCCTTCCGGCGGAGGCCGGAATCCAGAGGAATTAGCTCCCTTTTGCCTGGATTCCGGCCTCCGCCGGAAGGACGGAAAAAACTGGCTGAAGATTAGTGGTAATCAGAAAAAATAATGGGGACGGATTTATTTATGCAAAACGATCCCGTGTATAATAAATCTGACCCCGTTTTAGTTGGTCTTATGCAATTCAGCAAAAAACTAGGTCTGCGGCCTATTTCCCGCTGATCGCAGCGTGAGGTCTCACACATTAACCGGAGCACCCCCGCATGATCTCAGTAGAGTTCCTCATCACCTCGCTCATCGTGGTTCTCATACCTGGAACCGGTG